>NZ_JARWOP010000295.1 GCF_029868745.1 Nocardia wallacei | reverse complement strand
TTTCACCCCCGCCGGGGGGGGCGGGGGCCACCCAACACCCCCGCCTCCCCCGCGCCCCCCCGCCCCCCCCCCGGGCCCAACCCCCCCCCCGCCCCCCCCCCCGCCAGCGCGGCCTCCCAGTCGGGCAGCCGCGCGAGTAGGTCGTCCACTGCCGCATGCGGCCGTTCCAACGACAGCAGTAGCCCCGTGAGCCGCCGGATGGCCGCCGCCGCTGCCACGGTCTGGGCGAGCGGCTGCGCACCGAATCCGGATCCCCCCTCCGGACCAGGCCGGCTGGACTGCCCGTTCTGCGGCATGCGTCCTCTTTCTTCCACGTCCCATGCTTGCTACATTGTGCAATGCACAACGGTATCACATACGGTATGTAAAACAGTATGCTTGTTGGATGCGGAGTGGGACAGTGAGCGAGCCAGCGAATACCGGATCCGACGCCGAGGGTTCGGTGACGATCGACCGTGACGGCGCGGTCCTGCACCTCGTCATCGATCGCACCCGGCAGCGGAATTCGCTGACCCGGCCGTTGGTCTAGACCCTCGTGAACACACTTACGGTGGCAGCGGCCGACGACTCGTTGCGCGCTATCAATCTTCGCGGCGCCGGCGCCGACTTCTGTTCGGGCGTGGACTGGGTGACCGGGAACGCCGCGGACGGGCCGCGGCCGCGCACCGGCGACCTGGTCCGGCGCATCCCCCACGCGGCGCACCGCGTGATCGAACTCCTGCACACCATTCATCTCCCCGTGGTCTGCAGCGTGCGCGGGTGGGCGACCGGCATGGGCTGCAACCTCGCACTCGCCGCGGACTTCACCGTGGCCGCCGACGACGCGGTGTTCTGGGAACCGTTCCTGACCCGTGGTTTCAGCCCCGACTCGGGCTCGACCTGGCTGCTGCCGCGCCTGATCGGCCTCGCCCGCGCGAGGCGCATGCTGCTGCTCGGCGACAAGGTGAGCGCCGCCGAGGCCGCCGGGTGGGGGTTGATCGACCGTTGCGTACCGGCGGGCGATCTCGAGACCGCCGGCGGCGAGTTGCTGGCGCGCCTGGCCGCGGGCCCCACCGTCGCGATCGGCCTGGCCAAGCAGGCGCTCGCCTACGGTCAGCACGCCACCCTCACCCAGTCGCTGAACCATGAGCTTTTCGACCTCGAATTATCTTGCAGAACAAGCGATTTCAAGGAGGGACTGGCCGCGTTCCGGCAACGGCGCGCACCGGAGTTCCAGGGCCGATAACCGACGAGGGAGCACCATGTCGCCCGCCACCGCATTCGACACCATCCGGCTCGATGTCGACGCGAACGACCGCGTCGCCACCATCACCTTGAACCGGCCCGAACGTCTCAACGCCTTCGACCGCACCATGTGCGAGGAGATGACCCGGGCCTGGCGCCTGATCCGAGCGGACGACTCGGTCAACGCGGTAGTGCTGCGAGCCGCCGGGACCAGGGCATTCAGCGCCGGGCTGGATATCAAGAAGCCCTACGGCCAGCCGTCGAGCGTGTGGCATCACGAGGATCCCGGCGAAGCGCTCAGCCCGAAATGGCAGAAGATGTGGAAGCCGGTGATCTGCGCGGTGCAGGGAATGTGCACCGCGGGCGGCTTCTACTTCGTCAACGAGGCCGATGTGGTGATCTGCTCGACGAACGCGACATTCTTCGACTCGCACGTCTCGGCCGGTCTGGTGTCGGCACTCGAGCCGATCGGGCTGCGGCGGCGCATCGGTCTGGGCGAAACACTGCGAATCGCGTTGATGGGCAACGACGAACGCGTCTGCGCGGAGACCGCGCTACGCATCGGACTGGTCTCCGAGGTGCTCTCCCCCGACCGGCTGTGGCCCCGCGCCCACGAGATCGCGGCCACCATCGCCGCCAAGCCCGCGGCCGCCACGCAGGGCACCGTGAAGGCGATCTGGGAGTCGCTGGACAAGCCCTACCGCGCCGCACTCGACCAGGGGCTCATCTACACACGGCTCGGAAACCCCTTGGGCACAGCAGAATTGGCGGGCCGATCCGACAACGTCGACCTGCCCGGACCGAGGATTCGCTGATGACCGACCACGACACCACGGAGGCGATCGCATCCATCGAGTCCTCGACCCTCGCGGCGGTACTGCGGGAACGCGCGTGGGCACGGCCGACCCATCCGCTGGTCGTCTGCGGTGCGGATCGGCTGAGTTATGCTGATGCACAGGCCCTTTCGTCCCGAATGGCGCGCGGGCTGGCCGCGCTGGGCGCGGGCAAGGGAACCCATGTCGGGCTGCTGCTGCCCACCGGAACGGCGTTCGCCGTCGCGGCACTCGCCGTCGCGCGGATCGGCGCCGTCGTCGTTCCCCTCCCCACCTTCGCCACGCCGCGCGAACTCCGAGAGATGTTGGTGCACAGTGATGTTCGCATCCTGATTGCCACCACGCACGACTACGTCCAGCGACTGACCGAGCTCCTCGACGGCGCCGAACTCGACTCGCTGGATCGCTTGTTCTGTGCGGCGGTCCCGCAGTTGCGGCATGTCGCGATCAGTGACGGCCCCGCGACCGCGCTGTGTGTGCGCGGCGGCACCGATATCCAGCGGCTCGCCCACACGGTCGACGAACCACTGATCGAAGCGATGGAACACGATGTCGACGGCTCCGATCCGCTGGCCATCGTGTACACCACGGGTGCCACGAGTGCGCCGAAGGGCGTGGTGCACACCCACGCCGCGCTGCTCGGTCATCAGCGCGACCTCAACGAGATCCGCGGTCTCACCGAGCACCACGTCCTGTTCTGCGACTCGCCGTTCTTCTCGATCCGCGGATTCGCATCAGGTCTACTCGCAACCATCGTCGCCGGGTCGACGCTGCTGTGCTCCGACGCCACCGATCCCGCCGTGCCGATCGCTATGCCGGAATCCGAAAAGTGGAACGTGTGCTCGATGCGGCACGGCCTGCTGGAGCTGGCCGAGACCGGCGGCATCGCCCTGATCAGCGAGGAATCCGATCAGCGCCGCCGGAGATCGTGCGGCAAGCCCGCTCCCGGCTTCGAGACCAGGATCGTCGACCCGGACACCGGTGTGCCCGTCGGCGCCGGGGATATCGGCGAACTCTGTTTTCGCGGACCGTATCTCATGCAGGGGTACCACAAGCGCGGCCGCGAGGAGTGCTTCGACCCGGACGGCTGGTTCCCCGTCGGCGATATGGCGCGCATCGACAGCGACGGATTCGTGCACCTCATCGGCCGCCGCGACGCGACCAACGAGACCAGCGCCGAGGCGCCTGGGATGACCGGTGAGAAGGCCACCGCGCTGACGATCGACCAACTGGTGCGGGACCGTGCGGCCGACGCTGCCGACACCCCCGTGGTGATCGATCCGCGGCACCGGCTCAGTTACGGCGAACTCGCTATGGCGACCGAGGAATCGGCCGCCGCGTTGGTCGACGCCGGAGTCGGCAAGGGCACCCGGGTGGCCCTGCTCATGCCCAACGGCACCGAGTGGGTGCGAATCGCGCTGGCGCTCGGCCGGATCGGCGCCGTTCTCGTGCCGCTCAGCACGCTGTTGCGGCCGCCCGAACTCCGTACCCAACTGCGCGTCGCCGCCGTGGAGTTCCTGATCACCGTCGAGGAGTTCCGGGGGCGGCGCTATCTCGACGATCTCGGTCCGACCGCTGGGCGCGACCCGCTGTGGGATCCGCGGCTCCCCGCGCTCCGGCAGGTCCGAACCGCCGAGCAGATCGCCTCCGCCGGGGCGAGCCCGCGGGCCGCGGCGATCGTCGCGGCCCTGTCCGGCACGGTCACCGCCGCGGATCCGCTCGTCATCATGTTCACCTCCGGCAGCCGCGGACTTCCCAAGGCCGTCGTGCATTCGCACGGCAGCGCGTGCGGCGCCGTCCGTTCGGGACTGGCGAGCCGGTGTATCGGCGTCGGCACCCGCCTGTACCTACCCATGCCGTTCTTCTGGGTCGGCGGCTTCGGCGGCGGCGTCCTCTCGGCCCTGCTGGCGGGGGCCACCCTGGTCACCGAGTCGATCCCGCGCCCGGAGGCGACGCTGGAGCTATTGCGACGCGAGGGTGTCACGCTGTTCCGAGGCTGGCCAGATCAAGCGGAAAGGCTTGCGCGCCAAGCCGAAACGCTCGGCACCGCGGTGCCGACGCTGCGGCCTGGGAGCTTGGATGCGCTGCTGCCCGCGCATTTGCGCGCCCGGCCCGGGGCCCGCGCCAATCTGTTCGGGATGACGGAATCGTTCGGCCCCTACTGCGGGTATCCCGCCGATACGGATATGCCGCGTTCGGCCTGGGGTAGTTGCGGGCGGCCGTTTCCGGGAATGGAGGTCCGCGTGACCGATCCGGAGAACGGACGTCCGGTACGCTCCGGCATCGTGGGAGTCATCCAGATCCGGGGCCCGCACATCCTGCGGGGGATGTGCCGGCGCAGCCGGGAGGACGTCTACACCGTGGACGGCTACTACGAGACCGGCGACCTCGGGTGCCTGGGCGACGACGGATTCCTGTTCTACCACGGCAGGTCCGACGACATGTTCAAGGTCAGCGGCGCCACCGTCTACCCCAGCGAGGTGGAGGCCGCCCTGCGGGGTCTCGACGGCGTCACCCAGGCCTTCGTCACCAATGTCCCGGGGCCACAAGGTGATCGGGTCGCCGCGGCGGTGGTGTGCGACACCGCCGACACCTCCCCCGACCGGCTCCGCGCCGCTGCCCGGGCGGTGCTCAGCTCCTTCAAGGTACCCACGGTGTGGTCGCTGCTCGATTCCGACGCCGATATCCCGCGCGGGGCGACCGGCAAGGTCGATATCGCCGGTTTGCGCGAGCTGTTGTCGGCGCGATGACGCCGCCGTAGTCGAAAGGATCGTGGCGTGACCACTGCCCCCTCGCCCACACAGCCCCTGGCCGGTGTGCGCATCGTGGAGATATCCAGTTTCGTCGCCGCGCCGCTGGCCGGGATGACGCTGGCACAGCTGGGCGCGGATGTCGTTCGCGTCGATCCGATCGGCGGAGCGGCCGACTGTCACCGGTGGCCGCTCACCGACGCGGGCGAAAGCATCTACTGGGCCGGTCTGAACAAGGGAAAGCGTTCTGTCACAGTAGATCTGCGCTCACCGGACGGGCGGCAGCTCGTCGCCCGCCTGATCACAGAAAGCGGACCCGCCGGAGGCATTCTGCTCACCAACACGGCCGGACGGGAGGAGCTCGACTGGGATGCGCTGACCGCCCGGCGGCCCGACCTCATCCGGTTGGAAATACTGGGCCGCGCCGACGGCACGGCCGCCGTCGACTACACCGTCAACGCGGCCACCGGGTTCCCGCTCGTCACCGGGCCCGCCGACCACGACGGTCCGGTCAACCACGTGCTTCCGGCGTGGGATCTGCTCTGCGGTATCTATGCGGCACTGGCGATCACCGCGGCCGTGCGGCACCGGGACACGACCGGGGAGGGCAGCCGGGTCGCCCTGCCGCTGGACGATGTCGCGCTGGCCACGGCGGGCAACCTCGGCTTCCTCGCCGAGGCCGCGCTGACCGGACGGGAGCGCCCGCGCCTCGGCAACGCCCTCTACGGTCAATACGGGCAGCACTTCACCAGCGCCGACGGCGTGTCGTTCATGGTGGTCGCGTTGACCCCCAGGCACTTTCGCGATCTCACCGAACTCACCGGCACCGCGGCGCCGGTCGCCGCGCTGGCGACGACGCTGGGGGTGGACTTCACCGACGAAGGCGCCCGCTACCGCTATCGCGACGTGCTGACCGGCCTGTTCGCACCCTGGTTCCAGGACCGCACCGGCACGGAGGTCGCCACCGCCCTCGCCGGTACCTCGGTGCTGTGGGAGCGCTACCGTAGCTTCGCCGATCTCGTCACCGAGCCGCGCGTGACCGAGAATCCGCTGTTCACCCCGCTGCGCCAGCCCGGGATCGGCGACTACCTCGCGCCCGGTGCGCCCATGTCGGTGAACGGTGTCCATGTCCCCGCCCGGCCCGCGCCACGGCTCGGCGAACACACCGAATCGGTACTGCGAGAATGACTTCGGCTGTCCGCACGACAATTCGACAGAGCCGCGCGGCAGCGGCCCGGAAGGTGAAGTGGTTGTAGGGCGTGTGCGTGGGTCAGGGGATCAATACGGTCTTGCCGGAAAGCTGCCCGGCGACGGCCCGGTCGTGGACGGCGGCCAGATCGGTCAACGAACGGCGTTCGGCCACATCGACTGTCAGGTCTCCGGCGTCGACCCGGCTGACCAGCTCGGCGAGCTGTGCGGCATCGCTGCGGACGAGGACCTGCCGCACTCGCACTCCGCGCCCGGCATGGTCTGGGCCGGGAGTGGCGGTGCTGACGAAGGTTCCGCCGTCGGCGACCAGTTCCGCCAGTTGCGCGGTGTTCTCGGAACTGTCGCGTACGAGTTGCAACACGACGTCGAAGCGCTGTCCGTCGGTCGCGTGAGGGACAGCCGTGGTGGTGTAGTCGACGATCCGTTCCGCGCCGTAGGAACGAATGCGCTCGCGACTGCGCGGGCTCGCGGTGGCGGTCACGACGGCACCGGCCCGCACGGCGAGCTGGACGGCGTATCCGCCCACCCCGCCACCCGCACCGTTGATCAGGATATGTTGCCCCGCTTGCAGTTCGGCGTACTCGAACAGCGCTTGCCAGGCCGTCGATCCGACGAGAGGCAGTGCCGAGGCGTCGGCCGCCGGGACAGTGCGCGGAGCGGCCGCCAGCGCTTCGGCGGGCGCGGCGACGTACTCCGCGGCCGCGCCCGGTACATCGGGCGGAAGCAATGCGATCACGGCGTCGCCGACGTTCCAGCCCCGCACACCCGCGCCGACCTCGGTGACCACGCCCGCTACGTCGCAGTTCGGAATGTGCGGGAACGCGACCGGGATCATCTCCCGCAGAATGCCCGCGCGGATCGCCACGTCCAGCATGTTGAACGAGGTGCCGGACACCTTCAGCACGACCTGGCCCGGACCCGCGACCGGCCGCCGAACCTGTTCGCAGACCAGAACTTCACTGCCACCGTAGGAGTGGTATCGCACTGCCTTCATCTCTTCTCTCCCTCTCAAAGGTTGCGCTCATCAAGAAAGTAAGGTGACCTGATCATAATTGTCAAGCAGCCTGATAAGATGCCCTGACGAAAGTGAGGTGGGAGTGGACCAGGCAGAACCTCGGCAGTGGGAACGACCGCTGCCCGCGCTACTGGACCAGGTGAAGGCCCTGACGTTGACCGAGCTGCATCGCAGGCTGGCCGAGGAAGGCTTTCCCGGCATACAGCCACGCCACGGCGTCGTCTTCCGGTTCATCGACGACACCGGAGCCCGACTGACCGACCTGGCCGACCGATCGGGCATCACCAAACAATCCGTCGGAGAAGCCGTCGCCGAACTCGAGCAACTCGGCTTCGTCGAACGCGCGGCCGACGCCATCGATCGGCGCGTCAAGATCATTCGCCTCACCCCGCAGGGCCACGAAGCCCAGGCGGCCGCCGCCCGAATCCTCGCCGACATCGACACCCGGCGCGCGCGAGTCGTCGGATCCCACAACCTCGCCGCACTCCGCCGGACCTTGGAACGAATCATCACGGCGGAACACGCGTGACCTCGGCTACGGTGTCGGCGCGCTGAACTCCCGCAGGCAGGAGAGGAAGAGTTCGTCCATGCGAGGGCTCAGTTCGGCCAGCGTCCTGGCGCATGCGTAGGCGCCGGGTCCGAAGACGCGATCGAGGGATTCGGTGTCGGTACCGAGCGACAGACATAGGCAGCCGATGCCCTCGCCACGGAGTTCCTCGAGTGCCTTGCGGGTGTCGGCTTCGGCGTAATGGCCTGCGTAACCGTCCTCGTAGGGCAATCCGTCGGATAATAAGAGCAGCAATCGATTTCGTGTTCCCGCTCGAGTCTCGAGAATTCGGCCCGCGCCGCGAATCCCGGCGCCGAGGCGCGTGTAGCCGGTGGGTTGGAGCCGGTTGATTCGTGCTCGTTCCACGGCGCCGAAGCGCTGTCCGAATGTCTTGATCGACGGGAGATGGACCGCGCGGCGGCCATGTGACCGGAAGCCGTATACGGCGACGCGGTCGCCGAGTTCTTCGAGGGTGGCGGCCAGCGTGGCGGCCGCGCGGCGCTGATGGTCGTGCACGGTGAGGCCGTCGGTATCGGTCTCGGTGGCGGACCCCGAGGCATCGAGCAGGATGAGAACACCGAGATCGCGTGCCAGCCTGCGATGTTCGCGGTAGACGTGTTCGGGTGGCGAGTAGCCTGAGCGCAGGTCGACAAACAGGTCGACGAGCGCCTCGAGGTCGAGTTCGTCGCCGTCGGGACGGCCGCGAAGGGTCTCGAGGCCCAGACCGACCCGGGCCAGGCGCCGGCGCAGCACGTCGTCGGGCGCGATCGCGGCGGCGGCGATGTCGACCTCGTCCGTCAAGGGGAAGTCGATCACTCGGCACCATTCGGGCCGGTATCTCTGTTGGTGGACATCCCATTCCGGGTAGAGGGCGCCACCCGACGTGAGAATGGCGTCCGGCTTGCCGTCATCATCGAACCGAATGCGCGTGGACAGCGGCCTCGCGTGTATTCCGGCCGTACCTGTTCGGCGCACGGCACGGATTTTCATATCGGCGGCTGGTCCGTCTCCACCCTGGCCAGCGGCACCGAATCCATTGCGGAAGAGATCCAGCAGCGTGCGTGAACTGAGAAACGGATTCCCGAAGAACTTCCCGGCATTGCTTCCGCCGGACTGATCGTCGGCCTCCGGAATGTCGAGCGGATCGAAACTCGAGTGCGGCGCATTCCCGGTGGTCCATGTATCCGCAGCGGCGAGGAGGCGGGCGGGTTCGATGACACCGAACCATGGCGGTGGATCCGCGACCGGTCCACGCCGTCGCGCCACCGCCAGTGAGTGCTCGGCGGTCGTGGTGCTCGCTTCCCCCTCGACGGGCAGATCGGCGGCAGCACGGAGAGGGGCCGCGAGTGCGGTGAGAGCCCGGCGGCCTTCGACTGCGAGATAGCGGCGTGCCAGGGAAGGACGCCGTCGCAACGCCTTCACCAGAGGCGGATCCAGGCTTCCCGCACCGAGCAGCGCGGCCTGCACCAGCAGCTCGCGCCGCTGCTCGGCCGCGGGCCGCCCGGCCGTGACGAAGATCGTCCGGCCTGTGGTGTGCGCGGCCGTCCCGGCCGGTGCGTACGCGACCTCGACCGAACGCCCGGCGACATGAGCGGCAAGCAACCGGAACCGGCCCGGCCCTGTCGCGTCGGCGGAGATCATGCTCGGGGCAGCACGGCGTCGGCGAGTTCGCCGAGCGCGCGGACCACCTCATGATCGTCGGACAGCACTTGCACCACGGCCGACCGCACGGCGGCGCGCAGGCTCAATCCTTCCGCTACCAGGCTGCCCGCGAGGATCAGCATCCGGGTGGACGCCACCTCGCGCAGCGGCGATCCGTCCAGATCGCGAATCGTGTTGCCCAACACCACAAGTGCGTGCGCGGTGCCGCTGTCGAGCCCGGCTTCGTGCGCGACCACCTCGGTCTCGATTTCTGCGGGCGGAAAACCGAGTTCGATGGCGATGAACCGCTGGCGCGTCGACTCCTTGAGATTCTTCAACACGCTTTGATAGCCGGGATTGTAGGAGATCACCAGCTGAAAACCCGGCGCCGCCGGCACCGTCGTCCCCAGTCGATCGATCGGCAGCGCACGACGGTGATCGGCCAGCGGATGAATGACCACGGTGGTGTCCTGGCGCGCCTCCACCACCTCGTCCAGATAGAAGATGGCGCCCTCGCGCACGGCCCGCGTCAAAGGCCCGTCCACCCAAGCCGTTTCGCCGCCCCGCAGCAGGAAACGGCCTACCAGATCCGCGGAGGTCAGGTCCTCGTGCCCGGCCACCGTAATCAGCCGCCGATCGTTCTCGGCGGCCATGGCCTCCACGAACCGGGTCTTTCCGCACCCGGTGGGACCCTTCAGCAACAACGGCAGACCGCGGCCGGCCGCCGCCCGGAAGATCTCGACCTCGTCGCCGACCGGGCGGTAGAACGGTGTCTCCCGGAAGCTTTGCGGCGCGGCGCTGTTCGTCAGAGTCATCGGTGTCCCGTTCGCTCAATCATGGCGGCCGCAGCGGTCGGATTCCTGGTCGATGCGGGCGGGTCGGCCGTCGGGCTGCCCGATCTGCCACGTGTCGGCGGCTCCGGACGTGAAAGGCCCTGGGGCGCCCTGGGATTCGTAGTATCCGCGCGGATCCCACGTCTTCGCGGTCGGGTACGGCCACGGGCAAGCGACCGTGGACGCCGCGCCGGTCGCGCGCACCGCCCAGAACGACGTGCTGAAGCCGAACATCGCGACACTGAGCGCAACCGCCATCACCAAAAACGTTGCGAGCCTGGGATGGCGGGCGTGGAAGCCGAACCGCCGGGCGATCTTCTCCGCCTGTGTTCGCCCCGTATCGTCGCGATAGAGCAGCACTGACGCCGGGATCATCACGATCGTGATCAGCACACTCGCCATCAGCATCGGGAACTGACTGTTCTTGCCCGCATCGATCGTGCCGAAGTCGATGACATGCGAGTAGGTCAGAAACTGGGTGCGGACCAGGAAGATCTCCTGGGCGGCGTCCCAGAGGAGACCGACGACGAAAGTCAGCACCGCCAGGCAGATCAACGGGCGCCGCCACACGAGCGCGTCCGGCTCGCGGCGGCGTTGCACGGCTCGCAGGATCGGCATCGCCACGAAGTACGGAAGCAGGATGTAGGGCGCGTAGACGAACGACGTCAGCGGCTCGATGATCGGCGATATG
This sequence comes from Nocardia wallacei, assembly GCF_029868745.1. GTDB lineage: Bacteria > Actinomycetota > Actinomycetes > Mycobacteriales > Mycobacteriaceae > Nocardia > Nocardia wallacei_B. Next base: position 38,252 of record NZ_JARWOP010000295.1, on the reverse strand, counting down.
TTCAGCCACGGCCACTCTCGGGGAAAGTGCCACAGTCGCGGGTTGTAGACGAGGCCGATCGCCCAATTGTTGTACGGGTCGAGCCAGAACAGCGTGCTGGACGCGATGACCATCAATATCACCGGATGCCCCGGATAGCGCCGCCAGCCCCAGACCGAGGCGATGACGGTCGCGATGAACAGGCCGATCGCCGCGACCTGCCCGACGGTGATCCAGTCGATCCCGGAAAGCAGCGGTTCGACGGGCAATGGCGTATTCGCTCCGTCGGGATTGCGGTTGTCCGGTGCCGCCGGCCCGTGCTTTTCGGAGGTCACGAGGATGGCCCCGGCCGCGACAACCGCGACAACCCAGCAGGTGAGGGTCCGCCATGACGGTGTGGATTTTGATTCGGACGACTTCATGGCACTCCGTGCGGATCCCCCGCGACCTCAGGGCGCAGGAGGCGACTCTCGCCTCGAAGTAGAGCGTAACCCATATAGTTCAGAAAATGAATATTCGGGAAGATGGAGTACAGTCTGACTCCGTGACCGACACCATTGGCGCTGCTGAGGACAGCGATATCGTCGATTTCCTCGGTGCCGTGACCGACGTGCGGCGGATGATCGCGAACCTGACGCTGCCGGTCGCGCGGCGACGCGGAATCTCCGAACGCGCCTTGGGCATCGTCTTTCTCGTCCACGCCGGTCTCGACCGCCCGGGACTGCTGGTCGATTTCCTCAGCGTGCTGCCGAGCACGATCACATCGGACATCGAGAAGCTCGTCGCGGCGGGCCTGCTGCGACGGACGTTGTCGCCCACCGACCGCCGGGTCACGAGGCTCGAAGTAACCCGGAAAGGCGTTGCGACACAAGAGGAATCGCTGCATCGACTGCACGAGTACTTCCGCGCCAAGGCCGCCGGGGTGTCGCTCGACGAACTTCATGCCTGTATCGCCACACTCCGGAAGCTCAGCGGCGAACCGCAGCCGTCCGTTCCTAATCCGCTGCGTGCGGGCGAGGCGACCGACCACAGTCGATGATCAGCTCGGCGGCCCGCTCGCCGATCATCATCGCCGCGGCATTCGTGTTGCCGCCGACGATGCTCGGCATGATCGACGCGTCGGCCACGCGAAGTCCCGCGATGCCGTGCACCCGCAGTCGGGGATCGACCACCGCACGCTCGTCGGTGCCCATCCGGCAGGTTCCGACCGGGTGGTACACACCCGACGCATTGCGCCGCACGAACTCCGCCAAGTCCACACCGGTTGCCCCTGCTCCCGGAAGCACCTCGCGCCCCACCTCCGAGGCGACCGCGCCATGCCCGATCGTCTCGCGCACCAGCTCCATCCCGGCGATCAGGGTCGCCGAATCCTGCGGTTCGGCAAGGTAATTCGGGTCTATGAGGGGGGCGGCGAACGGATCGGTCGACGCCAGCCGCACCGTCCCCCGGCTCTGCGGGTAGAGCATCGTAGGGAGCAGGGTCAGCGACGGCGACGGGTCGGCGGCCAGATGCAGTCCCGGCTCGTCCTGGTTTTCCGGATAGCTCATGGGCAGGATGAACATCTGCAGGTCGGGCACGTCCGTCCGGGTCCGGACTCCGCTGTGTACGAAGCCGACGGCCTCGAACAGCGTGTTCGACAGATATGTCGATCGCGGGCGCACGCATTCCCGTGCCATCGCTCCGGCAAAGCTCAACGGGGATGCGCGCCGACCGCTGGGCGCGAGATAGGACATCGGGACGAACAGATGATCGTGCAGGTTGTCGCCCACCGGAAGGTCGGCGATGACATCGATCCCGTGCTCACGCAGATGCGCGGCACGGCCGATGCCGGACAGCATCAGCAGACGCGGCGTGCCCAGCGATCCGGCACAGACTATGACCTCACGGCCGGCCCGCGCGGGCTCGATCCGACGATTCCCGCCCGCTACCAACTCGACTGCGACCGCGCGGCCGTTCTCCACGACGACCCGGGTCGCTGTCACACCGGTCACTATCCGGAGAGTGGGCGGGGCGGCCCACAGATACCCGCGATCGGTGCCCACCCGCCGGCCCGCGCCGATGCTCTGCTGTAGTGCGGCGACGCCTGCCTGCTGTGCCCCGTTGTAGTCGTCGTTCGGCCCGATGCCGGTCGTCGCCGACAACGCGGCCATGAAGCTTTCGGTGACCGGAGCCAGACCCGTGGACCGTCCGACCGCGATCGGACCGGTGCCGCCGCGAAGCTCGCTCGGCCCGTCCTCGAAACTCTCCAGCCGCCGAAAAGACGGCAGCACATCGGAGAATCCCCAGCCCGCGGCGCCGTCGGCCGCCCAGTCGTCGTAGTTGCGGCGGTTCCCACGCACGAACGCCATGCCGTTGATGACGCTGCCGCCGCCGAGCGCCCGGCCATGGGACTGGGGAAGTCTGCGATTGTTCATGTGCCGCTGCGCAACCGAGTAGGCGGGCCAGGTGACGCGACGTTGCAGCGACGTCATCGCGTGGATGGCCCCGCACATGCCGGGGACCGTGACGAGCGGTCCGCGAAGCTGCCGCCCCGACTCGATCAGCGTCACCGTCGCGCCGGTGTCGGCCAGGCGTCGCGCGACGACCGCGCCCGCGCTGCCCGATCCCACCACGACGTAGTCGGCCGATCCCGGGCCGCCGGAAGCCTTGGTCGTCCGTGCCCACGTCATCCAGACCTCCGCTGTCCCAACCGATCAGCCCGAAATAGTTCAGAATCCGAACTTATTGCGCGACGCTAGCACCTATCGGGGTCGAGCGCCATATACTGGCCGATGCCCTGCACCCCCGCTGTCACCATCCGACAGACCGACGACCGCGACATACCAGCCCTGGCCCAGCTGCGCAGGCAATGGGCGGAGGAACAAGCAGGCCGCCCACTCGAGGACAACGGATTCGACGATCAATTCGCCCAGTGGTACGCCGCCGAGTCATCCCGCCGGACGACATTCCTGGCCGAGATCGACAGCGACGCAGTCGGCATGGTCAACCTCGCCCTATTCGAACGAATGCCCCGCCCCGGCCTACCCGCCTCACGCTGGGGCTATCTCAGCAACGCATTCGTACTCCCCGAGTACAGAAGCCGAGGCGTAGGCACCCCCTACAGGTCAGTGTGCGCCGAGGGTGTCGAGGATCATTGGGCGGGCTGTTGCCAGGGCCTGTTGCCAGTACGCCCAGGTGTGGGTGCCGTTGCCGATGTCGACGCGCGCGGGAATGCCCAAGGCCGATAGTCGATCTCGGAACATCTGTGCCGCTACCATCGTCATTGCGTCCAGGCCCATGGCATTTACCGTGTTGCCGACGCCGTTCGGCAGGTCCGGCGGGCCCGGCACGCCGTTTCCGGCCCAGATGTACATCGGGAGGCCGCGTAGCAATTCGGCCTGTTCGGTGGCGTCGTTGCGGCGCCAGGCGGGATCGCTTGCGGGGCCCCACATGTCGTCTACGTTGAAGTTGCCCTCGTCCCACATGGCCGCGCGCATCGCTTCGTTCCACATCGGGAAGGTCGGGTGCACGAATCCGGAGAAGGATCCGGCGAACTTGAACTGGTCGCGGTGGTGGGCGGCCAGCGTCAGGGCGGCGTTACCGCCCATGGAGGCGCCGACGATGGCATTGTTGGTGCGCGAGACGCCGAAACGCGCCAGGAAAGCGGGCAATTCGGCGGTGAGGAAGGTCTCCCACCGGTAGGTCGTCGCTTGGCGATTGGTGCTGCTCGGCCGGTGCCAGTCGGTATAGAAACTCGAGCGGCCGCCGACCGGGAACACCACAGTGACGTTGTCGCCCGCGAATTGGCGCAGCGCGTCGGTGTCGGTCGTCCACTGGCTGTGATCGCCCGGCGCCCGCAGACCGTCGAGTACGTACAGAGCCGCACTCCCGCCGCGCGCCGCCCACTGCACCTGAATCTTGATCGGCCCCATGCTGGAGGGCACCGACAATTCCTGGAATCCGCCCGCCGGCGCCTGCCGCACCGGCGCGTACACCGGCGCCGCCGGCGCCACCGCCGCACCGACCCACGACATCAGCAGGACCACTACCGCGACGACTCCAGCCTTCCCCAACCATGGCCGCCGGCTCACAGATCGCGCCACCCGCATACCTCCTCGCTGCTGTCCCGACAAGATGCCGAAGACCCGAATTCGGCGGTTGCCCAGCATAAATTTTCCGGGCGGGACCAGCCAGGACAGGGAAGACATCAGGGCAGGGTTCAGCTCTGCAAGCACTGCGCGACGAGATGGAGGCACGTCAACGGATGCGAGAGCCGCCGGCACCTGCCCCGAAGGGCTTTCCCGAGCGCGGCCTGTGAGTGTGCTACTCGGATGCCATGATTCGGCTATGTCGGCGGCGCGCCGATACCCTCACCGGCGCGCCGCCCTGACCTTTCGTCGTCACCGAACCAGCGATGACGGCGGTGCCCGACTTGCGGTATCAGCTGATATCGATCGTCCCGTCGAACACCATCGGGGTGGGGCCCGGCAGACAGTCGCGGAACGAACTGGTCGGCATCGGAATGCCGTATCCGATCATGTTCGGCGCGCCGTTCTGTCCCTTGGCCACCGTAATTTGGATGGCCATCGAATCCGGCGCGAAGACCATCACGGGCTGCGCGCTGGTGATCGGATAGACCAGCGATACGGTATTACCTTGCGCGCGCAGACAAGTCACCGGACCGGTCACCTTGACCGGTAATGCCGTATTGCCCCATTGCGCATTCGCGACATAGGTGCCGGTAGCCGGCCCATCACCCCGGCCTTGCGCATCGACATGCAGGACGTTCATGCCCATCACCTGCATACTGCCGTCGATCGCCACGCTGGCCGGATCCGCCGCTGCCTGCCCCGCCGACGCCATCGCCGCCACTGTCGCCGCCGCCGCGGAGACGCCCACACGGGTAAGCCATTTACTCATCACGAGACCTCCGAATTCTGGGTTTTCTGTGCCGTGCGTACCCGGGCTTCCGCCTCCTACACACGGACCCGCGTCTCCGTGTGCGCACCGATTTAGCTACCATCGGCAATCGCCGCCGACGCTGCCGACTGTCGCGCCGCGAGCCCTGTCACCCAATGGTTTTCGCGCCGCGATCGTGGGGTAGCCAGGCGGTATCCCGAGTTTGCGGAGAGGGCGGGTGGACGTGATGAGGGCGCCACTGGGGCCGATCGGCGAGGGCGAGGAACACGACGCGGAATTCGATCTCGACGACACTGCGCTGTGGCAGGTCAGGGAGGCGGTGCGCACGCTGCTCGCTCCGCGGAGCGGTGTCGTGGTCGAAGACGCGGTGCTGGTCGCCGACGAACTGGTCACCAATGCCCTCGAACACGGGCGGCCGCCGCGGCGGGCCCGGTTCCGGGTGCAAGCACGCCCGGGACGGCTGCGAATCGAGGTCGATGACTGTGGGCCCGGCGGGCCGTACCTGCGCACACCCGACGACCGCGGTGGGCGCGGAATGACCGTCATCGACCGCTTGGCCACCGGGTGGGGCGTGATCGACTACGCCAGGTTCAAAACAGTGTGGGCCGAGCTGCCGCTGGATCGCCCCCGCGTTCCCCCCATGACCGCCACGCCACCGCCCGACGAACCCGACGGCAGCTAGCCAGGCGACCGAACCGCGGCGCGAGAGTCAGGCGGTGAGTGCGTCCTCGACGCTGTGATATAGCGCCAGGACCTCCTCGAGTCCCGACAGCTCGAGGGGCCGAATGACCGGGCGGTTGGCGTCGACGACCACCCGCAGGGGTTCGCGACGGTTCTCGGCCTCCCTGCTGGTCGCGGCGAGAGTCTTCAAACCCGCCGCCCCGAAGTGCTCGACTCCGGTCAGGTCCACGACGCAGAACCCCGCCTTGGTGCGATCCAACCCTTCGCGCACCGCCGCCGCCATGCGCCCCGCGGTCCCGCTGTCGACCTCGCCCTCGATCGTCACCACCGCAACCGCGCCGGCCATCCGAACTCGGACCCGCAATAACGATGGGGCCGACTCCCGCTCACCTTCACTCACCCGAGGACCTTACCCAGCCCACCCGTCACAAGCCCGCGCATAGTGGTTCGACGCTTCTCGACCGGGTAGCACGACGGTGGGAGGAGGTCGATATGTCTCGGTACGGCGATGACGTCGCGGCACTGGCCACCCCGCTGACGGATGCGGGCGACTTGGATGTGTTGCTCGACCGGGTCGGTGATGCTTCGGTCGTATTGATCGGTGAGGCCAGCCACGGCACCGACGAGTTCTATCGCTGGCGGGCGTTGCTGAGTTGGCGATTGATCGTGGAGAAGGGCTTTTCGTTCGTGGCGGTCGAGGGCGACTGGCCCGACTGCGACCGGGTCGACCGTTCGGTGCGATGTCTGCCCGGCGCACCCGAGGATCCGCGCGCGGCGTTGCTGGCATTTCGGCGGTGGCCGACATGGATGTGGGCGAATGAGGAAGTCGTCGATTTCACGCGCTGGCTGCGCACCTACAACGCGGAAAGAGACGAACACGCCCGCGTCGGTTTCCATGGCTTGGATGTGTATTCGTTGTGGGAGTCGTTGCACGAGATCATGCTCCATGTGCGTGAGCACGATCCGGCCGGAATGCCGGCGGCGTTGTCGGCTTACCGGTGTTTCGAGCCTTACGGGGATATTTCCGATTATGCCCGCGCCGCCCGGTTCGTTCCGGCCGGCTGCGAGAACGAGGTGGTGGATCTGCTGGTGCGGCTGCGCGCAAGAGCGGCCGCCGACGGTGGGGACGCGTTCCGGGCGTGGCAGAACGCCGAAGTCGTCGCCGGTGCCGAGCGGTACTACCGGACCATGATCGGCGGCGATCGCCACTCATGGAATATCCGCGACCGGCACATGGACGCCACACTGGAGCGATTGCGGAGCCATTACGGGCCCGATTCGAAGGCGATCGTATGGGCCCACAACACCCACGTCGGCGATGCGCGCGCAACAACGATGGCCGAGCGGGGCGAGGTGAATATCGGCCAGCTCGCACGGCAGCGCTACGGCCGTGATCGGGTGGTGCTGATCGGATTCGGTTGCCATCGCGGGACGGTGGTCGCGGGAGATTTCTGGGGTGCGCAACCACGCGAACTGGCGGTTCCCCCGGCACGCGCCGGATCGCTCGAGGATGTGCTGCACGCGCACGCGCCCGAGCGTGGAGTGTTCGTCTTCCCCAGCGGGGATCGCCCCGATCTGCTCGGCGACGAGTTGGGCCACCGGGCGATCGGCGTCGTCTATCACCCCGAACGCGAACAGTGGGGCAACTATGTGCCCACCGTCCTCGGCGACCGCTACGACGCGTTCTTCTGGTTCGATCGCACGCACGCATTACACGCTCTGTCTGCTATGCGCCACAACGCTATCGGCGACGAACTCGTGGCGGAGGCCGATCCGCATCAAACGGCCGAAACCGGGTAACGCCGACGTAATGTTCCCCGTTCGAAGGAGGCGACACATGTTCACGCGGCACAGCAGGCGGATGCGTTCGGCCGTTGTGGTCGGGGTGATGGCGGCGAGCGCGATGCTGGCGGCCTGCGGCGACGACGACACCGACACGTCGGCGCCCACCACCGCTCCGGTCACGATGCCGAGCACGACAGCCACCACCGGCACCGACGAGGACAAGGTCACCCCCGAGGCAGCTCGGCAGCTGTGCGACATGATCGCCCCGGAAATCGACAACTGGCGTGACCAGGGCACGGTCCTCGGCAAGGTCAGCTTCAACGGCACGGTCCAGAACTGGGCCGCCCGCAACCAAGGGCTCAACGACGAAGTGATCCGCGACAAGTCGATCATCGACGACGTCACCACCCAGACCTGCCCCGACGTACGCGATCAGGCCACGAAGGTGCTCGAAGTGCCCGACTTGGCCTCGGCGCTGGCCGGTTTCGGCGGCTGACGACGCATGATGAAGGTGTGAACGCTCCCGTACCTGGACCTGTCTTCGACGTGATCGCCGTACTGAACGGTGTCGTGGATCTACGGTCCTATCCACACCGGAACCTGGCTCTGAGTTCGCCTCCCCGGGTGGAGACCCGCGCATCGAGCAACAACAATTCCGTCATCTTCGAGCCGGTGGTGCACCTGCTCAACGGCATCGAATTGCTCGAATCCCAGGGGTGGGAACTGGTAAGCGTGATCGAGCGGAGCCTCGACAGTCCGAGATTCAAGGAACGCTGCCTGGTGGCGTTCATGCGCCGTCGCTGACGCCGGGGACATGCGACCAGGGTGCACGGCCGATTTGATACCACCGTGCTACCCGAGCCCCTACCGCAGTGGGACGCCGATTCGTGTTCGGCATTTCTACCGTCGAGCCGTGAATTCGATGACCAGTTCCGACGCTCACGATCCGACGGCGAGCGCGAAAACGGTTACGGCGGTGCGGAAGTGGGGCACCTTGACGGTCGCGTGCCTGCTCGCGGTGATTCCGAACTGGGATCTCACCGCGCTGGGTATGGCGCTTCCGGGTATCGCCGCCGATCTCGGCGCGAGCGGCACGCAATTGCTGTGGATCGCCGACATCTCGACATTCGTGCTGGCCGGGCTGCTGATCACCATGGGTGGCATAGGCAATCGGATCGGTCACCGACGCCTGCTGCTGCTCGGCACGGCGGGCTACGGCGCGGTGTCGATACTGGCGGCGGTCGCGCCGACGCCGGAGACCTTGATCGCGGCGCGGGTATTGCTCGGTGTCACCACGGCCACAATGCTGCCGACCACGCTGAGTCTGCTTCGCAGCGTATTCACCGACGCCAGGCAGCGCACCATGGCCCTCGGCGTATTCGGCTCCGCGGGTGGGCTGGCGGTCGGACTCGGACCACTCGTGAGCGGGACCATTCTGGACGTATTCTCCTGGCGGGCAATATTTCTCGTCAACGTCCCGATAACCGTCACGATTGTCGCCATCGGGCTGAGCGTACTTCCCGAGGTCCGGGATACGCACCCCGCCCGGCTGGATCCGATCGGCGTCACACTGTCTGTCGCCGGGGTCCTCGGATTGGTATACGCGTTGAAGGAGGCCACCAACGGGCTCGGGCAAGCGCGCGTGATTGTCGCGGCAGCGCTGGGATGTGTGGGCATCGCGTTGTTCCTGCGCCGGCAGACCCGGGCGGTCGCACCACTCATCGATCCGCGCCTGTTCCGGTCGCGTGGCTTCACCGGCTCCATCACCGTCAATTTCGTGATGATGCTCGCGCTGGCGGCCCAATCGATGATCCTCGCCCAGTATTTCCAGATGGTTCTCGACTGGTCACCGCTGCGAGCAGGATTGGCCACCATGCCCGCGGCCTTGGGCGCGCTGATCGGTGGCGCGGTACTCACCCCGCCGCTCATCGCCCGTCTCGGCCGCGCCGGTACCGTGGCGCTCGGACTCGGTATCACCGCGGTATCGTCCGCGCTGCTGGCCCTCGCCAGCGGAGTCGACACCGAATACCCCGTGCTCGCGGCGTCGATACTCTTGTCCGGATTCGGCATGGGCCTCGCCTTCACCACCACCGCCGACACCGTGCTCGCCTCGGCGCCCCGCCACCGCCCGGGCTCCGCGTTCGGAATCTCCGAGACCGCAACGCAATTGGGTGCGGCATTGGGAATCGCGGTCCTCGGCACCATCCTCACCGGGATCTACCGCTCCACTGTCGTTGTCCCGGAATCGATCTCAGCGGACGAGGCGAACGGTATCCGCGACAGCCTCGGCACCGCGCTGCGGACCGAACTCCCCGACGACCTGTACCGACAAGTCGCCGCCGGCGCACAGGCGGCATTCGTCGACGGCATGCAGGTCACGCTGTCGATAGGGACCGCACTGATCATCGGCGTCGCGGCATTCGCACTGGTATCACTCCGAGGCGTCCCGAAGGTCATTACCGAAACCGACTGAACCACAACGGGTCCGCAAACTAGCCGGACGACAGCGAACATGTGGTGGAAGATTGGTTGTGCGTCGGAGTCGGGTTGCCGACTACTTGTCGCCGGGCTTCTTCCACAGCACGTAGCTGAAGTTGAACTGGGGGAAGTTTCCGCCTCGCGCGGAAATGGTGTGGATGCGGCCGAAGCGGCCCTCGCTCGACCTCACGCAGTAGCGTGTCGCGGTCTCGAAGCTGCCTGCGTCGATGAGTTCGGTCTTCGCGTATTCCACGTCGGGGAGTTGGCGGCAGTCGTGCAAGGTCGGCGACTCGGGACCGGACCAGCGTGCGACTTGGGTGCCGTTGTTGGCGCCGAGGCCGGCCTCCTGTGCCACCAGGTCCGAACCTTCGGCGATACCGTTCTCCGTCTTGTTCTTGTCGAGATTGAAGGAGTCACCACCGAGATTGGTGTACGCGGTGATCGAGATGGTGCCCGTCTGGAAGGAAGCGCCCGTCGGGTCGCCGGGCCACGGCTGTTCGGATGGTCCTGAGGACGCGCTCGGAGGCACCGCATGCCCGGAGCCTCCGGCCCCTGCCGTGGTGCTCGAGGTCGGCGGCGTCGGGTCGTTCGAACCCGCCCCGCATTGTGCGACCGCGATCAGGATGGAGATCGGAATCGCGACGACCGTAGCGATGCCGCTGATCTTCTGCCAGTCCGCCATGGATCCTCCCCCGCCTGCCGCACCGCTCCCACGCGGCCGTCGTGAACACACTAGACGCCGACACCTCCGGCCTGCACGAGTTCCGGACAGCAACGACTCGGCCCGAGCAATGCCGTGCCGCCCGCATGGCGGAAGACGACGCCCCGGGCCTGTGCCGGACCAGTGCGCGCATCGCACTACTCGCCCTCAATGCCGACCCCGCGCAGCCGTGTGCATGACCGCTCATGACGTGCGGTCCGAGACCCGGAAAGGACTAGGGTCACGGCGCCGAAGAGGCCAGCCGGGAGCTACCTCTCCGGGACCGCGCCAGGCTGAACACCGTGCCGGTGGGTACGTCAGACCTGTGTCAGGCCGGTGTCAGCAGGGCTGGCGATGGTATCCGTGTGGACAGCATGGCAATTGCGGCTTCCGGGCCGCGGGAGACGTATGGGGATATGGCGGTCCTCGATGGCATCGCCGCGACGTTCGGGGCCGACTGCTACCCGATGCCGGGCGCGGAATGGCTCGACCGCGTGCGCCGGTATCTGGGCAGTGAACACGTTGTCGCCCAATTGATCCGCTTCGCCCTGGTCGGCGGTTTCGGCAACATTGCCTATGTCCTGCTGTTCATTGCCCTGTCCGGGAGCGGCACGCTGGTCGCCAATACCGCCGGCTCGATCGTGAGCACGGTGATCGCGAACGAATTGCACCGGCAGCTCACCTTCCGCGCAGCCGGGCAGGTCGGCTGGTTCACCGCACAGTGGGAAGGCGGCGGGTTGGCGCTGATCGGCCTGCTGATCAGCACGGCGGCGCTGGCCGGTCTCGAATTCTGGGCGCCCGGCCTCGGCGAGATCGCACAGGCGGGGGCGGTCGTCGGCGTCATGGCGATGGTCGGCGGCCTGCGCTTCCTGGCGCTCCGCGGCTTCGTCTTCCGAAAGACCGAGACGTCTCGGATCTGCCCCAGTGCCCCGCCGCGGGAGGGCTTGCACCTCCACTATTCAGTGTTACTATCTACCGGTAGTCAGCGACGCTGAGTAGCAAGGAGGTGGTTCGTGGGCAAGCAGATGACAGAGATGCTCAAGGGCACGCTCGAGGGCATCGTCCTAGCGGTCTTGGCGGGGCGGTCGGCGTACGGCTACGAGATCACGGCGTGGCTGCGGGAGCAGGGCTTCTCCGACATTGCCGAGGGCACCATCTACGCCCTGCTGGTCAGGATAGAGAAAAGGGAACTGGTCGACGTGGAGAAGGTCCCGTCGGAAAAGGGCCCGCCGCGCAAGGTGTATTCCCTCAACGCGCAGGGGCGGCAATACCTCGACGAGTTCTGGAAGACGTGGCACTTCCTGTCCGAACGGCTCGAACAACTCCACGAAACAGGAGGCAGATAATCGTGTTCATCGAAAAAGTGATCGGCGACCTCGGCGACAAGAAGCGGTGGCGGCAGTACCAGGCGCGCAAAAAACAGCTGCCGGCGGCCTATCGCACGGCGGTGGACGGGTTCGAGCGGTACCTGATGGTCCTCGGCCCCGGCGGCGGCACAGCGATTTTCGTGGATCTCATCGATTTGTTCGAGCAGAGCGCGGCGGATCGCACCCCGGTTCGCGATGTCGTCGGCGACGATCCGGTGGAGTTCATCGAAGCGTTCGCCCGCAACTACCAAGAGGACTCGTGGAAGAACCGCGAACGGACACGGCTGATCGACGCCATCGAGCGCGCCGCCGGCGAAGACACCGGACAGGGACGGTAGCTCGATGACGACACAGCAAGCTCCGGCAATTCATGTGCAGGGTCTGGAGAAGTCCTACAAAGAACTGCATGTCCTGCGGGGCGTGGAGTTCGACGTCGCGCGGGGCAGCATTTTCGCCTTGCTCGGCTCGAACGGAGCGGGCAAAACCACGGTCGTGCGAATACTGTCAACGCTACTGAAGGCGGACGCGGGCACGGCTGCCGTCAATGGCTTCGACGTCGCCACACAGGCGGCCGACGCACGCGAGTCCTTCAGCCTCACAGGACAATTCGCCGCCGTCGACGAAATCCTCAGCGGGCGCGAAAATCTCGTGCTCATCGCCCACCTACGGCGCCAGAAGAACCCCGGCAAGGTCGCCGACGACCTGCTCGAGCGATTCTCGCTGACCGACGCGGCCGCCCGGCGAGTCTCGACCTATTCCGGTGGCATGCGCCGCCGCCTCGACATCGCCATGAGCCTGATCGGGAATCCGCCGGTCATCTTTCTCGATGAGCCCACCACGGGGCTCGACCCCCAGGCGCGCATCGAGGTGTGGCAGACCGTCAAGGCACTCGCCGCACGCGGCACCACGGTACTGCTCACGACGCAGTATCTCGACGAGGCCGAACAACTCGCCGACCGGATCGCGATCCTGCACAAGGGGCGGATTCTCGTGAACGGGACCCTCGCCGAACTCAAGCAACTCCTCCCGCCCGCCGAAGTCGAATACGTCGAGAAACAACCCACTCTCGAAGACGTCTTTCTCGCCCTGGTCGGCGAGGACGACAACGGTGACATCGCAGCGTCGGCACAGACCGGTAAGGACCAACGATGACCACGCATTTCCTCGGCGACACCGGCTACCTGCTGGGCCGATCCCTGCGCCACATCCTGCGTAGCCCGGACACCATCATCACGACCGCGATCACGCCGGTCGCCATGATGCTGCTGTTCGTCTATGTATTCGGCGGCGCGATCGACACCGGGTCGGATTCGTATGTGACCTACCTGCTGCCCGGCATTCTGCTCATCACGATCGCCTCGGGCATCTCCTACACCGCATATCGGCTGTTCCTGGATATGAAGAACGGTATTGTCGAGCGATTCCAGTCCATGCCGATCACACGGTCGTCCATCCTGTGGGCACACGTGCTGACCTCACTGGTCGCCAATCTGATCTCGCTCGTGGTCGTCATGGGCGTCGGCCTGCTCATGGGCTTCCGCTCCGGCGCCGGCGTGTCGGCGTGGCTCGCGGTCGCCGGCATCCTGTTCCTGTTCACCCTGGCGCTGACCTGGCTCGCCGTCATCCCCGGCCTCACCGCGAAGACCGTCGACGGCGCGGGCGGATTCTCCTACCCGCTCATCTTCCTGCCGTTCATCAGCTCCGCGTTCGTGCCGACCGGTTCCATGCCCGGCCCCGTGCGCGCATTCGCCGAACACCAACCGGTGACCTCCATCGTCAACACCCTCCGCGACCTGTTCGCGCAACAGCCGGTCGGCAACGACATCTGGATCGCCCTGGGCTGGTGTGCCGGAATCCTCGTCGTCGCCTACCTGTTCGCCACGTCCATCTATCGCCGCAAGATGGCCTGACCACCACCCACCGTCCCGTAACAGCGCCGTGGTCGAGCCGGAGAAACGAGGAACACCGATGGCCGAGCAACACTTCGGCGACACCGCGTTCCTCCCGCATCGCTCCGTACGCCACCTCACCTGCCACCTGAACGCCGTCCTCACGACCGTGACCCTGCCGATCGGCTTCTGCTCGAAAGCCGTTGTGTCGCAGGCACTCGAGCGCTCCGCTCACCTCCGCGGCCACCGGCCGGCATGAACCGAGAACGTGCCTCGACCGACCGTCACCTCGCTGGCGGCGGCGATCGTGACCGGCGCCCAGTGGCGGGGTTGCATGATCCCGATCCCGAGCAGATGGCCGATATCGCAGCGACTTTCGCGCTGCATCCGCTGGCGGTGGAGGACGCGGTCACGGGCCGGCAGCGTCCCAAACTCGACAGGTACGACGACACCCTGGTCCTGGTGATGCGGACCGTCGCTTACGTCGAACACGAATTGCACACTGTCAGCGAGATCGTGGTGACGGGAGAGATGCTCGTGTTCGCCGCGCCGGATTTCCTGGTCGCGGTCCGCCACGGTGAGCATTCCGGTCTGGCGGGACTGCGCCGGGAACTCGAGGCCGACCCCGTACGGCTGGCGCTGGGGCCGGCGGCGGTATTGCACGGGATAGCCGACTTCGTCGTGGACTCCTATCTCGACGTCGCGCAATCGGTCGGAGACGACATCGACCAGATGGAAGAGGCGGTCTTCTCGCCCGGCCGCCCGATGGCGATCGAACCCATCTACCAACTCAAACGCGAGGTGGTGGAGATGCGGCGCGCGGTCGTGCCGCTCGGCGTCCCGCTGCAGGTCCTGGCCAAACCGGATGCCCCACTGAGCAAGGAGATTCGCCGCTACTTCCGTGACGTCGCCGACCACCACACGGTCGTGGCCGAACGCATCCATGATTTCGACGAGACGTTGAGCGCTCTGGTCAGCGCCGCGCTGGGCAAGGTCGCGGTGCAGCAGAACACCGACATGCGCAAGATCTCCGCGATGGTCGCGATCGCCGCCGTGCGCACCATGATCGCGGGCATCTACGGAATGAACTTCGACCACATGCCCGAATTGCGGCAGGTCTGGGGATATCCACTGGTACTGGCGATCATGGTGACGATCTGCATCGGCCTGGTCGTCGCGTTCCGCCGCAACCACTGGCTCTGAGCGCGCCGGTAGGCCCCGGACTGCCCGCCTGCGCCCTTACCGATCGCCACCGGAGTTCAGATGTCGGGACGACTCAGCGTAGCGACGCAGGATGTGCCGCTCTCGAAAGGCGGTGATCGACCGATACCGGCTGGGCCCGCAGGAGATGCGCGCCCAGCGCGAGCAGATCAGCGTCGGCGGGCGGACCGGATACCTGTGGCGCCAGCCGCAGGCGTGCGAGGTCGCCGCCCCGTCAGGTGACAGCGACTTCATCACCTGGACAGTCGACACGACCGCGGCGCCGGCGAGAGATGTGTGCGCGGGCACTCGCACACTCGCTGAGACGACATTGACGAAGAGGTAACAGTGATGCGGCGCAATCGGTTTCGGGCGCTGCCCGCAGCTGTGGTACTGGCGGTCGGTGTGCTGGCAGCGTGCTCGTCCGGCGACCGGTCCGAGGCGGCGCCGGACCCGGCGGAGGCGAGCGGATTGGCCGGGTGCGGTCCGCTGACGGACAAGGACATCGCCGTGACCGCAGGACTGGACGGTGTGCGCGCGCAGGCCGCGCCCACAGTGTGTTCCTGGGTGGGAGTGACCGCGGCCGGTGACAGCGTCGATGTCTCCTACAGCTGGTTCCGGACGAACTCGCTGATGTTCGACCGGCAGATCGCCGTGCAGTTGGGGTACCGCACCGAGACCTTCGTGAGCGAGAGCTTCGGCGGGTTCGAGTGGCACGATCCCCGTGACGCGGCGTCGTGCGGGGCGTCGGCGGCCGACTCGGGCACGGTGACCTGGTGGGTGCGGCTGCGGGCCCCGGCGCCACAGCCGGATCCGTGTGAAGCGGCCCGACAGCTGATCTTCGAAACCGTCCAGCTCGACGGGTAACCGGCGCGTGGCCGGTCTGGGGTCGGGACTCACCACTCGCTCGCCGAACAGGACGCCCCGACGCGAGTTGCCTTGTCCGCCAGCTGTAAACAGGGCGTCAATACCGGCATCGGTGACTGGAGGAATCCGTTAAAAACCCGCCGCCAGGTACCGCTTGGGCGGGAAGCGGCAGTTCATTTCGCTATGTTGAGCCTGCTCAACGTCGAGAACACACAGGCGGAGAACGCGATTCGCGGCCATCGGAGGGCGGCCGAACAGTCCCGTCGGCGCACATTCTGTGCGTGATTCGCATCCACGGATGGCAGCGGTTGCCTGCCGGGCCCGAGGCTGCGTTCTCGACGCACGATCAGGAACAGGAAGTTATGAACACGATGGTCCGCGCGCTCAGCGTGGTAGTGACGATGGCAGGCGCCGTGGGTTTCGGAGCCACCGCGGCCGTAGCCGCCCCGGCGGCACCGGAAAGCCGCACGCTGAGGACGGAGATCATGCCGGGCGTGCTCTACACCAGCGACACAGGCGACCGGTCCGTGGTTATCGAGACCGGCACGGCCAGCCTCATCACCCAGGGCGGACAGTTCCAGGTGCGGGATGCCGCCGGCAGGGCGGTGGCCGGCGTCGCGGAATTCGCGGTCGAGCCGAAGGCCCTGGCAGCCGCGGTGGCTCCGGAGAACGTGCGGGACGCGGTGCGGGAAGCGACCCCGAGTCTGCGCCTCGACCACATCGATGGTGACCCCCGGACCGAGCGATTCGACGCGGCGATTCAGGCCGCTGTCAACGAGTTCGGCCTGGCGAGCGGAGTCGGAACCATGACCGGTGGTCTCATCGGCGCCGCCGTCGGTTGCGGTGTCGGTGCCGTGGCGGGTGCGATCTTCGGGGCGCCCGTCCTCGATGCCGGCGGGCTGACCCTCCTCGCCGGCTGTCTCGCCGGCGCGGGAGTCCTCGGCGGTCTGGGCGCGATCCTCGGCGCAGCAGTGGTCGGAGTCCCGGTGGGTATCGCGTCCGCGATCAAGTTCCAGCACACCATGAACCAGCCGTACGACTAGAGAGCAGCGGCGCGCTCGGCGCAGCGACCAGGCCGAGCGACGCCGCTCTCACGACACTGCCCGCGGGGCGGCTTCTGCTCGAAAGCCGTTGTGTCGCAGGCACTCGAGCGCTCAACCACCCAGCGGCCACCGGTCGGCCTGACCGAGAACCGGGGCCTGCCCGGCCGGAGGGCACGCAGGCAACCGGCAGGTCGCCGACATCATCGACGCGCGCCCACCGCGACCCGATGGCGCGCTGCGGCGCGTCAGGCTGCGGGCCGGCAATCGAGGAGCTGATCGATGGACACTCAATCCGATACCGCGACACCGAATCACACCGCCGACGGCCGGGGGCCGGTCCGGACCGCGGTCGTGGTCGGTGCGCTGGGTGTGGTGTTCGGTGATATCGGTACCAGCCCGATCTACACCCTGCAGACGGTGTTCAACCCCGACGATCCGCACCCGGTGCCCGTCGGCGCCGACAACCTGTACGGCGTGGTATCGCCGATCTTCTGGTCGGTGATGATCATCGTCACCCTCACCTACGTCACGCTGGTGATGCGGGCCGACAACGACGGCGAGGGCGGGATCATGGCCCTGATCACCCTGCTGCGCCGCCTCGGCGGAGCGCGGGGGCGGCGCACCACCGTAGTGCTGGCCGGGCTGGGCATCTTCGGCGCCGCACTGTTCTTCGGCGACAGCATGATCACTCCCGCGATCTCGGTGCTGTCCGCGGTGGAAGGCATGAAGGTCGTCGAACCGGGCCTGGAACGACTGATCGTGCCGATCACGGTGGTGATCATCGTGGCGTTGTTCGCGGTGCAGCGCCGCGGCACTGCGGCGGTCGGCCGATTGTTCGGCCGGTGATGATCGCCTGGTTCGTCACGATCGGCGCCTGCGGAATCGCCGGCATCACACGGCATCCCGAGATCTTGAAGGCCCTGTCGCCCACCTACGCGTTGAGCTTCCTGGCCGGGCACTTCGGTATCGCGTTCTTCGCGCTGGCCGCGATCGTGCTCTCGGTCACCGGCGCCGAAGCCCTCTACGCCGACATGGGCCACTTCGGTCGACGCGCGATCACCCGCGGCTGGCTCGGCCTGGTGCTCCCGGCCTGCACCCTGAGCTACCTCGGCCAGGGCGCGCTGCTGCTCGGCGACGACGACGCAGCGGCCAGCCCGTTCTTCCTGCTCGCCCCGGGCTGGGCGCGGCTACCGCTGGTGATACTCGCGACCGCGGCCACCGTGATCGCCTCACAGGCGGTCATCACCGGCGCCTACTCGGTGGCCGCCCAAGCAGCCCAGCTCGGGTACCTGCCGAGGCTGCGGGTGACACACACCTCCGAATCGACCATCGGGCAGATCTACGTGCCATGGATCAACTGGACACTCATGGTGTCGGTGATCACCCTGGTCTTCGCGTTCCGCAGCTCAGCGGCCCTGGCATTCGCGTTCGGCATGGCGGTAGTCGCCACGATCACCATCACCACGCTGCTGTTCTTCTACATCGCCCACACCACATGGCGGACCCCGCTCTGGCTGATCCTGCTCGGCGCCGTCCCACTGCTCACCGTCGACCTGCTGTTCCTGGCTGCGAACATGACCAAACTCGTCCACGGCGCGTGGCTGCCGCTGCTGATCGGGATCACCGCCTTCACCGCCATGACCACCTGGCAGCGCGGCCGCGACATCGTCACCCACGCCCGTGAGGCAAAAGAAGGATCACTGCGCACCTTCATCGACCAACTACACGACCACCAGCCACCACTGCGGCGCATCCCCGGCACCGCCGTATTCCTCAACCGCGGCAAGGAAACCGCGTCCCTGACGATGCGAGCCAACGTCGAACACAACCACGTCCTGCACGACCACGTGGTGATCATGTCGATCGTGACGCTCCCGGTGCCGCGAGTACCCGACACCGACCGCACCGAGGTCGACGCACTCGGCTGGGCCGAAGACCGCATCATCCACGTCTCCGCACACTTCGGCTACATGGAAACCCCGAACATCCCCGACACCCTGCGCCGGCTCGACCCCGCACACACCGAGGGCCCCATCGACATCGACAACGCCTCCTACTTCCTATCCAAGATCGAACTGAAGAAGGGCCCCGCACCGACCATGGCGCCCTGGCGCAAACGCCTGTTCATCGCCACCTCCTACATCACCGCCGACGCCGCCGAATACTTCGGACTACCCGGGGAACGCACCGTGATCATGGGCGCCCGCGTCGATGTGTAGAAAAGCCGACCCGGACACCGTCTCCACGCGGTCCCGCCGCACGGACAGTTCACGCAGCGCGACGCGCTGGCTCCGCGGCTTCGAGCCGCTCATGGACCAGAGCTTGGACCGGCAGGTGACGCGGGAGCGCCCGGGCGCAGGGCAGCTCGAGCACAGCGTGTCGCGGTATCGCGGGGGAATCACGTCATCGCGCTGGTCAACGCGGTTCGTGCGTGCTCGCGCAACCAGATGTGTGCCGGGTCGGTGTCGTAGCGCTGATGCCATGACATGTACACCGCTGCGGGCGGCAACTGCAACGGCAACGCCAGCAGGACCAGGCCGAGGTCCGCGGCGCCTGTGCGCGCGGTGGATTGTGGGATGGTCACGACGAGGTCGGAGTCTCGCACGAATTCCAGGGCGGCTTGTTCAGTGGGCGCGCTCGCTACCACGTGGCGGGCGAGCGCGAGGCGGGCGAGCGCGTCGTCGAGAAGGTTGCTCAGGCGCCCGCGCCGCGAGACCGTGATGTGCTCGGCCGCCGCATACCGCTCGGGGGTGAGGGTCTCGACCTCGGTGAGCGGGTGCCCGTGGCGCACGGCGATCACATGCTGAGTCTCGGCGATGCGATCCGCGCGGATCTCGGGGGCGGATGGGCGGTCGGCGTCTGCGGCGAGATCGAGTTGCCCGCGCCGTAGCTCGGGGGTATCGATGCTGGATTCGGCGATGAAACGCAGCCGCACCCCGGGTGCCTGCTCGCGCACGACTGTGAGCAGGCGGGGGCCGCTCAGGGCCACCAAAGCGTCGTGCCAGCGCAGGGTGAATGTGCGTTCGAGTGTGGCGAGGTCGAGTTCGCGATTGGGCGCCAGAACGCCTCGAGCCTGTCCCAGCAGATCGTGGACCTGTTCGCGCACTGACAGCGCGTAGGGCGTGGGAGTCATCGTCCGTCCGGTGCGGACCAGGATCTGATCCCCGGTCGTGCGCCGGATCCTGCCCAAACTTCGGCTCATCGCCGGCGCGGTGACATGCAAGCGCTCCGCCGCACCTGCCACGCTGCCTTCCTCCAAGAGCGCGTCGAGCGCTGTGAGCAGGTTCAGATCCAATTGCATGACAGTCATCTTAAACGTGCCTTACATGCACTTGATGTTAACGATCGGGGTTCTACGGTCGAGAACATCACCGCTGCTCAAACAAGGACCACCACCATGCCCGAGTCGATAACCGACACCTTCTCCACCGCCGCCGACCCTGCCCCCACCGCCGCGCTGCTCGCACAGACCGAGGCCGCGGTCCGCGCGGCGAGCGCGCCGTTGCGTGAACGATTCGGCGAGGTCACCCTGTCCCGGACGCGTGGAGAGTTGATGGCGGCACTTGGCGCCAATGACGGTGTGGTCCTGGACATTCTGCGCCCGCGGCTGCACACGTTGCGCCCACACGCCGGCTGGGTGGAGCAGGAACAGGAACTCGACGGTGGCGCGCTGCCGGGGGGTGAATGGTGGGTGGTGGATCCGGCCGAGGGCAACGTCAATCACCTGCGTGCGTTGCCGGAGTGGGCGGTGACCGCCACCCTGGTTCGCGACAACGCGCCGGTGCTCACCGTGGTCCACCTGCCGTTGACCGGCCAGACCTACACTGCGCTCGCCGGTGGCGGTGCCTACCTCGATGGTCGCCGCCTGCAGGTGTCGGGGGCCACCGACCTCGCGTTGAGCATCGTGGCCACGAGCCAGGCCCGCCCGGACGAGCCGGAGCGCCTGGTGCGGCGCGTCGGTGCCTCGATCACCGAGATGTTTCTCGACGCGCTCGTGGTGCGCACGACGGTGCCCGCGACTCTGCATCTGACGAATGTGGCCGCCGGGCGGATCGAGGCGTTCTGGCAGTTCGCCGGGGCTCGCGCGGACCTGCTGCCCGGAGCGCTGCTCGTCGCCGAGGCCGGCGGACGGATCTCTACCACCGACGGCAGCCCCTGGACCCCCGACAGCGACAGTTTCCTGGCCGGCGCCCCCGGCGTCCACGCCGCCGCGACAGCCACGCTCTCGCGCTGACCCCACCGACCACAACAGCACACAGAAGGACTTTCACGATGAGCACCATCGCTGTTCTCGGGCGCGGCCGTGTCGGCAACGCCCTGGCCACCGCACTGACCCACGCCGGACACGAGGTGAGCGTGGCAGACAGCTCGCCCGGCGCCGCGGCCGCGGCCACCGCGACGGCGCAGATCGTCGTCAATGCCACCCCGGGCGCCGGCTCGCTCGAGCGGCTGACCACACTCGGCGAGCGATTGCGCGCCAAGATCCTGATCGATATCGCCAACGCGACCGTCGACGGCCCCGACGGGCTGCCCGCCGGCCTGCTCTACCCCGGCTCGAGCCTCGCCGAGCAACTGCAGGCTGCCCTGCCCGACACGCACGTGGTCAAAACGCTCAACACGATGCTCTACACGGTGATGACCGCGCCCAGCATCCTCACTCGAGCCCCGACGGTATTTCTCTCCGGCGACGACGCGCAGGCCAAACAGGTCGTGGCCGGGCTTCTGACCGACCTGGGCTGGCACCAAGAGTGGATCACCGACCTCGGCGGGATCGAGACCGCGCGCGCCACCGAAGCCGCGATCCTGTTCGTCCCGCACGTGATCCGATCACGCGGCTTCGCACCCTTCGCCATCTCGATCGTTCACTGACCAACCCGGTTCGGGCGCTCGCCGGCTACAGCGCTCCGCTACTCGTTGCGGTGACAGTCAGGTGGCGTCGAAATCTCGCCGTCGGCTCCGACCCTGGACGGCTACTGCCGCAAGGGGATCGGCGAGGTGGGTCACCGGTACCCCGATCTGCCGATAGCTACACGGGTGGCGCCCCCTGCGTGAGTGGCTGGGCGAGGGGCACGTATTTCGGGTGTTTGTCGGCCGCGGTCGATCGGAGATTTCGAGGTAGCGGCCGAAGAGGTTGTAGCCGTCGAAGCGTCGGTCGGCGCACCGGATCCGGTACAGCTGTTTCGCCTGGGCGGGTAGGTCGACCGGACCGTCACACTGAATCCCTCACGGCGGATCCGGCTCCCACCTTTCATTTGCCGGTGATCGGGAAAGCGAAGCGCGTCACTATCGCTGCACTCGGCGGATCAGCCCGTATCGGCGTGTGTCCCGGCTGCGCAGTCCGGTAGCTCGTCGTTTGTTGGCGCCGTTGTAATGTGAACTTGGCCGGATGATGAACTACGTTTCGTTCTGTTTAAATGTGTTGCGTAGCGCCACTTCTGGGAACTCGTCGTTTCCCGCCGTGTGGGAGGCTCGGGAAAGCGACTCGGTCGCGAACGGCGAATGCGAAAGCGGCGTATCTATCGTGCTCAATCAGGACGAGAAAAGCCTCGGAACGGCGACAGTCGGTGCACGTCACCGGGTTTGCCGGCCACCTGCGGCGGCGTTCACCGATCCGACGGCCAGGATGCTGCTGGCCAACGACGGTCTGACAACGCCACTGCTGGAGGCATCGCTCGGAACAGCACTACATATTCGAGTGGTGCACCAGGACGTGGTATCGGCCGATCGTGTGTCGGAGACGGTGGCGCGATCGCTGCGTGTCGACGAGGACTGCAAGGTCGTCGTGCGCCACTCCGGCCTGGTCGATCCGAACCTGGTGCTGGTGTCGATGAATCATGTGGTGGCTGAACAGAGTTCGGCGACAAGGTTCGGCATAGACGGCCCCGGCCCGATCGGTTACCACCTGGTGTCTCGTGGCGTGGCCCATTCCCGCCGTGTGTTGTGGGCGGGCCTGGCTCGTTGGATCGATGGCCGGGCGTGCGTCGCCAAGGCCTATGTGATCGATGTCGGCGGCGTGCCGGTGTGCTATATCAAGGAACGCTTCAACCCGGACCTCATCTCGTCGGAATCGTGCCCGGACACATCCGGCAGCGGAACCGGCGAACCGGAACCTGTGCTGGTCGACGAGGTACACCGTGATCGGCCGAACGAGCCTGGAGTTCCGCCGACAGACAGCGGTAACCGGCCCGCGCTGCACCAGCCGTCCTGGCCGGATGCCGCAGCGGCAGTGCGCAGTACGGACCGGCTCCGGTCGCTGCCACCGCTCGTCGGTGCTGCCGAATGTGAGGCGCTGACGACCGAGTTGGCCGCCGCGACAGCGGGGCGAGCGTTCGTCCTCCAGCTCGGAGACTGCGCCGAGACCTTCGAGATGTCCCACGTGCAGGCGTTGGCCGACAGACAGGCGCTCGCGGCCGCGGCCGCCGCGGTGCTGAGGCACGGATGTGGCATCACACCGGTCGTGATCGGTCGCGTCGCCGGCGAATACGCGAAACCGCGGTCACAACCGCTGGAGCAGGGCACCGGGCTGCACTCCTATCTCGGTGACATGATCAATGGGTATGAGCCCGACGCGGCGAGCCGGACACCCGACCCGAGCCGGATGGTCGATGCTTATTTCCACGCGGCGGCAACGCTGAATCACCTTCGCACCCAACCGACACCGTCGGCGGACGCGGCGGCGCGGTTGCTTCGGCACGCCGCCGACCTCTGTGATCACCGCGGTCCGGTGCGGTTGCTGCGCGATGTCGCCGACCTCCTGGATCTGGTCACGACCGCATCGGAGGGTGGCCGGAACCAGCACGGCCCGCTCATGCGGGTGTCACACGAGGCGCTGCTGCTCGACTATGAGCAGGCCCTGACCCGTCGCGGGCCCGACGGCCGGTGGTGGGACTGCTCGGCCCATCTGCTGTGGATCGGCGAGCGGACCAGAGATCCGGCACACGCGCATATCCGCTTTGCCGAACTGATCAACAACCCGATCGGGGTCAAACTCGGCCCGGCGACCCGCCCGGCAGACGTCGTGACACTGTGCCGCCGCCTCAATCCCAGCAGAGTTCCGGGCCGGCTGACCCTCATTCCACGCCTCGGCGTCGATCGTGTCGCGACGGTGCTCCCCGCACTGCTCGAGGCCGCGGCGGAGACCGGAACGCCGGTGTGCTGGGTCTGTGATCCCATGCACGGCAACACATTCGTGACCGATCAAGGGATCAAGACTCGTCGTGTCGACGAGGTGACCGCCGAGATCCGGGCCTTCTTCGGCGCCTGCCGAGCCACCGGTGTCACGCCCGGCGGCCTGCATCTGGAGACGGCTCCGGAACCGGTGACCGAGTGCGTCGGCGGCTGGCAGCGGCTGCGCGAAGACGAACTCGCCACGAACTACCACACGCGGTGCGATCCGCGGCTCAACGCCGCTCAGACACTGCAATGCGTCACCGTCGCTGTCGACGAACTCGGGTCGTGGCCGGAGTAAGCGGTCACGGAAGGAAATTTCGAATGTCGATCGAACACCACAACTCGCCCAGCCTTTCTGCGCGGCAAACGAATTCGTCCCGCATGCGAACGTCGGCACACATCGCCGCCGCCCTGATCGCCGGACTGGCACTCACCTTCGGACCAAACCCGGTCGTACGGGCCGACGACGCGGTCACCATCTGCCAGGTGGATGTGTCGGCACCCGCTCGGGAACAAACGGTCCGGGTTTCCGAGGTCGAAGCCACGGCCCTGCTGGCGGTGACGCCGGCCTATTCCGGTCCGTGCGCGGAATATGGGCAGAGCGCGAATCTGGGCAGCGGCCGGATCATTGCCTACTCCCAGACCGACAGCGCCGGAACACCATTGGTGATCGGGATGGCCGCCACCGACAGCGCCTACGCCGCACTGCCGTACGACCCGCCGTCAAGCGGATTGTACTGTTACGACAAGGACGCCGACGGCGCTGTCGATCCCCACCACGAGTGCGCCGGGGGCCACGAGAACGCGCTGCCGTTACATGAGAACTTCACCCGCCGAGACGACATACCGTTCACCTATGTGCTGGCGAACTGGAACCCGCACGGCCATGTCCCGCCGGGCGTATGGGACACAGCTCATTTCGACGTCCATTTCTATCTGAACGACAACCCCGACCGGCTGGCGATCCGCCCCGGCCCCTGCCCGCAGCTGACGGCCTGTGCCGACTACGCACTCGGCAAGAATCTGCCCGCCGCGAAATACCGGCCGCCGAACTACACCGACCTCGACGCGATCGAGCCGGCCATGGGCCAGCACTTGATCGACAAGACCACCCCGGAATTGAACGGCGGCGCGTTCACCCACACCTTCATCTACGGCAGCTGGAACGGCGAGATCACCTTCTACGAGCCCATGGTGAACCTCGATCACTACAACGCGCTGCGCTCCGGGGCGATCGGGGACACCTGCACTCCGATCGAACAGCCGCGGGCGTGGCAGCGAGCCGGCTGGTATCCGACCCGGTACTGCCTGCGCCATCGCGCCAACCGGTCCGAAACCCTCACGACCCTGGAGGAATTCGTCTATCGCCAGGCAAGCTGAGGCAGGTCACTTCCCACGACGAACAATACGGGCGTCGCACTGTATTCGCCATCCCACCGAAGCGTACGACGCGCCGGCCGACCGGGTGCTCCGTCACAACGGTGGAGCGCCACCAAGCCAGCAGTTCGTCCATGCGATGGTCTCTCCAGGTGGAATAGATCATGCATTGGCCGCGGGGCAGATCGTCGAAGGTCAGCCAGATCGCGTCCCGTCCATTGTGAGTCGCGCGCAGGACGCCGACGGTCCCGGACCTGCGTGGCCACAACTCCAAGAGTGGGTAGCGCTCACGCAGACCATTCCGAATGTGGCCCTGGATGCAATCGATGCCTATGAAAGGATTCCGGTTGGTGCGAGGATCACCCGCGCATTCGATCCTCGTCTCGTTGCTGGCATCCGCTTCGCAAGTGAGACGGTTGTACCCGGCTTCCGCGTCCGCGGGGATTTCTTGGCCGGCGTGCGGCATGGGCTTGCCAGGAAGCAGCCGCGGGAACATGTCGGCAACCCACTGGCTCCGGCCCCAGGGGGAGGCGGCGGCGACCGCCGGTGTCGTCGCGGGGGCGGTGGAACGAGCAAAATCGTCGGAGGGAAGGCTCACCGACACGAATTCCCGCGACAGGCAGCAAGAAAGTGCCAGCGGTCCCGGCCCACGTATCGGACTGCCATTCCCGGCGCGCCCCCTGCGGGTGCGCCCAATAGCGTTCGAAGTCCGCGAGCCGCACCCAGTCGATGATCGCGCTGACCAACAACAGGGCGACCGTACCCGCCATCAGGACGATCGCCGCGACACCGAGCACAAGTAAGGGGCGGACGCCTCCACCGGGCCGCGCGGTCTCGACCGGCCGTTCGATTGACATGTCTCGATCCCTCCCCGTCCGGCAATGCAGCCGTCCGGCGCGGCCTGCTGCCCCACGGCATCCTGTCCGGTCCACATGCTGGCACTGTCGCAGGCGTCATTGCCGACCATGGGAATGACGCGTCCGGCCACGAATGGAACAGGAAACCAGCGTTCGGCCACGAATGGCTGACCCCTACCGCCAAGACGGCGCAGCAGCAGACGATCTTCCGGTTACCTCCCGATCGGACCGACATATCCCCGGCGGTCAGCCAACCGAACTGCTTCCACGGCTGCGGTCACTGAGCCCACAGACACCGCCGGGCCGGCGTGACGGTGACTCGGCGTCTTCCCTTGTGCGCCAGTAGTTCCGGTACACCAGCTCGGTTTTCGGCATGGAGAAGAATTCTCCATGAGACCTTCCCAAGTCGAGGCGGACCATGCCTGAGTAATGAGAAGGGCGCGCGGGTGCGAGCGCAGTAGGCTCGCCGTGGTCCGTCCGCGGCGGGCGGTCTTGAATTTTCGGGATAGTCTCGGAAATGGTCATGAGAGACAGTGAAAGCCAGGTCGGAGTAGTCTCTGACCTGGCCTTTCTGTCGGGCTGACAGGATTTGAACCTGCGACCACCTGACCCCCAGTCAGGTGCGCTACCAAGCTGCGCCACAGCCCGTTGCGCTCGCTTTCGCGAGTGCTCGATGAGATTACCTCAGGACCCCCCGGTGTCACCAAATCGCCATGGTGGTGGGGTCAGTCGAAGGTTTGGACGAGTTTGCCTCGGGTGTGGCGGGTGGAGACTTCGGTGAGGGCGGCGGGGACTTCGTCGAGGGTGAGGGTTCGGGTGACCATGGGGTCTAGGTCTTCCTCGGCGACCAGGGCGAGGAGGTCGCCGAGCATGATGGCGAGGTCGGCGCGGGCGCGGTGGTCGCCGTAGCCGTGGGCGGCGCCGAGGGCGATCTCGTGGACGGACGGGGCGAGGGTGAACGGGGGGACGGCGGCGAGGTCGGGTCGGCCGGCGACCGCGGCGAGGCCGCCGCCGTGGACCAGCAGCGCGAGGTTGGCGGTGGCGGAGGTGGGGCTGACGGTGTCGACCACACGGTCGACGCCGCGGCCGTCGGTCAGTTCCCGGACGCGCGCGGCGACGTCCTCGGTGCGGTAGTCGATGACGTCGGTCGCGCCCAGGTAGCGGACGTGATCGGCGTTGTGGGCGGAGGCCGTCGTGAGCACGCGGGCCCCGGCCCAGGAGGCGAGTTGGACGGCGAATCCGCCGACCCCGCCGGCGCCGCCGGTGACGAGCACCGTATCGCCGCCGGCGACCTGTAATCGCCGAAAGACGGCTTGGTAGGCGGCCATTCCCGCGCAGGGCAGGGCGGCCGCGGAGGCCGAGTCGACGGAGTCGGGTATCAGCGCCACGGTGAGGACGTCGGCCAGTGTGTATTCGGCGAGGCCGCCGGGTCGGCGCAGGTCGCCGTGGTATGCGACGCGTTGTCCCACACGGACGGCCGTCACGTCCTCCCCCACCGCGTCGACGGTGCCGGCGACGTCCAGGCCGAGGACGTGCGGCCACGTCCAGTCGAGATGGCCCACGGCGGCGACCTGGTAGTCGACGGGGTTGAGACCGCAGGCCTCGACCCGGACCCGCACCTGGCCCGGACCCGGTTCGGGCACAGGCAATTCGGCGAGACGCAGCGTGTCGGGAGGGCCCGGCCGATCCAATACGAGGGCGCGCATGGCCGTACCGGGCGTGCTCACACCACCGCCCGGTCGCTGTCCCGGCGCGGGCCCGAACCTGTCCCACGGGTGTACTGGGGCGCCGTCACCGCAGGTGCGGACCGGTGCGGCAGCTCGACGGCCGCGGGCGGCAGCGGGGGCTCGGACACGGGATTCCTTTCCACGGTTGATCCGTCAGCAAGCCTAGACAATTCCTCCGACGAATCAGCGAACCCACAGGTCGGCAGCCCTGTTCGACCCGTCGCCCCAGCCTTCCCAAAATATTCCTTGACACGAATATTCTTCTTAGTGAATACTTTGCATCATGGAGCAGATCGCATCAGCACTCGGAGACGGCGCCCGCTGGCGCATCGTCGAGCTCCTCGCCGAACGGCCCCGGTCCGTCGGCGAACTGGCCGAACTCACCGGGCTGCGCCAGCCGCAAACCACCAAGCACCTGCAGACGCTCGGCCGCGCGGGCCTGGTCACGGTCACTCCCCTGGGCCAGCGCCGTATCTGGGCGGCCGAGGCGGCACCGCTGCGCGATTTCGAGGAGCGGCTGCGGGAGTTGATCGACACCGTCGAGGCGAACGCCGGCGAGCGCGATGTCGTGACCCGCTACCAAGCCGCCATCGAGGCGGAAACCGCTCGCGCGCAACAGGATCACTGGGCCGACGGGCGCACCTTCGCCTTCGACCGCGTATTCGCCGCGCCGCGCAAGGTCCTGTGGCGGCACTGGGCCGACCCGGACCTCCTCGCGTCCTGGTGGGCTCCGCCGTCGATGACCATCGTCGACTGCGCGATCGACCCGGCCCCGGGCGGCCGCGTCGTCCTCGACTATCGCGACGCCGAGGGACGGTACCGCTCGGAGGGACAGGTCCGCGCCGCAACGCCACCCGATCGTCTGGCGTTCGATCTCGCGGTCCTGGACTCGGCCGGCGCGGTCTCGTTCACCGGCCACTACGACTTGGCATTCACCGACGTTCCCGAAGGCACCCGGCTGCGGCTGGACCTGCGGATCACCGATACGGCCGTCGAGGCCGTCCCCTTCATCGCCGGAATCGAAACCGGCTGGGGCCAAGTCCTCGACAAGCTCGCCGACACGGTCGGCGCTCCCCGAAGCAACACCCCCGACACACCGAAGGAAGACCAGTCATGAGCAACTCGACCGAACGCAAGGTGACCGCCAATATCGCCCTGACCCTGGACGGGCGCTACAGCGGCCCCGGCGGGCCCGGCGACATGGGCGCGATCGTGCCCTACGCGGTCACCGAGGTGGCACGCAATCACCTCACCCGCATCTGGGAGAACGCGACCACCGCGGTCCTCGGAAGGCTGAATGCCGAAGGGTTCCTGGGATTCTGGCCCACGGTCGCGGCGGACGACAACGCCGATCCGCGAGACCGCGGCTACGCGAAATGGCTGGTCGACACGGAGAAGGTGGTCCTGTCCACCACGTTGACCGAAGCGCCGTGGGAGCGCACCCGGATCGTGAACGCACCAGCCGCCGATGTCGTCACCGAGCTGAAAGCCACCGGCTCGGGCGACATTCTGGTCAACACCAGCGCCAGCGTCATCAAGCCGCTGCTCGCGGCCGACCTGATCGACCGCCTCTACCTCCTCATCACCCCGGAGATCGCGGGCGGCGGTGCGCGGCTGTTCGACGACGGCCTGCCCGGCACGAAATGGGCACTGGCACACCAGGACACCGGCGACCTCGGCGAGGTCGCCCTGGTCTACGACCGTGTCCGCTGAGTGCCGGTCACGCTCGCGCACGCGGTGGATGATCTTCCCGTGCGCGAGCGGCCGGGCTCACGCATACTCCCCTTATGTCGGACTACGACGAGTTCGGGCTGTTCGCCGAGAACGCGGCCGAGGCGGGTCTCCCGTGGACCGGTCCCCCGCGGGTGCGGCGGGTCTCGATCGAGATCGGGGCCGGGCGCCGGGTCAGCGGGCTGCACTGGGGAGACGGGGAGCCAGAGCTGGTGCTGCTGCACGGCGGCGCGCAGAACGCGCACACCTGGGACACGGTGGCACTGGCGCTGCGGCGTCCGCTGCTCGCCCTGGATCTGCCGGGCCACGGCCACTCCGACTGGTGGACCGATCACCTCTACACACCGCAGTTGCTGGCGGAGGCGGTCGCCGCCGCCGTCGCGACCGCGGCGCCCCGAGCCGCCGCGGTTGTCGGCATGTCTCTGGGCGGGCTGACCGCACTGCGCCTGGCAGCCCGGCACCCGGACCTGGTGCGGCGGCTGGTCGTCGTGGACGTGACTCCGGGCGCGGGCGACAATCCGGGCAAGACCGCGGCGGTGGTCACATTCGTCCAGGGCCCTGCGGATTTCGCGTCGTTCGACGAGATCCTCGATCGCACCGTCGAGCACAACCCGGGACGGTCCGTCTCGTCGCTGCGCCGCGGCATCCTGCACAACGCGCGGCAACGCGAGGACGGCCGCTGGGTCTGGCGATACGACCGGATCCGTCCCACCGCGGACGGCACGTTCGACCTCACCGCGCTGTGGGACGACGTCGCGGCCGTGCGGGCGCCACTGCTGCTGGTGCGCGGTGAACGCTCGCCGGTCGTGGACGACGCCGATGTGGCCGAACTGCTCCGCCGCCAACCACGCGCGCGGGTCGTGGTGGTCGACGGAGCGGGGCATTCGGTGCAGGGCGACCGCCCGATCGAATTGGCCCGGCTCATCGACGATTTCACCGCCGACTGACCGGGCCCGGGGCGAGCTACTCCGCGTACAAGGCGGCCCGCAATGCCGCAACGGCTTGCGCCACAGCGGCTTTGGCGGCCTGGGTGTCGTGCATCGAGTTGACCATGACGAAGTCGTGGATGATGCCGCCGTAGCGGGTCTGCGTCACCGGGACGCCCGCGGCGCGGAGCTTGCCCGCGAACGCCTCACCCTCGTCGCGCAGCACATCGGCCTCGGCGGTGATCACGACCGCCGGCGGCAACCCGGCCAGCTGCTCGGTGGTGGCGCGCAACGGCGATGCGGTGATCTGCGCGCGATCCGCCGCACTGGGGGTGTACTGGTCCCAGAACCATTGCATCCCTTCGCGAGTCAGGAAGTACCCGGTCGCGAACTCGTGGTAGGAGGCGGTGTCGAAGCCGGCGTCGGTGACCGGATAGAAGAGCACCTGCCAGCGGAACGTGACGTCACCACGCTCCTTGGCCATGAGAGTGAGCGCGATGGCCATATTGCCGCCGACCGAATCGCCCGCGACCGCGAGCCGGGCCGGGTCGAGCTGCTTGCCGGCGCCGTGCGTGGTGACCCACTGGGCGACGCGGTAGGACTGCTCGTTGGCCACCGGGTAGCGGACGTCGGGCGAGCGGTCGTACTCGGGGAACACGACGGCCGCGTGCACACCGACGGCGAGGTCGCGCACCAGCCGGTCGTGGGTGTGCGCGTCGCCGAAAACCCAACCGGCGCCATGGGTGTAGAGGATCACGGGCAGAGTTTCGGTGGCACCCCGTGGTCGCACGATCCGGGCCCGCACCGAGCCGGTGGGACCGCCCTCGACAGTGACCCACTCCTCATCGACGTCGGGCTTGAAAATCGGTGTGTCCTGCACCGAATCCACGGCCTTGCGGCCCTCTTCCGGCGGCAGCTGGTAGAGGAACGGGGGCTCCGAGGTCGCGTCGACGAACTCCTGCGCCGCCTGCTCCAGCGAGATTCCCAGCGGGTTACCTGTCATCGTCGTTTCCTTTCGGTCATCGGGACAACACCGAGTCTGCGCCGGGGCATCGGCCCCGCGCCCCTCCCCACGGGACGTGAAAGCACCCGTTCAGGACACCGCGGCCGCGACCGGCGTGCCGATCCCGGACGCCGATCCGGTCGACCGGAACCGCTGCTGGTACTTGCGCGGCGAGATACCGAGCCGGGTCATGAACGCCCGCCGCAACGCCTCGCTGTTACCGTAACCGGCGATCATCGCCGCATCGGTCACGCTGCGTCCGGCGTGCAGCATGTCGCGGGCGACGCCGAACCGGATGAAGGCCACGTACTCCGCGGGCGAATGCTCCAGCTCGGTGCGGAACAAGCGGGTCAGATGCCGGACGCTGACCTGGGCGTGCGCGGCCAAGGTCTGCACCGTGTGCGGGAACGCCGGATCGGCACAGATCAGGTCGACAACCTTACGAACGAGCGGACTGCGCGGCACCGGCCCGGTCAGCGACGCCGAGAACTGCGACTGCCCACCGCCGCGCTGCATGTACACCACCATCAGCTGCGCGACCCGCCGCGCGACATCGGCGCCGAAATCCTCCTCCACCAGCGCCAGGGCCAGGTCCACTCCGGCCGCGACGCCGGCCGAGCTGTACAGGTTGCCGTCCCGGACGAAGATCGCATCGGGTTCCACCGCCACGGCGGGATACCGCCGCTCGAGATCGGCCGCGAACTTCCAGTGCGTGGTGGCGCGCCGGCCGTCGAGCAGACCGAGTTCGGCGAGCACGAAGGCGCCGCTGCACACGGAGGCGAGCCGGCGCGTGTTCCACGAGAGATGCCGCGCCGCCGCCAGCACCTCGGGCGTCAGGAACTTGGCCGGCGGCAGTTCGCTGCCCGGGATGACGATGGTGTCGAACCGTCCGGCCTCGGTGGCGGCGCCGCTCACCTCGATCCGGGCGCCGATCGAGGTCTGCACGCTCGCCCCGTCCGCCGAGATCAGTACCACCTCATAACCCGGGGCGGCCTGATTCGCCTCGATGAACACCTCCGCCGGACCCGCGAAGTCGAACATCTTCACGCCGTCGAAGACCAGGATGCCTACGCGGCGGCGGGGCGAGTCGGTTGACATGACCACCATCATTCTGGAGGCGCGCCTCCAGAACAAGTAATGTGTGCCGTCTCGCATCGGATTGCTACGGTGAGCGCATGGGACGGCCACGACAGTTCGATGAATCGAGCCTGCTCGATGCCGCGACCGACCTGTTCTGGACCCGAGGGTTCGACGACACCTCGGTGGACGACGTGTCGCGGGCCGCCGGTGTCGGCAACGGCAGCATCTACGCCGCGTACGGCAACAAACGGGGCCTGTTCCTCGCGGCGTTCGAACGCTATTGCCAGCACCGCGCCCGGTTCGTGCGCGACGTCGTCGCGTCCGCGCCCGGTTCCGCCCGCGACGCGGTGCGCGCGCTGCTCGCCGCGATCGTCGACGACTGTGCGGCACAACCGGATCGGCGCGGCTGCCTGATGCTCAACAGCATCGCCCAACTCGGCAACCGCATCCCCGAAGTGGTCGGGATCGGCGCCCGGACCACCGCGGCTATGGAGCAGGGTGTCGCCGAACGGCTGCGCCGCAGCGCCCGCCGCGACCTGCCGGAGCCCGATCTCGCGGCACACAGCGCCAATATCGTGGTGGTGGCGCAGGGCCTGATCCATCTGAGCCGCTTGGGAACCCCCCGTCCGCGACTGCTCGAGATCGCGGACGTATCGGTCCGGACACTCCCCGGAGCCTGGGCCGATCGGGACTCGTCGGCGGTAAGGTAGCGCAGCATTCCCGCCCGGCGTCCGACGGGAAACGCCCTGCATACCAACGCTTCCCAGTGAAGCCTAGCGTTGCCCCGCCACGAGATTCTCGTAATACGCGGCCATTCCCGGGTAGTAGTCGGCGAAGTCGGGCTGTGGCGCGCCGTCCCGCGCCGCTCCGAGCAGGTCGAGGTAGTACTCCCACCCGGGCCCCACGTGGTTCACCTGAGCGATCTCGTCCTCGGTGAGCAGATGATGAACGAACCGCAACTCCGTGACGCCCGCCGCCTCGCTGAGCACCAGTTCCAGCCGCCACGCGCCGTAGTCGTCCACGGCGGATACGCCGAGCCGGTGCGGCGGATCACAAACATCGATGTGCATATCCATCCACGGCTGCTCCTCCTCGAAAGCCATCTGCACCTTGATGGTCCGACCCGGACCGGGCTCGCCGGTCCATGGACCGAACCATCGGGCCGTGCGGTCGGACTCGGTGACGCTGGCCCACACGTCATCGATGGGAGCGCGGTAGGTGCGGGTGAGCACCAGGTCGCGGCCCTGTTCGGCGGCCAGCAACCGGCCGGTGGGTGTCGGGGTCATGCGGTCTCCTCCTTGTGCGATTCTGCTGCGGGACGGGTCGCGCGGCGCTCACGGCGGGTGCGGTACACCTCGGTTTCCAGCGCGTCGAGGTGCTGCGCCCAGCCCGGCCGCGCCGCGAAACTCGTTATCCAGTCGGCGATTTCGGCCAGGGGCGCGGCGTCGAGCAGGTAGTACCGCTGCCTGCCGACGAGTTCGTCGTGCACCAGGCCGCTCTCCCGCAGCACCCGCAGGTGCCTGCTGACGGCGGGCCTGCTGATGTCGAAGTGCTCGGCGATGGCGCCCGCCGTCAGCCGGTTCTCACGCAGCAGTTCCAGGATTCGTCGCCGCACCGGGTCCGCGATCGCCCCTGCCACCTCGTCCACACCGAAAGCGTAACCAAGTGGTTACAGATTGTCCAGCCCGGCCGAGACCCCAGAATGGGACCATGACCGATATCGAACGTTTTCGAATCGACGTCCCCGACGATGTGCTGACCGACCTGCGCCGACGCCTGGCCGACACCCGCTGGCCGGAGGCCGAGTGCGTCGACGACTGGAGCCAGGGGATCCCGCTGGCCTATACCCGGGAACTCGCCGATTACTGGGCCACCGAATACGACTGGCGGGCTCGGGAATCGGCGCTCAACCAATTCGACCAATACGTCACCGACATCGACGGACTGCCCATTCATTTCGTCCACCAGCGCTCACCGCACCCCGACGCCTTCCCGCTGATCATCACGCACGGCTGGCCCGGTTCCATCCTCGAATTCGGCAAAATCATTGCGCCCCTGACCAATCCGACAGCACACGGCGGACGCGCCGAGGACGCCTTTCATGTCGTCTGCCCATCGCTGCCGGGATACGGATTCTCCGGGAAACCGACGACCACCGGGTGGGACGCGAGCCGCATCGCCGCGGCCTGGGAAACATTGATGACCCGGCTCGGCTACGACCGATTCGGCGCCCAGGGCGGCGATTGGGGCGCCGCGGTCACGACGGAGATCGGCCGCAACGTCGGGCACTGCGTCGGGATCCACACCAATATGCCCATCGCCACGCCCACCGAGGCGGCGCTGCGCAACCCCACCGAGGCCGAACGCGACGCGCTGGCCGCCCTGAAGTACTACCGGCGCTGGGATTCCGGATATGCCAAACAGCAGTCCACCCGCCCGCAGACCCTCGGCTACGGCCTGCTCGACTCACCGGTCGCGCTACTCGCCTGGATCGTGGAAAAATTCTGGTCGTGGACCGATTGCGACGGCCACCCCGAGAACGCCCTGACCCGAGACGAAATCCTCGACAATGTAACCCTGTATTGGATCACCGGCACCGGAGCCTCCTCCGCACGCCTGTACTGGGAGAGCACGGCCGCGTTCCGCCGCGGCACGCGAGTCGAAATCCCTACCGGGATAGCCTCTTTCCCCAAGGAAATCGGCCGCGCCCCGCGCTCCTGGTGCGAACCGAACTACAACATCACCCATTGGACCACGATGCCCCGAGGCGGCCACTTCGCCGCCTTCGAACAACCGGACCTCTTCACCACCGACCTCCGCGC
Source organism: Nocardia wallacei (assembly GCF_029868745.1). GTDB lineage: Bacteria > Actinomycetota > Actinomycetes > Mycobacteriales > Mycobacteriaceae > Nocardia > Nocardia wallacei_B. The sequence goes on along the minus strand of NZ_JARWOP010000295.1, from coordinate 2,671 downwards.
CTTCTTCGCCACCGTCCGTTGACGGCGGTCGCGTGACATTCGACACGGAACAAACTCTCCGGTCCGAGCCGTTACTGTCACAGCATGATTCAGCGCGGCCACGGATCGGGACAGCGGGGACCAGTGAAGGACACGATCGCATGACGACAATCCGATACCCGGGCGCCGAATCGGTGGAGGAGATCACCTCACGGTTCATGCTCTCGATGCCCGGCGGCATGATGCCGATGCTGTGCGGATTCCGTTACGACGGCGCCAGTATCGCCGCCGACTTCGTGCCGGCCCAGCTGACCGAGGACCACTCCGAACTCGACCCGCATCCGATCCATGCCAGCGCCGCGCAGTTGCGCCGCAATCTGGGCTCCGACATGTTCGGCTTCGGCCTGGTGTTCATCGTCTTCGCGGACCAGCTGGACGGCCGCGACGAGAACCGGCACATCCCCGCGCAGATCCACACCGCCGCCGAACAACTGCCCGGCGCCGACGACCTGATCGCCGCCGTCACCATCGACGCCACCGGCCGCCAGTGGTGGGCCGTGGTGCCGCGGCACCTACAGGATCTGGAGCCGGTCCGGATCCACGTCCCCTCCGCGCCGCGCGAGGATTGGCGGATCCCCGACAACATCACCGCCTGGCTGTGGATGGCGGCATTAGCGCTGGATCAGTCGAACCGGCCGCGCCTGCGCCAGCTGCTCGCCGAGCCGGAGGGAAATTCCGGCGGGGCGGCGTCGTTCATCCTCTGACGCATTCCCGGCGGCGAGCACGAAGTCGAGCACCGCGCGCGTGACGAGGCGATGATCCGGCTCGTGCAGCAGATCGTGCCCGGCGCCGGCGAATTCACGCACGACGCACCGGGTTCCGGCCGCCCACGCTCGGACCGGCTCGATCGGAGCGATCCGATCCTCGGTGCCGTGCAGTGCCAGGGTCGGCACCGGCGGCGGGGCCACACCCATGTCCAGCACCTGTTGCGGAGTTCCGGTCAGCACCACCGCCGACACCTCGCCGACGGCTTCGGCGCCGGAGGCCATCGCCACCAGCGCCGTGCCCGCGCCCAGTGAATGCCCGGCCAGTACCAGCGGCACGCCGGGATACGCCGCGCGAGCTACGCCCACGAGATGCAGGACGTTCGCGACGAGATGGTCGGCGGGCGCCTGGGCGTTCCACTCCCCCTCGCTGAGGCCATGGCCCAGATGGTCGATGCCGAAAACCGCGATGCCATGCCCGTTCGCCGCTCGGGCGAAGCGATGATAGTCGGCGCTCTGCTGCCGCAACCCGTGCAGCAGGACCACCACCGCCCGCGGCTGTTCCGCGGACCACCTGCGGTAATGAACCCGGCCACCGGCCCCGTCGAAGTACACCATGGATCGAGTATCACATAGTTAGGTCAGGCTAGCCTTACCTACGTCGGATCGGTGTGGAATTCCGAAAGGCCTTCGCTGGCACGGAGTTTGTCGGCCATGACGGCGAGCAGATTCTGGGATTCCGCGGAGAGGTCGAAGGCGCGACTCGAGAGCCTGCGCAAGTTGTATCCCCGTAGTTGCGAGAGCAGTTCCAGATCGTGGTCGACGCGGGCCGCGTAGACATCGTCGGTGAAATACTGCGGCTCCACCTTGAAGAACTTCGCCAGCGCCGCGATCGTCTCGGCGGAGGGATTCGTGCGTTGCCCGGAGCGCAGCTGCGAGAGGTAGGGCTTGGAAACCGGCTGGCCCGCCGCGGCGAGATTGGCCGCAACCTCGGCATTGCTGAGCGGCGGGCGTCCGGGAGGATGAACAGTGGCGAACAACTTGTTCAACCGATCCGCAAAACTCGCCATGATCCCCGCAAACTCCTAAGCTCATTTTCGCAATGCCGTCCCGGCCACGCGCGGCCGTTGTGCACGACCACTCGCGCGCGAGGCTGTAGCAGTGAAAACTACGCTCTCGGCGAAGATCCCGCTACCGAACTGTGGTAGCGCACAAGTATTCCGGCCTCGGTTACCGGTCCGTATCCGAACCGTTCACGCGAACGCGGATCGCAAGCCCGTACGGAAACCGGGGCCGCACAACGGAACCGACCGGCGCGGCACCGCCGCACCGCCGTCCGATTCGACCGCTTCGGACCTGACCGGCCACGTCACGGCGGCGCGGCCCGCACTTCGAATGACGCGCCGCGAATCCCTGTTACGTCCCACAAATGGGAACGGATTCGTAATTATCTTCGCGGCGAGCTAGCGTTACGTCACATACATTCTTGCGAGCATTGGAGGGGTTACCGTATGGCAAAGAAGGTCATCGTCGAGCTCGTGGACGACTACGACGGCAAATCCAAAGCCGAGGAGACGGTTCGCTTCGGCATCGACGGCGTGGAGTACGAAATCGATCTGTCCGTCCGCAATGCGGGCAAGCTCCGCAAGGTGTTCGAAGAGTGGATCGAGCCGGCCCGCAAGGTGGGGCGAATCCCCAAGGGCAAGAACAAGATCGCCGCCCGGCCGCGTAACGACAGCGGCCAGACGGCGGCCATCCGCGACTGGGCCCGTAAGAACGGTTACAACGTCTCCAGCCGTGGCCGCGTCCAGGCGGACATCATCGAGGCGTACAACAAAGCCAGCTGACGTCGCACACCGTCACGAAAGCCGGGGGGGGGGGGGCGCACCGCCCCGGCGGGGGAGGGTGTGTGGTAGAAAAAGAGGGGG
>NZ_JARWOP010000294.1 GCF_029868745.1 Nocardia wallacei | reverse complement strand
TTTCTTGTGGGGCAGCGCCGCGTCCCCCTGTGCGATGGTGCTGGGGTATTTGCGCTGGGGCGCTACCTGTGGGGGGGGGGGGGGGGCCGGGGGGCGGGGTATCTGTCGGGCGGGGGGGGTGGCAACCCGGCCGACGGTCAGGGCAGCACCGGTGAATCGCAGACGCAACGAAGACATGAAGCAACCTTTCGGGTCGAGTACACACCGGGGCCCGGCGGACCGAGCCCTGGCGCTCGTTCGGTGACCGGTATACCCGGCCCCCGCCGAGACAACCCGACCGACGTTAGGGCAGCGGTGTAGGAGGCTCGTGAACCGACACTGAGAAAACTGTGAGGGTTGTCACCGGACGGCGGGATGGCCGTCGGCGGGGGTGTCCGAGTCGTCGGGGACGCCGGGATCGGCGGTCTCGCCGCCGGGGTGCTCGTCGGCGCGGCTGGCCAGGATCTGGTCCTCGAGGGCGACCAGTACCGCGGGATCTTCGATGGTGGCGGGCATGTCGGGGCGCTCGCCGGACGCGATCTGGCGGATGCTGCGGCGCAGGATCTTTCCGGACCGGGTCTTGGGCAGCGCGTTCACCACGATCACGTCGTGCAGGGTGGCGATGGCGCCGATCTGGTCGCGCACCCGCTCGATCACCTCGGCGCGCAGCCGGGCCGGGTCGACCCGCACGGCGCTCTCGCCGATGCCGCCGGATTTGAGCACGACGTAGGCGATCGGCCGCTGGCCCTTCAGTTCGTCGGGGATGCCGATCACCGCGCATTCGGCGACGAGTTCGTGCCCGGCGACCGCGGCCTCGATCCCGCCCGCCGACAGCCGGTGCCCGGCCATGTTGATCACGTCGTCGCTGCGGCCGAGCACGAACAGGTAGCCGTCCTCGTCGAAGTAGCCGGAGTCGCCGGTGAGGTAGTGGCCCGGATACGCGGACAGATACGAGCGGGCGAACCGCTCGTCGTCGCCCCAGAGAGTGGTCAGGGTGCCCGGCGGCAGCGGGAGCCCGATGACGATATTGCCCTCGGTGCCGGCCGCTACCGCGTCGCCCTCGTAGTCCAGGACGCGGATGCGGTAGCCGGGCACCGGCAGTGACGCCGAACCCGGCTTCACCGGAAGTTCTTGCAGGCCCAGCGGATCCGCGCAGATGGGCCAGCCGGTCTCGGTCTGCCACCAGTGGTCGACCACCGGGCAGTCGGGGTGATCGGCGAGCAGGGTGTCGCGGGTCCACGCGAAGGTCGTCGGGTCCAGCCGCTCGCCGGCGCAGAACAGCGCGCGCAGCGACGAGAGGTCGTGGCGCCCGGCCGCGGCGGCGTCGGGGTCGGCGCGGCGGATGGCCCGCAGCGCGGTCGGCGCGGTGAACATGACGTGCACGTCGTGCTGGTCCACCAGCCGCCAGTAGGCGCCCGAGTCGGGGGTGCCGACCGGCTTGCCCTCGTAGAGCACGGTGGTGGCGCCGACCAGCAGCGGGGCGTAGACGATATAGGAATGCCCGACCACCCAGCCGATATCGGAGGTCGTCAGCATCACTTGACCAGGTCCGACGTCGTAGATGTTGCGCATGGACCAGGTCAGCGCGACCGCGTGCCCGCCGTTGTCGCGGACCACGCCCTTCGGCTTCCCCGTGGTGCCGGAGGTGTAGAGGATGTAGAGCGGGTCGGTGGCCGCCATCGAGACCGGGTCGGCCGGTTCGGCGTCGCGGATCATGTCGGCCCAGTCCAGCCATTGCGCGGCAATGGATTCGGTGGGGCCCGGTAGTTGATCGGCGGAGGGCGTCGCGAACCGTATGGTCGGAAAACCGTTGCGCTGCTTGACCACGACGTGCCGGGGCGCGGTGGTCTCGACCTGGTCCAGCGCCTGCAGCACGATCGGCGGGTACTCGATGCGCTTGCCCGGTTCCAGACCGCCCGAGGCCGTCACGATCAGCACCGGTTCCGCGTCATCGATCCGGGCGGCCAGTTCATGCGCGGCGAACCCGCCGAACACCACCGAGTGCACCGCGCCGATTCGGGCGCAGGCCAGCATGGCTACCACCGCTTCGGGGATCATCGGCATATAGATGACGACCCGGTCACCGGTCCGGACGCCGAGCCTCAGCATCGCGCCGGCGAACTGGGCGACCTCGGCCAACAACTCGGCGTAGGTGTAGACAAGCGTGGCGCCCGTCATAGCCGAGTCGTATATTAGGGCGGGCTGGTCCGCGCGGCCACCGGTCGGTACGAGTTCGGCGGTTGTCGAGCCCTCTTCCGGTGTGAGATCGCGCACATGCCGGTCCAGCGCGTTGTAGGAGGTGTTCAGTCGACCATCGGGAAACCAGCGGGCGGTCGGGCGGGCCGTGCTGTCGACGATCTGAGTGGGTGCAACATCCCAGCTGATGGCCTTGGCGGCGGCGCCCCAGAAGTCGGCGGGATCGACCAGGCTGGTCTGATAGGTAGGCCGGTACTCCTGCTTCGCGTTCAACCGTGTGACTCCCTGCCTCGCCTCGATGCCCGCCTCGATAGATCAGCCTGATTGTGGCAGACTTCACGCGACGTCCGGACGGGCGCCGCGACCTTTGATTTTGTCTGGAACCGCCAGGTCAACGGCTGGACGTTGCCAACAGGTCACACAAGAAGTTATTGATCCGTTAGAATCGCATGCCACATATGTCGGCCGTCATGGACGCAAATTCTCGGCCAGCCGCAGTTCTCGGTCAGACCTGCCTGCCGAGCCACGCCCACGCCCGTGGGAGGCTCGCTGATGGCGCATGGCTGGGGCCAGTTTGGAAAGTGAGTGGAGATGCGTGACGCCGCTAGGTCCGGCAGGAAGCGTTGGGCGCTTAGCAACTGGGACCTGCGTTGGAAGGTTACGGCGGTACTGGCCGTCCCCCTCCTCGTCGCGGTGGTGCTCGGCGCCTCCAGGATCGCGGCTCAGTTCAGCGACTCCAGCGAGCTGGACACCGCCGTCAAGCACGTACAGGCGATCCCGGCCGTCACCGGCCTGAGCGCCGCGGCCGCCACGGTCGCCGGTGAGCAGATGATCCAGCTCGGCCCCAACCAGTCATTGGTGCAGGATGCCGATCTGACCCAGCTCGACAACGCCATCGCCGCGGCGGAGAAAGCCTCGCCCAGACTGGACGGTGTGCCGGGCGGCCGGGCGGCGATCGACGGGATGATCAACGGCGCCAAGGCCGTTCGAGCCAATGGCACCGCACCCGCCAGGACCATCGACGAAGCGCTCAACCAGGAAGAATCGATCCGGCAGAACAGCGTCCGCACTGCGGAGGCGATCACCTCGACCATCTCCGACCCGGGCGTCGAGGCGGCGAAGCTGCGACTGGTCGACTCCCTCAATACCCGCGCCGTGCTGATCTCCGAGACCGCTGGTATGGCCGAGGCGATTCGCGGCAACGCCAAGGACGGTCTGCGCGACTCACAGATCGCCGCCAACACCGAGCGCCAGATGCTGGGGATTCTCGCGCACCGTTTCCCCGACGGGGACCCGATCATCGCGGACCTGACTCAGCTGGTCAACAACCGTATCGCGCTGGTCAACGGGCCGCAGGCGGCCTCCGGCCAGATCCCGCTGCAGGACCTGCGGCAGTCGGTCCTGGACAGCCTCGCCGGCTACCAGAAGGTGGTGAGCCAGTCCAGCGCCGACATCGACGCCCAGGTGAAGAACCTGGCCGACAACGCCCGCACCGGCGCCGTCCGCTACGCCGTGATCGTTATCGCGACCATCATGGCGGCGCTCGTGCTCGCCGTGCTGATCGCGCGCTCGATGATCGTCCCGCTGCGCAAGCTGCGCCTGGCCGCGCTGCGCGTCGCCGAGCACGACCTCGGCCACGAGGTGTCCCGGCTGCGGGACGGCGCCAGCCCGGAGGACGTGCCGCTGGAACCGATGCCGGTGCACACCGAGGAGGAGGTCGGCCAGCTCGCTCGCGCGGTCGACGACATCCACGGGCAGGCGCTGCGCCTGGCCGCCGACCAGGCCGCCATGCGTACCCAGGTCAACGACATGTTCGAGACCCTGGCACGGCGCTCCAAATCCCTTGTCGACCATCAGCTCTCGCTCATCGAGGCGATGGAGTACGACGAGAAGGACCCGCGCCTGCTGGAGAACCTCTTCCGGCTGGACCACCTCGCCGCCCGTATGCGCCGAAACGGCGACAACCTGCTGATTCTGGCCGGTACGCCGAAGCAGCGCCGCGGCAAGACGGCCCCGGTCGAGATCGCCGACGTGCTGCGCGCGGCCATCTCCGAGGTCGAGGACTACGAGCGGGTGAAGCTGGGTGCCACCCCGCGCGGCGCCATCACCGAACCGGCCGCCTCCGACCTGGCGCACCTGTTCGCCGAGCTGCTCGACAACGCGCTGCGCGCCTCGCCGCCGGAGACCGACGTCAAGTTCACCTTCGCCCAGGCCCACGACCAGGGTCTGCTCATCGAGGTCGCCGACCGCGGCATCGGTATGCCGCCCGCGGAGATGGCGGAGATCAACCGCCGCCTGGAGAGCACCGCGGAGGTCGGCCCCGACACCGCGCGTCACATGGGTCTTTTCGTGGTCAGCCGCCTGGCCGAGCGGCACGGGCTGACCGTGCGGCTGCGGCCCACCTTCGACACCGCCCGCGATCCCGGCGTGACGGTGACCGTGCACGTGCCCAAGGCGATCATCGTGACGCCGGGCGGCGCCGGGGTGCAGATCCCGTCGCAGCAGTCGGGCCCGCAGCAGCAGGCGGTGCAGCCGCAGCGGCCCAACCCGGCCTCGATGCAGATGCGCACGGTCACCCGCACGCCCAGCGGCAACATGATGGTCACCGTCGACCCCACCGCGAGCGGGCCGACGGGGGCCGACGGCGAGCGGAACGGGACGGAACGACCGGGCGGCGAGCGTCCGGCGGCGGCCAACGGGGCCGCGCCCGCGAACGGCGCACTGCCGCAACGCCAGCCCGGTACCGCGGTGCCCGGCGGCCTGCCCAAGCGCGAGCCCGGTGCGAACGGCCCGACGGTCCGGCACGGTGTGGCCGGCGCCGAGCGGCGTCCCGGCGATGCTCCCCAGCCCGGAGGGCTCCCGCAGCGGGATCCGGGCGCGCACGGTCCGCAGGCGCCGGCGGCGCAGCCGGGTGCGAATCTGCCGCAGCGCGGCGGTCCCGCGCCCGCGGCTCCGCAGGCCGGTCTGGCGGCGAACATGCTCAAGCGGGCGCCGGGCGCCGGTGGTCCGCAGCCCGCCCGGCCCTCCGGTCTGACGGGTCTGCCGCAGCGTCCGGGTGGTCCGCCCCAGCGCGAGGGCGGTCTGCCGCAGCGGGATCCGGGCGCCGGTGGAATCCCGCCGCGTGAGCCCGGTGGCGGTCTGCCGCAACGTGGTTCGGAGATGCCGCCGCGCGAGGGCGGTCCGCCGCAGCGCGGTGGGTCGTTGCCGCAGCGCAATGCCGGCGCCACCGGTCTGCCGCAGCGTTCGCCCACCCCGCCGCCCGGCGAGGACGCGCCCGAGCGGCCCGCGGCCAAGCTGCCGCAGCGCGAGGCCGGTCCGTCCGGCCTGCCGCAGCGGGATCCGGGCGCCGGTGGCATTCCGCCGCGCGACCCCAAGGCCGGTGGCCTGCCGCAGCGGGAGGGTGGCCGCAACGGTCTGCCGTCCCGGCGTCCCGGTGGTGGTCTGCCTCAGCGGGATCCGGGTGCCGGTGGCATCCCGCCTCGCGAGGCCGGTCCCGGTGGCCTGCCGCAGCGCGGTGCCGGGGGCCTCCCGCAGCGTGAGTCGGCCGGAACCGATCTTCCGTCGCGGGAACCGGGGCTGCCGCAGCGCGAGTCGACCGGTGGTCTGCCGCAACGGGATTCGGGCCTGGGCTTGCCGTCCCGCGAGTCGAGCGGTGGCCTGCCGAAGCGTGATGCGGGCTCCGGCCTGCCTTCGCGCGAGCCCGGCGGTGGTTTGCCACAGCGTGAGCCCGGCGGCGGTCTGCCGCAGCGTGAGCCCGGTAGTGGTTTGCCGCAGCGCGAGTCTGCCGCGAACGGCTTGCCGCAGCGGGAATCCGGTCTCGGCCTGCCCTCACGGGAGTCCAGCGGTGGTCTGCCACAGCGGGAGCCCGGTAGTGGCCTGCCGCAGCGGGAGTCCGCGGCGAACGGTCTGCCGCAGCGTGAGTCGGGCCTCGGTTTGCCCTCGCGGGAGTCCGGTGGCGGCCTGCCGCAGCGTGAGCCGGGAAATGGTCTGCCGCAGCGGGAGTCGGGCTTGGGCCTGCCGACGCGGGAGTCGACCGGTGGTCTGCCCCAGCGCGACCCGGGCGCCGGTTTGCCCCAGCGGGAGTCGACCGGTGGTCTGCCGCAACGGGATTCGGGCCGTGGCCTGCCGTCGCGCGAGTCGACGGGTGGATTGCCGCAGCGCGAGTCGGGTCTCGGCTTGCCGTCGCGGGAATCGACGGGCGGTCTGCCGCAACGGGAGTCGGGTCTCGGCTTGCCGACGCGGGGGTCGACCGGTGGTCTGCCGCAGCGCGAGCCGGGCAGTGGTCTGACGCAGGATTCGAGCGGCGGACTGCCGCAGCGGTCGCCAGGTTCCGCGGGGCTGCCGCAGCGTCAGCCGGGCGCCGGTCTGCCGCCGCGTCCCGCGCCGACACCGGGTCTGAGCCTGCCGCAGCACGAGCGCCTCGCGCCCGAGAGCGACGAGTCGGCCGGTGGCGAAGGCCGCGAGCGCGGCCGGCACAGTTTCAAGTCCAACCCGCAGAAGACCGCCTCGTTCTTCCAGACCCGGCTGCAGCCTGCGGACGACTCCGGTGCGTCGATGGGCACGCCGATCTTCGCCGAGATGATGTCGGCGTGGCTGGCGGATCCCAACGCGGACCGGTCCCAGGTGGCCGCTTCCTTCGAATCACCAGGTGACGAAGGTTGGCAGGCCGCCCGGCGGGCCGTGGAGGCCCAATCCGAGAAGCGGACGGCGGCCGGATTGCCTCAGCGCGATCCCGGCAACCGCCTGGTTCCCGGTGGCGTCATCGGAAAGGCCGATAGCACGCCGAAGCGTGATGCAGAGTCCATCAGGTCAAGTCTGAGTCGTCACCAGCAGGGCGTCCGGGATGGCCGCGCAATGAGAGCAATGAACCTAACCGGAGATAAAGGAGACCGATGAACCCCGATCTAGGTGGTACGAACCGTCAGCTGGATTGGCTGGTTTCGAACTTCGCCAACGAGGTTCCGGGCGTCGCTCATGCCGTGCTGGTGTCGGCTGACGGTCTGTTGATGGCCGCAAGCGCGCAGTTGCCCGTGGACCGTGCGGAACAGCTGTCGGCGGTGACCGCGGGGCTAGCGAGCCTCTCGGTCGGTGTATCGAATCTGTTCGAAGGCGGCACCGTGCTGCAGTCGGTAGTCGAAATGGAACACGGCTACCTGCTACTGATGGCGGTCGGCGACGGCTCCTATCTCGCGGTGCTGACCAACACGTCCTGCGACATCGGGCAAGTCGGCTACGAGATGGCGCTGCTTGTCGAGCGAGTTGGCCAGACAGTTCAGGCCACACCTCGCGTCACGATGGGTTCCTGATGGTGGGATGGACATAGACAACCAGCGCATGGGGAGCGCCGAGCCGAGCCTCGTTCGTCCATACTCGTTGACCGCCGGCCGTACGCGGCCGACGGTCGAGTTGGCGTTGGAGGCACTCGTCGCATCGCATCCGGTCGCCCTGGAGCGGCAGTTCGAGCTCACCAACATCGAGACGTCAATCGTGGAGTTGTGCAGAGAATCGCCGTCTGTCGCAGAATTGGCCGCCCGTCTGGGTATTCCGATCGGGGTGGCTCGAGTTCTCGTCGCCGACCTCATCGAGGCCGGTCATGTGCGGGTGTCGGCGACTTTGAAAGACGATTCGAGCGACGATGAACGTCGCGAGCTGATCGAAAGGGTTCTCAGTGGACTCCGGCGTATTTGATTCGACGGCCCAGGTCGATACGCGCACCAGTAAGCCCACCTCGGCGAAGATCGTGGTCGCCGGTGGTTTCGGTGTGGGTAAGACGACCTTGGTCGGTGCCGTATCGGAGATCGTTCCGCTGCGCACCGAGGCATTGGTGACCAATGCCAGCGTCGGTGTCGACAGCCTGGCCGCCGTGCCGACGAAGGCCACCACGACGGTGGCCATGGACTTCGGCAGGATCAGCCTTGCCGACGACCTGGTGCTGTACCTGTTCGGCACCCCCGGCCAGTACCGCTTCTGGTTCATGTGGGACGACCTGATCCGCGGCGCCATCGGCGCCGTGGTGCTGGTCGACACCCGCAGGCTGGAGGACAGTTTCGCCGCGGTCGACTACTTCGAGGCGCGCAGCCTGCCATTCCTGGTGGCCATCAACGAGTTCGACGATGCCCCCAAGTACCCGCTCGAGGACATCCGCCAAGCGCTGGCGGTGCCCGCGGACGTGCCGATCATGTCGATCGACGCCCGCAGGCGCGAGCCGGTGAAGCAGGCGCTGGTCTCGGTGACCGAGTACGCGCTGCGCAAGGTCGTCCAGGGCTACTGACCGTCACCGGCCGCCGCAGCGGATTCCGGAGCTGCGGCGGTTCCGTGATGAAGTCCGCGCGCGCCCGGCCTGGACAGGGCCGGACGACACGCGGCTCTCAGTCGTGCCGCTGACGGGTCGGCACCCCGGTCGTGACTGTGTGCTGCCCGGAGATCGGCCTAGGTCATGCCATTCGGTTATGGACTCAGGTATTGGACGGGCCGCGGAGATGCGGGCGAGGGTTGGGGTGTTCCCCGATGCTCGGCCGAAAGGTAATTCGATGTTCGCCGTCTACGTCACCGTCGCGGTGGTCGCCGCTCTCGCCAATCTCGCCGCGGCGCGTGTCGATTTCGTCCGCAAACAGTGGGTCCTCGACAACATGACCAGCTACGGCGTCCCGCATTCGTGGATCGTTCCGCTCGGTGTCGCCAAGGCCGTGGGCGCCGCCGGTCTGCTGGTGGGACTCGCGGTGCCGCTGGTCGGCGTGGCCGCGGCCGCCTACCTGGTGCTCTACTTCCTCGGTGCCGTGGCCACCGTGCTGCGGGCGCGGGTCTACGCCGACGTGGTCTACCCCGGCGTCTTCTTGCTGCTCGCGGTCGCTGCCCTCACGCTCGGCCTCGCCGTGGCCTGAGCGCCTGGGTCGGCCGGTCGCGAAAGTCACCGGCGCCGACCCCGTCCGCCGGTAGGGTGAGCGAAAACGATTGCGGCAGAGGGAGAGACGCGGTGCGCCACGGCAACGGGCTGGAGATTCCGGAGGACCTGCGTGAGCTGTGCTCCCCGCGGCGGATGGCGGTGATCGTCTACGACATGCAGGTCGGCGTGCTGGCGCAGCTCGACGACGGCGCGGAGATCGTGGCCCGGGTGGAGCGGGTGGTGCAGGCCGCCCGCCGCGGCGGGTATCCGGTGATCTTCCTGCGGCACCTGTTCCTGCCGAAGCGGCTGAGCGGTCTGTTCGCGCTGCGCATGGCGATGTCGTGGCAGGGCGTGGACTCGGTCGAGGAGATCACCCCGATCCTGCAGCGCGATACGCCGGGCTTCCAACTGGTGCCGCAGCTGCAACCGGGTCCCGACGAGGTGGTGTTCGACAAGACCTCGATGTCGGCCTTCGAGGGCACGCCACTGGCTGCCGTACTGCGTGACCTGGGCATCGTGTCGTACGCGATCACCGGGGTGGCGCTGGAGATCGGTATCGCGCCCACGGTCACCCACTCCACCGACCTCGGATTCGTCCCGGTGGTGGTCCGTGATGCCTGCGGCGGGCGCGACCAGGAGGCGATCGCGCGGGCATACGACGACTTCGCCTTCCAGGGCAACGCCGTCGTCACCGACGTCGACACCCTCGTCCCGCTACTGGAGAAGGGCGAGTAACGCCGGTCAATCGGTGGCGGGGATCCATGCCGGATGCCACATGCGACCGGCCTCGGTCCAGTTCATGTAGCGGACGGTGCCGGTGATGGTCGGGGTGGCCCAGACCGCGTCTTTGCGTTCCTCGGGCGTGAGGTCGTTGTCGAACGGGCTGGTCTTGCGTTGCAGGCGGCGCAATTGTGTTGCGAGCTCGGACATTTCCTGGTCGCTGAAGCCCGTGCCGACGCGGCCCACGTAGAACAGCCTGCCCTCGTGGTGGACGCCGACCAGGAGCGAGGCGAACTGCCGCGCCTCGCTGCGCCGCCAGCCGCCGACCACCACCTGCTGGGTGCGCCAGTTGCGGGTCTTGACCCAGGACTGCCCGCGCTTGCCCGGCAGGTACACCGAATCCTTGCGCTTGGCGATCACGCCCTCGAAGCCCTGCTCCTGGCTGTAGCGCAGCGCCGCCGCGCCCGGACCGTCCAGCTGTGGCGGCACCACCAGTGACGGCGCCCGCCCGGTCAGGGCCTCCAGCACTCGCCGCCGATCGGTATAGCGTTTGCGCAGCAGCGAGGTGCCGTCCAGGTACAGCACGTCGAAGGCCACGAACACCGCGCGGGCGGCATCGGCTTGCAGCAGACCGAGATTCGCGACGCCGTGATCGTCGAAGACCACCGCCTCGCCGTCCAGTACGGCGCGATGACCGTCGAGTTCGCGGCCCAGGGTGGACAGGCGCGGATATCGGCCGGTGACCGTGTTGCCAGCGCGGCTGCGCAGGGTGACCTTGCCGTCCTCGATCTCGGCGATCAGCCGGAAGCCGTCCCACTTCGTCTCGAACGCCCACTCGTCGGTGTCGAGGACGGAGACGTCGCCGGTGGTGGCCAGCATCGGGGTCAAACCGTGCGGGAACTGCGTAGGCTGTTTGGGCTTGCCGTTCGGAAGTGGTTGCGCCACCGGGGCTTCCGACTTCATCAGGTGCATCAGCCACTGGTTGCCGTTGGTCTGGATGAGGGCGTAGCGGCCGTCGAGGCGGGAGCCGTGCAGGTGCACGATCACCTCGTCCTCGCGCCACTTCTCGGTCTCGTAGGTGCCCGTGTCCCAGATGGTCATCTCGCCGCCGCCGTACTCGCCCCGCGGGATGGTGCCGTGGAAATCCAGGTACTCCAGCGGGTGGTCCTCGGTGTGCACGGCCAGGCGGTTCTCCTTCGGCGTGGGGGGGGGGGGGGGGGGGGGGGCCCCCCCCCCCCCCCCCCCCCCCCCCCCCCCCCCCCCCCGCCCCCGCGCGGGGCGGGGGGGGGGGGGGGGGGGGGGGGGCCCGGGGGGCCCCCCCCCCCCCCCCCGCCGCCCCCGG
>NZ_JARWOP010000293.1 GCF_029868745.1 Nocardia wallacei | reverse complement strand
GTTTGTGGATGGTGGTCCATCCACAAACCGCTACGGAGATTGTCGCAAAGACGCTGGCGGTTGGGTTCATGAATCACCCCGGCGAGTCTGGAGTGCGCACGAATCCCGGCGAGATTCGGAGTGCATTGTCGGCCAGGCTGTGGCTGGCCCACGGGCACTCCGATCTCAATTCAGCCGGACTCCATCGCGGCCGAGATTCAACGGTACGTGTTGTACCACTTCGTCAGATGGTCTTGCTGGCCGCCGAGGTAGCCGCATGCAGCAAGTGCGGCGACATGCACCATTGTGCTCCCGAGTTTAACGATCGAACCCCAAGCTTCGGTATCGGTGCGGTAGGTGAGCTCGACATGGTCACCGACTGGAGTTCTGTCGACCGCCATCGTCAACGTGAGGATGTTGGGGTGGGAACTCAGCGAGAGCGTGTCATAGACACCTGCAATGTTGTTCAAGCCGAACTTGGTGAGCACCCGGGTTTGCTGTCCGATGGTCGGATATTTCTCGCCTGCGATATTCCATGGAGGCAGCGGATGCGCGCCAGGATCGTTCCATTCGATATTCGCACCGGGGAACCGCTGTAGCAGCTGTTCCCTGAGTCCTTCGCGGATCTCTTTGGTCCCACGTACCTGTGCTTTTGGTGCGCCACGCGCGCTGGCTGCCCAGCGCAGGCGGTGCGCTGCCGCCAGCCGGGCCATCCACCGCCGCGCCATTCGTGCTTCTGGCGTGATGCCAGGCTCGAGAAGCCACACGGCCTGAGCGACGTGTTCAGTGATCGCGCGGGCGATCGGCCAGGGCGCGAGCGCCATCGCTCTGCTGTCGACGAGTGCCTTCAGGCCCCGCACGTGCTGCGCGGCGGCGTCGATCATCTGAACCGCGTCTATGCCCGCCCCGGTGCCCTCGAGTTTCTGAGGGGCAGGTGCGTTGACCACGAGTGCTGCGTCGTCGCGCGAAGCGGCAGATGCTAGCCTCCCGACGGCTCCGAACTGCGGATTAGTCCGATTCCAGGCGGCGTAGAGATCGCCGAGTTCTGCACTCCACATGTCGAAGAGGCTGGCGGTGTCGTTCTCAAAAGGCACGTAAATAGGCTATATGCCCTGTTCAAGCGATATATGCCGATCACCCCCAGCACCTCACGCGATCGTGTCGATCTGTCATGCCCAGTCTGCACCGGTTCAGTCAGTGCTCGGGTGCGGGCCAGCCGGTCGCGTTGGTGCTTGTAGTCGATCTGGCAGCCGTGTGAGCTGTAGTTCTCGGCGTAGCCCGACGTCACGAACGCGTCTTCGGTGCTCCAATGTTCACCATTTTGGTGATTACCACGCGTGGTAGAAGTTCACCGGGCCGAAGACGCCCCAGCCACGCCCTATCGGAAGAAGGAGTGAGCGCGCTGGATTCGGTGCTTCACCTGCCTATCAGCGGTCGTTTCGGTAGTTTGCGCATCCGCACGGCGGCAGGCCGGTCGGTACGGTCTTGGACCGGTCGACGACCAGCGCCGTAGAGTCGCTGCCTGGCTGGTGTGTCCGGCCGCACCCGTGCGGCGTTCTTACGCCACAGCTGACAATCCTGAGCAAACGAGAAAAGCAGTTCCGTTGAGATCGATGATCGCGGCCACGGCGGTCTTGGCCGGGATTGCCGCCGGAGTGGGGTTCGCCGCGGCCATCGCGACTGCCGGGCCCGACTATCGAGACTGTGGCATGAAGGATGCGTGGGTCCTCGGACTTGGAACCGAAGGCGGGATGGACTGCGATACCGCGCAGCGCGCCGCCACCGATATCCATACCGTTCTGGGCCCGTGGACGAAACGCATGTCGATGGGCGGTTGCTCATCGGTGGCCACGCGCAGCGAACCCTGCTTCGACAGGGGTTGCGTCAGTGCGGATGCGAGCAACAAGCGTCTCCTAGTCCGCGTTCGTATCGCGGGGCTTGCTGGCAGAGACAAGGAATAACAGGGTACGACCCGGTGTGGCGATGCTCAGTACCCTTTGTTGGGTGCAGACGTTGGCGGAGTTGCTGGTCGATGTTCGATCGGCCGCGGGGTTGGATCAGCGGGATGTCGCTGGTCGGGTGGGTGTGAGTCGGCAAACTGTCGATCGTTGGGAGCGGGGCGAGATCGTGCGTCCGCGTCGTGAGCACTTGTGCGCTGTGGCCGAGGTGCTGGGCATCGAGGTCGATCCGCTACTCAGTGCTGCCGGGTATCCCGCAATTCTGGATCCTGACGCTGATCGCGGTGTGGCTGTGCGGCCGTTGTCATCGAGTTTGCCGTTTCATACGCTCACTGCGGACAGGTTCGAGGATGTTTGCTGCGAACTACTCAATCACCGTCATCCCGGCGGACACGCTTCGCGCTACGGCGCGTCCGGTGAAGAGCAGGACGGAATCGACCTTCTGCTGACGCTGGACGGCAAGCGTTACGCCACTGGTCAGTGCAAGCGGGTCGAGCAGTTCGGGCCTGCGAAGGTCAGGGAAGCCGTGAAGCTGGTGAAGTCACCCGGTTTGCGGAACTATCTGTTTCTCGCGCGCGAGGTCGCGACTGCGGACGCTCGCGACGAGATGGGACGGTACGACACCTGGTCGCTGTGGGATGGGCAGGACATGTCGCGGTATGTGCGGTTCGGAATGTCGACTGATGAGGCGGCACGGTTCATCGATGCCCATTTTCCGGGGCACCGAGAGCCGTTTCTGCGGATTGCCGAGCCGAGTCCGTGGCAGACCATCGAGGAGTTCTATACACCGGTAGCGCAGGGCCTCGCGTTCACCCACGATTGGACGTTGGTGGGACGTGATGACGAGTTAGCGACCGTGGTCGCCGCGGTGCGCGGCGACCCACAGCCGGTGTCGGTGGTTCTCGGTCAGGGCGGCATCGGAAAAACCCGGTTGCTGCGGTCGATCGCCGAGGAACTCGAGCGACAGGACTGGTTCGTTCGATTGCTACCCAAGGACGCGACACCCGATGGCAAAGCGTTCGAGCGCATACCAGCTACCGGCGCAACCGTTGTGATCATCGATGACGCTCACGACCGAGCTGACTGCGGCGGGATCGTCAAGAAGCTGATAGCGCGCAATCGGTCGGCTCGGGTCGTGATCGCCGCCCGCCCCTACGGTCGTGACCAACTAGCACGTTCGTTGCGCGACGCTGGGCTTGTCTTCGACGAGTTGACGACGGTTCCTCTGAAAGACCTCGA
This sequence comes from Nocardia wallacei, assembly GCF_029868745.1. Classification (GTDB taxonomy): domain Bacteria; phylum Actinomycetota; class Actinomycetes; order Mycobacteriales; family Mycobacteriaceae; genus Nocardia; species Nocardia wallacei_B. The sequence continues at coordinate 59,680 of NZ_JARWOP010000293.1, read as the reverse complement.
ATTAGCCGACGCCGAAACCCTGGCGGTCGAAGCTCTCGGACCCGAGATGGGTTCTTACGCAGGATCGTTGGCGGCATTGACCAGTGACAGTCCTCTCGCAACGACGATGGGCGGCCGTCTGATCAGGTCCGGTCAACTCACCCTTGCCGGCTTGGGACAGCACGAGAGCATTCGCCGCGACATCATGCACGGCTTCAAGGAGGCTTTGCTCGCAGCGTCTGCCCATGGAGATCCGGAGATCCGCGGATCGGTCGTGGACGCGATCTCGGTGCTGCAACCATTCCGTAGCGATGACGACGTCTTCCGCGCCGCGATCTCCAACTTGGTCGGTATTGGTTATCCCCGGATCTCGCACCATCTCCGCAGTCTCGAAGACGCTGGCATCCTGATCCAACGTAACGGATGGATCCGCATCGTGCCTGACCTACTCGGTGACGTCATCCTCGCCGATGCCTGCTTCGATCGCGCCACAGGCGATCACAACGGCTACCTCGACGACGTCCTTCGCGCCGCTGGCGACGACGCCCGTGTGAACGCCTTCGTGAACGTCGCACGGCTGGACTGGCAACTCGGTTATGGCCTTCACGAAGCGACGGTCTCTTGGTGGAGCTTCGTCGAATCTGAACTACAGCACCGAAACCTCAGCGCCTATCTCTCGGTGCTGCGGCTACTCGAGAAGGTCGCCTGGTTCCAGTCCGATCGAGCGATCGCCGTCGTCCGAACGATCCTGGACAATCCAGTACCCGACGAGGAAGCCGAGGGGATCGCTCGACACTTCCGCCACACATGGCGCAAGGTCGTGGAGGAGACAACGGCTGTTCTACGCGCGGCCGCCCACAGGGATTCCTCGGTGCGAGCCGCATGCGAACTTCTCTGGGGTCTGGCGCACGACGAATCATCCGAACCAAACAAGTCACGCACAAATTCTGCGTTGCAAGCGCTGCGTGAGATAGCAGAGTTCAGCGTCGGTAAGTCGCCCGAGTTCAGTCAGGCCGTACTCGAACTCGCGGAATCGAAGGCACAGGAGGTGACCGGACGGTCTCCGCTACCGCCTATCGAACCACTGGTCGCCACTGAGATAATGAGCTCGGAACTGTCCAGGGCGACGCTGACCATGCGCGCCTACCGAATCGATGAAGAGTCGATTCGGCCGATCCGTCGCGCTGCCATCGCTCTGGCGCTTCGCGAGCTGCGTAACGCGGATGTGAAACGAGCCGTCGCTGGCGCCGGATTCGTCGGTCTGGCGTTGCGGTTACCCGGCGGCCTGCTCGGCAGGGAGGTCGGCGACGACGAGCGTGACAGCTGGACAGCGGATTTCCTGCGCACCCTTAGCGCGGTGCACGAAACGATAGCCACTCCCGGCGCCATCGACCCCGTGGTGCACGTCGGGTTGCGTGACGCGCTGCACTGGACCGCGCACTACGCTCCCGACACCCTCCGCGTCGCTGCCCGCGTCGCGATCGAGGACATCCCCGATTCGCTGGAAACGCACTTCGCCTTGCTGGTTCATCAAGGCTGGGCACACCTTGTGCGTGAGCCCGGGGTGGCCTACGAGGAATACCGACGCACAACCGATGAGCGCATCGAGCAGGTCGTGACACGTGCGATACGCGAACTCGATGACTATGCGATCACGCTGCTTCTCGATGAGCGCGCGCAGCGAGAAGTGCAGGCTTTCGACCGCGCCAGCCTCCATCGCAACCGCTTCGTCGAAGCGCTGGTCTCCGCACAGCCGACCCTGCTGTCACCACTACTCGAACGCCTCACCGAGCATCCCTCGTCGGGGCTTGCAACACTGACCACGACCATCCTCAGCCTGGTCGGCGACCATTCACCCGACGAGCTCGTCCCGACCACCAGACACTTGTTGAATTCGACGAATCCCCGCACTCGCACAGAAGCAGCGAAGGGCCTAGCGACGCGGAGCCGGGCGAAACACTCCCTCGTGCCCGGTGAACTGGCGATCCTGCACAACCTCACCACCGACGCCGAAGAAGACATCCGCGTCGCCCTGGTCGAGGCCGCACGCCAGCTGGCTTTGACCGGTCAACCGCAAGCACACGACCTGCTGGCAGCCATCGAATTCGCGAACTCCACCAAAGTCGCGCAGGAAGTGTTGATGTACTTCGACATCGACGACGCACTCACCTGGTCTGACCTCACTCCGACACAACAAGCGAAGATCCGGACCCAGCTGCGCACCGTCGATGACATCGACCAATACTCGATTCTGGAATTCCTGCGACGACGTTCGAGTGAGGAACCCGCCGCAGTGCTGAACCTCCTGCGCGGACGGATCGAGTACGCCGAAACCCCGGACGCGCCCACTGCTTTCAGACCGGTCCCCACCTCCTGGGCTCAACCACTGGCCATCCGCGATCACCCTGACTATCGAACGCTGCTCCGAGATCTGCTCGCATGGCTGGCCCAGGGGACGACATCACAGCGCAAACACTTCGGAGCACCTCTATTCATCGCCGCAGCGGGCGGATTCGATGATCCGACCAGGCAGATCGTGCTCGATGCACTACGAACCAGCCCGGCAACCGATGTCGACGCGATCACCGCTGTATTAGCCGATGCACCGAACGACCTCGTGCTGACCCAGCCCGAATTCGTCGCCGACGTCTTGACCGCATCAATGCGGTTCGACGCCGAAACCCAACAGCGCATTGAAACCGCACTGGCAACGTCCGCGATCACCGGGATACGCCACGGAACGCCAGGACAGCCATACCCTGAAGACGTCCGACTGCGTGACGAAGGCGCTGCGATCGCTGCGGCCCAGCGCCACACCCCGCGAGCAGCCGAATTTTACTCACGCCTGAGCGAACACGGCGCCAGAGCAGCAGAACGCGACAGTCGCGACCAGACTGACGACGACTGAACCGCTGCCGGAATCGAGCGGTTCCGCAGAGCTGAACACTGTTCAGTCGGGTCCTTTCCGAACGCACTATGCCGCTGGGTGGGTTTCCGGTCGTGAGCGTCGGATGTGATCGGACCGGTGATTGCTGAATCTGTTTTCTTGCAGCATGTTTCAGCGGACGAGTGTGTTGGCGGCCCGTATCTCGGTCGGTTTGTTCGGTGCGGCCGGAAGCATCGGTCAGTGTCCGTTCCTATGTTCGATGTGCCCTGTAGGGCACGTAGGGGGAACGCTATCTGACCTGGGATTGGCCTGTCCCCACTGAATGAGACCGCTCGGTATTAGAGTCCTGTTGGCCCTGATGAGGGGCTGGAAGGGATACTGAGTGACATGGCAGGACGCAAGCGGCATTCCGCGGAGGAGATCGTGCGGAAGTTGCGCCGTGCCGATGAGCTGGCCGCGGCGGGCCGCTCGGGTGAGGAGATCGCCGCCGAGCTGGAGGTCTCGGCGGCCACGTTGTACAACTGGCGACGCCAGTACGGTGGCATGGACACCGACGCGGCGCGCGAGCTCAGGGAGCTGCGGGAGCAGAACGCGCGATTGAAGCGGTTGCTGGCCGATCCCGAGCTTGAGAAGGACGCGCTGCGGGAGATCGCGAAGGACGCTCCTATAGATGTCAAGCCGTCATCGCGCGGTAGTCGTTGCGTAAGGCGCGGAACACTTCTCGTGCGAGATAGCGTTTGAGGCAGCGCAGGATTTCGGGGGTGGTTTTGCCGTCGTGTTTGCGGCGCGCGGCGTATGCCTTGGTGTTCTCGTGGTAGCGCAGGCGGACGATGACGGCGGTGTGCAAGGCCTGGTTGGCTTGCCTGTCGCCGCCGCGGTGCAGCCGGTGCCGGGTGGTCTTGCCCGATGAGGCGGGGATCGGCGCGACGCCGCACAGGCGGGCGAACGCGGACTCGGAGGTGAGCCGGTCTGGGTTGTCGCCTATCGAGATGACAAGGGCCGCAGCGGTATCCGGGCCGAGTGCGAACACGCCAATGGTGCTTGGGGCGACCTGTTCGAGCAGCTTACCGAGTTGCTGTTTGAGCTGATCGGCGTGTACCTGCGAATCGGTGATGCGCTGCGCGAGTGACCGCAGTGCCAGTTTGGTCGCCTCGACCGGATCGGTCAGCCGGGCAAGGTCGGGGTCGAACGCGGCGCAGGCGGCGATCAGCCGGGCGCGGGGCATCTTACGCAGCTGGCTGCGTAGTTCTTCGGGGCTGGTGCCGATCAGGGCCCGTAACGTGTTGAGGGCGTTGGACAGTGCCTTGACCGCATTGTTGCGGGCCACGCGCAGGGCGCGGACGGCTTCGATGGCGCCGTCACGGTTCTTCGACGCGGTGACCTCCGAGCCGTCGAGCAGCCGGCGCGCGGCAGAGTAGGCGTCGATCGCGTCGGACTTGCCCTGGGCGCGGCGCAGCCGTCGGTTCGGCCGTGGCACTTCGGCGACATCGTAGCCGTGCCGGCGCAGCTGTCGGGCCAATTCCCGCTGGCGCGGATCCATTCCTCGATGCCCGTGTAACCGGTTGCGGTTGTGGGAAATTCGCGGTCGTCGAGCTTCTTGCCGTGCTCGTTGACGAGTGCGACGTGATGGGTATCGGCGTGGGTATCGACCCCGACGAAGATCGTCGGCAGCTCGGGGGTGGTCGTCAACTCGGTTGTGTCCTTCCTGATTGTCCTGGTGTCTGCCGCTTCCGAAGCCGGGAGCGGGATCGGACAGGCCAGTCAGGGGTCAGCGATCGTGCCGCGACATGCTCTTATCAGGTCACAACCCCGTGCAGGGCATCGGAGCTCTGCGCGGTCGGCGCTCCGCCACCGGCTCCGGTGGATCGACGGGTCCCTCGAAAGACGCGGCGTGATGCCGGTCAGGAAAATTCAGAGTCAGGTCCGTCGGGCCGGTGGCGGAACGCCCTCATGATCATGACTGGAAAATTCTGAGCCCGGCTACCAAGCGCCGCGCCGTGGACATGCTCAAACAGGTGAAGGGCTTGTCGGAGCGGTTCGCGTGCAAGGTAGTTGGGCTGCATCGTGGCACGTATCGTCGGCTGCCGGCGGCGCAGACCCCGGCCGATCCGGATGCCGGCCTGCGGGCCTGGCTGCGTTCGTATGCGACGAAACACCCGAACCACGGGTTCCGGCGCGCCTGGGCGGCACTGCGGTTCGACGAGGGCTCGCAGGTGAATCTGAAGAAGGTGCACCGGCTCTGGCGCGAGGAGAGTCTACAGGTGCGCGAGCATCACCCGCGCAAGCGGGCCGGTGTCTCGTCGATGCCGCCGATCGACGCGGATGCGCCGAAGGTGGTGTGGGCGTTGGACTTCCAGTTCGACTCCACCGTCGACGGCCGCGTGGTGAAGATCGCGTCGATGATCGACGAACACACCCGCGAATCGCTGCTGCATCTGGTGGAACGCTCGATCACCGCCGAGCGGCTCGTCGCCGAGCTGCAGCGCGTGTTCGCCGCCCGCGGCGGTCCGCCGAGGGTGCTGCGAATGGACAACGGGCCGGAAATGATTTCCCAAGCGCTGCAACAGTTTTGCGCCGGAAAAACTGGACTGGTCTACATTCCGCCGGGCACGCCGTGGAACAACGGATTCGTCGAGTCGTTCAACCGGCGGCTGCGCACCGAATGCTTGAACCGCAATCACTGGACCAGCCTGCTCGAAGCGCGCGTGGTGATCGGGGATTTCAAGGAGGAACACAATCGGCGGCATCGGCATTCGGCGCTGGGCTATCTGACCCCGGCCGAGTACTCTGCCCGCTGCAGCCACACCCACCACCCCGTGGCCTGCAGCATCAACTGAATCCGGACGAAACAACCCGGACTCCATTACCGGGTGGTCCCGTCATCGGGGACCGGTCAGGATTTCTCGAACTGGGAAACTTTGGGCTCAACTAAGAAATGCGCTGACCTGCGCAAATGCTGGCGCAGGTTTGTGCCCTCGGCGGGGCACTATAAGGATGGGACCGGCGCTGAACAGCGGTTTTCTTGGGGGACGCTGACAATTCAGGCTGGATTCGGTTTTCGGAAGGGGGAGTGATCCGGTTGGGTTGCTGCGGAGATGGGTATCGAAGATTGGATGATGTTGATTGTGGTACCTGCCTTTGAGCGCTCGATGGAGCGCGTTGGTGTTTCCTGGTGCGCTCTGGGGCAGACGAAGAAGTGGAGTGCGGCCTAGTTTGCTGTCGGAATCAGTCTCGAAGCGTGGGCTGAAATTCGCTCATGATGTCTTTCGCGGTTTTGGCTAGGTGTGGTCGGCCGTAGCGCTGGGGCGAGGAACACCACAGGGATCGGGATACCGTTGTGGCGCGCCACCACCATCCAATCATGGGTCGCTCGGTCCGGCGGCGCTGTTGCTCAGGGTGCTCGTCTGCTGGCGGTTGCCCGATGGACATGTTGTTGTCGCTGTCGTCGGTTACCGTTGCGCGGGTCTGGAGTGGCGGATTCGGGGAAGGGGGAGTGGGGATGGGGTTGATGCGGGCAAGCAGGTGGTTGGTCGTGTCGGTCGCTGTGGTGGCCGTGCTGGTGCTGCCGGTGGGTGCACATGCCGAGCCACCGGGCGTCCCGAGTCCAGGCGAGGCGCGCGCCATGCTGGGTGGGCTTGTGGTGGCTGCGGAAGGCGGCGCAAGCGGCTATTCCAGGCAGAAGTTCCCGCACTGGAGCACCACCTCGGGCGAGTGCACGACCCGGGAGACCGTGCTGCGGCGCGACGGTAGCGGTGTAGAGGTCGATGCGCTATGCCGCCCGACCGCCGGCAGTTGGCGCTCGCTCTACGACGACACGACGGTCACCGACCCGTCCAAGATTGACATCGATCATGTGGTGCCGTTGGCCGAGGCGTGGCGCTCCGGTGCCGACACGTGGTCGACCGAGGAGCGGGAACGGTTCGCCAACGACCTCGGCCATCCCCAGTTGGTGGCTGTCACCGCCGCGGTAAATCGGGCGAAGGGTGATCAGGATCCGGCGCAGTGGCTTCCGCCGAGCCTCACCTACCGGTGCACCTACGTGCGGATGTGGATCGCCGTGAAAGCGGTCTGGCGTCTGTCTGTCCAGCAGGCCGAGAAGGACGCTCTCGTAGAGGTTTTGGATGGTTGCTGATAGACATCGCCCGGGGGGCCTGCCGAGTCCTCGACATGTGAACCGGGCGGGTCAGGACGCCTTTGCGTGAGCAAAGTGAATAGATTCCCGGGCGTGTCGCGGTAACGTAGCAGGTCAGAAAGTGTGCTCCCCGCGTATGCGGGGATGATCCGTTCGCGCCCGGTCGGGACTCGCTGAAATAGCCGTGCTCCCCGCGTATGCGGGGATGATCCGGCCCGCGACTGCTGTTCGACCCGGATATCCACGTGCTCCCCGCGTATGCGGGGATGATCCGACCTCTGGTCGGTCGCCCACACCCAAGCCGCCGTGCTCCCCGCGTATGCGGGGATGATCCGCTGTGGCAGATGCCGCACCGGTATTCGAGTTCGTGCTCCCCGCGTATGCGGGGATGATCCGTATTTTGCTCCCGACCGGCGGAGGCTGGCGTCGTGCTCCCCGCGTATGCGGGGATGATCCGAACACCATCGAGCCCGAGCGGGTGCTGTCGTCGTGCTCCCCGCGTATGCGGGGATGATCCGCAATCCGCGCTCACTGTGGATGCCGCTGCGAAGTGCTCCCCGCGTATGCGGGGGATGATCCGTCGGGGAACTGGACGCTCACCGGAATCCGCCCGTGCTCCCCGCGTATGCGGGGATGATCCCAGCGCGGACCTCAAGTACGTGATGAACTCCGGGTGCTCCCCGCGTATGCGGGGATGATCCGCGACCGCACTCGCGGTCGAGGTCGCTGGTTCGGTGCTCCCCGCGTATGCGGGGATGATCCGCCCGCCGGTCTCACCCAGGACCAGTGGGAAGAGTGCTCCCCGCGTATGCGGGGATGATCCTTCGTGAACGCGCAGCCAGAGGGGCCGGATGCCGTGCTCCCCGCGTATGCGGGGATGATTCGGCCACCCGTATCCCGAAATGCGCCGAGCGACAGTGCTCCCCGTGTATGCGGGGATAATTTCCTACGGGTCGCAACGGTGCCGGACGAGCGATGCGTGCTTGGTCCGGGCCGTGGCGCGCCGGTCGGGCATGTTGTGCTTGTGTGGGGTCGAGCTGCGACGGAACGAGTTTCTGTTGGTCGGTCTGGGCATATAGTTCGAAGGCCAGGCTGGGTGCCGTTTGTTCGAGGGGAAGTCGATGATGTCTGATCTGCTTCGTGTTGATCCGGTCCGGTTGCGGGAGGCGGCGCGGTTCGCGGCCGATAAGGCACAGGCGATGCGGGACCGGTTGGGGCAGCTCGATGACACGATCGGTAAGCGCCTGCTGGCGGAGGGCTGGGACGGCACGGCGGCGGTGAAGTACGACGGCTCGTGGACGGAGTGGAAACAGGGCGCCGAGGCAATCATCGGCGCACTGGACGAGTCGGCGACGAAGCTGGTCGAGGCCGCGAATCTGTATGAGGCGCAGGAACAGTCGAACACGGCGGCGGTCGGTCAGGTGCGGTTGAACATGGATTCGTAGGGGGCGTGATGGCAGACGGGAACGAACGGTTCCGGGTCGATCTGGATCTGCTGGACGAGGCCGTGACGGCGATGCAGACCTTCGCCACGGACGTCGAAACCTGGCTCGGGGAGATCGACACCCATATCGCTGATCTGCATCTGTCGTGGGACAGCCAGGCCGCCGCCGAACAGCGCACGGTCCACGACGAGTGGATGGCCGGCGTCACGGAGATGCGCGAGAACCTGGACGATCTGCGTCGGATCGCTCGGCAGGCGCATGCGAACTACACGACCGCGGTGGACACCAACACGCGTATGTGGCCGAAATGACCGCGCCGCTGATCGTCGACCCGGGCGGGTTCACCCAGGCCGCCGAGGTCTACGCCCAGGTGCATCGCAACAGCCTGCTCCCGGCCATCACCGACCTGTCCAACGTCCTGAAGGACTGCGGCGGGTCGGCGGGTTCGGATAACGCCGGTCTGAAGTGGTCGAGTGACTACGATCCGGTCGCGTACGACACCGTCGACGCGCTCGCTGACCTCGCGCTGGCGGTCGGGCAGATGCATGATCTGCTGCAGGCTACCGCGGCCAATCACAGTAACGCGAATGTGCAGTCTGCGCCGGAGGCGAACCCGAACGCGTTGGTGTTTCCGCCGGGCTCGCTCACGGTGTGCAATCCGCCGGAGCCGCCGCCGACGTTCGGTGGCAGCGATCCCGAGCCGACGGGCTGGGATTGGGTGAAAGGCGCTGTCCAAGGCGAACTGTGGCCGAACGGTCACCCGAGCAAACTGCGGGGCGCCGCGGGCGCCTGGCGGCTGATGGCCACCAAACTCCGCATGGCCACCATCACTTTGCCCGGCGCCCGGCAGCTGATCGAATCACAGCAGACCCCCGAGACCCAGCAAGCCCTCGAGCAAGCCGATCTGGTCAAAGCTCAGTTCGACACCCTGGCCGGGGTGTGTGACGAGTTGGCGAAATCCTGTGACGCCTATGCGGATTCGGTCAGCCACACCAAAGGCCAGATCACGCAAGCCCTGATCGAACTGGCCGCGATCGTGGTGGTCGACCAAGCCTTCGGCTGGCTCGGGGCCGCGATGACCGGCGGCGGATCCGCCGCCGCGGCCCAAGGCGGCATGGCCCTAGCCATCTCGATCTACGGTGCCCGGATCGCGGCCATGATCCGCGCCCTAGTCGGCCTGACCGAAGCAGCGCGGGTGCCGATCGCGGTGTCGCAGGCCATTTCTCGTAGCACGGAAGCGTTGATCCCGCTGCTGCGGGCTCGCCCGGCCTTGGCGGGTGCCGATGGGGCGGTGGCGCCGGGCCCGTTCACGTCGTTCGCGGACTTGCGGCGGCCGAAGTTGACGCAGCAGACCAAAGACGCGATCGAAGCGAAGACCAAGAAATGGGGGCCGTCTGGGAAGCAGGAGGAGTTCTATGAGGTGGAGTCCGAGCCTGCGGTCAAGGTCCCGATCAACAAATCCTACGACGACAAGCCGTGGGTGACACAGCTGGAGAAATCCGACGACGGGAAGTACTACCTCGACCCCGCGAACCGTGCCCGGTACCCGGTCAATCCGAATTGGGAATACGGTCACCTGGGCGGGTTCGAGCACCGTCGCCTGCTGGCCGAGGCGCAAGGCAAAGGCATGAACCAGCAGGAATTCAACGACTACGTCAACAGCCACCCCGACTACTTCCACATCGAGGACCAGTACGGTAACCGCAGCCACAGACGGGAGCAGAAGTAAATGAGCGAACTGGACGAATTCGGCCGCTCACCACTGCATTACGCCGCGGTCGACGGCGACTTGGCCGCCGTGGAACGGCTACTGAACACCGAAGATGTCAACCTCGCTGATGCCGAGGGCTGGACACCGTTGCACTTCGCCGCTCGTTCGGCCGCCGCGCCGGTGGTGGAACGCCTGCTCGACGCCGGAGCAGACATCGACGCGGTCACCGAGAAGGGCATGCCCGCGATCTACTGGGCCGCCGTCGCCCGCAGTGGTGACCCGGTCCAGACGATCCGTGTGCTACGCGCCCGGGGAGCAGACCCGAGCCGCAAGACGATCAAGGACGACTACTTCCCGCCCGAAAGCCCGCTGTACTTCATCAGCCAATCGGGCACCGCACCCGAGATCCGCGCCGAGTTCGCCGACCTCCTCGACCAGGAACCGTCATGACCAGACTCGACGAATCCGGCCGCACCGCACTGCATTACGCAGCCCGCGACGGCGAACCGACGGCCGTCAACAGACGGCTCGACACCGAAGACGTCACCCTCACCGACCACAGCCGCTGGACTCCGCTGCATTTCGACTCCCAGGCAGCCGTACCCGAAGTCGTCACACAACTGCTCGACGCCGGCACCGACCTCGACGCCTCAACCGAGAAAGGCCATCCAGCGATGTACTGGGCGGCGGTCACCAGAATGGGAAGCCCGCAGGAACAATCCGCGTGCTGCGAGCACGAGGCGCCGACCCCACCCGGACACGACCATCGACCGGTACGGCCTGTTCCCCGCCAAAATTGTCCTCGACATCCTGCACTGCACCTGGCCGCCGCCGCGGCCCCGAAATCCTTGCCGAATTCCCGGATGTGATCAATGAGTGAATACCCCGACGTCGACGCGGGTCTCGCCGAAGTTCAGGCGAAAGCCGCACGCGTCCAAGCGAAGCTGAAGAAGGTCCGCGGCACAGGTACCGCCGCCAACGGCACGATCGTCGCCACCGTCGACTCCGCCGGACACCTGCGCGACCTCACACTCCCGCCGAACACTACAAGGTCCGGTAGCCAGCTCAGCCAACTCATCCTCGAGGCCACGGCCGCCGCAGAGAAGGACGCCGCCAGAAAATCCGCCCACGCCGTGCGCCCCCTCACCGCAGACGACCGTGTCCAGGCCGGCCTCACCGCTATCCGGGCAACGCTCAACCAGCACGACCGGGTTACGCAGCAACCCCGTGCTTTGACCGAGGACGAGATCCAGGCTGCCGACGACGCCTACTTCGAAAAGATGAACGGAAACGAATGGCTGCGACGGTAGACAAACCCGTCGCTACAGTACGACAACGAGAGCACGCGGCAGGCAGCCTGGACACGATTCAAAGCGTGAGCAAACCGAATCGATTCCCGGGCGTGTCGCGATAACACGCCAGATCAGCAAGTGTGCTCCCCGCGCACGCGGGGATGATCCGACCGCTGCCCCCGAGCGCCCGGCGCTGGCATCGTGCTCCCCGCGCACGCGGGGATGATCCGACCTCGGTGCCGCTTGCGCCGCTGGTGCGGTAGTGCTCCCCGCGCACGCGGGGATGATCCGTGGTCGCGGCAGGCCCGCGCGGTGGTGCGGGCGTGCTCCCCGCGCACGCGGGGATGATCCGTCGCCGAGGATGATCGCGGGCGCGCCGGAGCGGTGCTCCCCGCGCACGCGGGGATGATCCACTGATCGACGTTTCGACGCCGGATTCGCTCGCGTGCTCCCCGCGCACGCGGGGATGATCCGCCGTGCCGGTTGATCACCTCGGCGCCGTTACGGTGCTCCCCGCGCACGCGGGGATGATCCGCAAGAATCTGAATTCGGGACAGATGTCGCTTGCCAGCGTTAAGGGACCACCAGATTGCCAATCGTGGGACCACTGCCAGTACGCGATCCGGCGAGCGAACGTGTTCCAGATTTGCTGGTGCGGGTCAGCCATGGCGGCGGCAGCCGACGGCACTGCAAGTAGGCCGATGAGCGCGCAGCTCGCTTCTTAGGCGCAACCGAATTTCGCTATACAGATTCAAGGCATGCTCCACGCCGTCGCCCGCGCGGCGACACGTAACGCGCGCGAAAAGAGCCGCACGCGGCACGTCGACGTGTCGGCACCGCACACGAGGGCTTGGGGCCCAAGCCAGCCAGTCTGTAGGGCCTGTAGTCACCTTCAATCGTTGAGCAGTACTTCATCCACATGAACCAGCGGGGCACGACGCAGTTTGTCACGCAATTTAGTACCAACGAGCTTTTCCTTCGACCCAGCCTTCCCTGTTAGTCTTGAGAACCAGGCTCCTGCCTCAAGGTCTAGAACCTCGAGGCTTCGTTTTAGTCTGACGCCAGCATATTCACTTAGGTCGAGAATGTACGCCTCATACTTAACACCAGCCTTACTCTGATCGGAGAGGCTTGACTGGATCAAGTGCATGAAACGAAGATCTACCAATTGGGCAAGTAGTTTATATCCTGACCGGTTATTCTCTGCTATATCAACCCTGAAGTACGCATATCCCTCTCCTTTTACGAAGCTGGATACCCGTTCCAGCGCTGCGAGCAGAAGACCCGAAGCTTCCGAAGAGACATCTTGCTCCAGATCTCGCTTTTTGCTCTGAGACGATTCGTTGGCCGCCTTGGCAACATCTTCGCGCCCGATCTCCCTTGCTTGTGGACGCGATCCTCTTGCCACAACTATCGATGAGGCGAAGAGATTTAGATAGTCGCGTGGAACGCCACCAGAAGCGATCACTAACCGACTTAGCGCTTCTGGCTTTGCAATTGAAGATGGCTGCTTCACACCTGCTGTGGCGGTGTAGCTAGCTAGCACTGACTCAAGAAAATGCTGAGCAGCCCTCGGATCTTCCAACGTAATGTCAAGGTCTATTCGAGACGCATCATGTGGTATTTCCAAACCTGTCTTTGTCGAGGGTTCAAATGGTCGAGTAAGTCGTTCAATGCTAGCTACCTTTATCCACCCATCAGCATCTCGAAGCATGCCAAAAACATAATCCAAGAATTGTGGCTGAACGTCGGCTGGCAAGAGGTAAAAGTCATCCACAAACAGGTACAGGCGCAACACATCATAGGCAAGAACTCTGCGCAACCCCCGGTTGATGCTAGGAATAGCTCCAGCAATGTCGCCAGCAGTTAGCGACTCACCGCTTAGTTCTCGCAGCTTCGATCGCAAATTGCTTAGATCTTGAAATGCGGGAGAATTCGACGATCCTCCATGGTTAATCAGCGCCTCTAATACTGAGGCCGCAACCTCTATAAAGCTGCGAGTTGCGTCAAGCCGACGAAGGACGTGAGCGTTGATCCACACTGAAATATGTCCCGAATTTTCCGCAATGCGCTTCGCTTCTAGTAGCAAAGTGGTCTTTCCTACGCCGCGTCGACCATAGATCAAATGGTGACGAGACGCGACGACCGCTGCAAGACTGACTCTCGGATCTTCCACAAACGACAAACTTGGTAGAGCGTCTGATGTTCGTGAACGCGCCTCAAGAAGTTGAATTAACCGCGTCACGTCTTCACGGGCGAGACGCCCTCCATCGACCGCATTTTCTATGTTCTGGGCGATATCTGAAGGAACTCGGAAAACAACCGTAAATAGACTTGAGTCATTTGAAAATAGACTATTCAAGTGCTGCTCGATCGTGCCAGCCAGACTCTGGGCAACCGTAAGCGACTCCATTGGGACAAAGACAATGAGCCAGCGCTCGCCCGGAAACCTACGTTCGTCAACACGAATGACTTCGATATCGGCGTCACGAAGAAGTCGCCGCGTTTCATCTTCGATATCGGCGTCACGAAGAAGTCGCCGCGTTTCATCTGCGGGATCCGGCGTTGGCATTAAACATGTCCATTCGTGAGTGCGAAGTGTTCGAACGCGTTGACGAACTGAGCGGCCGTAACCGCCAGGGAGCGAGCTTCGACTTCCCAGCCCGCTTCATTTACTGGGTAGATATCGTAATCGGCTTGATTACGAAGCAGTCTGGCGTCGGTCAACTCGTTCTCGTATTGACTTACGTTTGACATACTCGGCGGTAAGTGCCGAGGCAAGACGCTATGTTTCTCGTAGTCGTCACCCTTTTCCTCGGCGAACACAACTGCTCGGGCTGCATGGTACATCGCGTAGTAGTGCCGACTGATCGCCGATCGATAGTTCCTACCAAGAATTAGTCGATCACCGTCCCTGAGACGATCCCCTGCCAGGATCAGTCTGTCTGAGACTACCTGCTTGATCAGGACCGCTAGGGGGAAAGGGTGACGGCTGCCACTGCTACTGTAGATCTGCAACTGCGCACTCTTCAGGGTGGAGATGTGCAGGCCAACCTGATCAGCTGGCGTCAAGGTCGGCACGGATAACTCCTTCGGCGGCAAACGAACACGACATCGTCTCACGCGACATGGGAATCCTTACCTCGGCACGCCGGTCATGTTCGCATCGGGCAGGCCGCGGCATCGCCATCGCTATGCGGGTTGCCGTTGGAATGACCGCCACCCAGACACGCTTGCTCGACGCTTTAGCTGAACGCGAAGGAGCCTGGCCCCCGCAGTGCACGCTCATGCCGCATTCCGGGTCGTTCGGGCGGGGGCTGTCAGCTAGTCAGCCGCGCGAGAACTGGTTCTACTTCTGCACTCCCGACAGTGGTCCCACGACTGGCAACGCGGTGGTCCCCCGACGCTGGCGATCGACAACAGATAAAGGAGAGTGCTCCCCGCGCACGCGGGGATGATCCGTGTCCACCAAGTCGTCCAGTTCACGCTTGGTGGTGCTCCCCGCGCACGCGGGGATGATCCGGAGGTAACCCCGTGTCCGATCCCATCGCCGTCGTGCTCCCCGCGCACGCGGGGATGATCCGAGGTTGCCGCGCTGATGAACGACCTGCTCAAGGGTGCTCCCGCGCACGCGGGGATGATGCGACGACTTGCTGGATGGGCCTGCTGCCACGCGGTGCTCGCTGAGGCCGGGGGGTGAACCCCGGCGATACAGGATGCCTCGCGAGGCGAGTGGACCGCCGGTGGGAGCGGAGGCGTTTCGTGGTGTGGTCGCGGTAATCGCTGGCCCGTAGGTGCTCTCGCGCAGTCATGGCAGCTGGGTCCATGCGCATGTGGGCTCGTTGGCGGCTGCAAGTTTTGTGTCAGGGATCAGTCCGCTATCAAGATCGAAAAATGTTGCTGTCGTAGCGATTTGGCGGCAGTCAGGTGTCGTGTCGTCTGTAACGTGTCGGTGGGTCGTGCGATAGTTCGGGCATTCTGCTGATCTGCGTCGGCATCGGGAGGGGGTTGCTTGTGGGGTTGAGTGGCGCTGCGCGTTCGGTGTGGGCGAAGTCGCCGAATGGCGATGGGGATTGGCTTCCTTTGTGGCAGCACATGGATGATGCGGCGGATGTGGCGGGGTGGTTGTTCGATCGGTGGTTGCCGGGGTCGGTGGTGGAGTTGCTGGCGCGGGATTTCGGGGGTGATGTGGTGGCTGCGCGGGCGGCGTTGCGGTTTCTGGCGGGGGTTCATGATCTGGGTAAGGCGACTCCGGCATTCGCGGTGCAGCACGATTTGCTGGCGCAGCGGATGCGCGAGTTCGGGTTGAGTATGCCGACGGGTAAGCGTGAGTTGCCGGACCGGGATCAGGCCCATCACACCGTGACTGGGCATCATTTGCTGGTGGCGTGGCTGGGTGAGCGGGGGTGGCGCCGGTCGGCGGCGCGGTCGTGGGGTGTGGTGGTGGGCGGGCATCACGGTGTGCCGTTGGAGTCGGACCCGGCTGATACGGCGCAGGTGTATCCCTATTTGTTCGGGCAGGGGTTGTGGCGGTCGGTGCAGTGGGAGCTGGCTGATCGTGTCGCGACGCGCACGGGTGCGGCGGGGTTTCTCGATCGGTGGCGAGATGTCAAGCTGTCGCCCGGTTTTCAGGTCGTGGCGACCGGCGCGGTGATCATGGCGGATTGGATCGCGAGCAGTGAGGAGTTGCTGCCGTTCCTGCCCGGCGCGCTGCCCGCAGTGAATGACGGCGACGGTGAGGGTCGGGCCGTGCGTGGGTTGCGGCGGTTGTCTCTTCCGGGCCCGTGGCGGCCGGATTCGGTGAATGTGTCTGTGGCGCAGTTGTTTGCGTCGCGTTTCCGGTTGCCGGAAGGCAGTGTGGTGCGTCCGGTGCAGGTGGCGGCGTGTGAGGCCGTGGAGGAGATGGCGGAGCCGGGGCTGCTGGTGGTGGAGGCGCCGATGGGGGAGGGGAAGACCGAGGCGGCGTTGGCGGCGGCGGAGTTGATGGCTGCCCGGTGGGGTGCGGGGGGTGTGCAGGTGGCGTTGCCGACGCAGGCAACGACGAACGCGATGTTCGATCGCGTGCTGGCGTGGCTGGACGCGATGGGCGCTGACGGCCAGCAGGTGGGCGCGGTGACCCTCAGCCACGGAAAAGCCCGGCTGCACCGGGAGTTCGACGGACTGGTACGCGAAGGCTGGTTGCCGCGGACCGGAATCGGTTGCGACGAAGAAGATTCCGCGAATCCGCGGCGTCGGGGGCGACACGCGGTGGTCGCGCATGCGTGGCTGGCGGGACGGAAGAAGGCGCCGTTGGCGAATTTCGTCGTCGGCACGATCGACCAGTTGTTGTTCGCGGCGTTGAAAGCGCGGCATGTGATGCTGCGGCACCTCGGGTTGGCGGGCAAGGTGGTGATCCTCGACGAGGTCCACGCCTACGACGCCTACATGAACTCCTATCTGTTGAAGGCGTTGACGTGGCTGGGCGCGTACCGGGTGCCGGTGATCGCGCTCTCGGCGACGCTGCCGGCAGATCGCCGCGCCGAGCTGCTGCAGGCGTATCAACGCGGACGCCTCGGCGCAGCACCGGCGCCGGTGGCGGTGGATGTGGGATATCCGTTGCTGTCGTGGACAGCGGGCGGCGAGGTCGGCAGCCGGGTCATCGAGCCTTCCGGCCGCACGACCAGCGTCGTGGTACAGGCGCTGGGCGGAGCGGTCGATGACGACCTCGATGAACTCACCGCCGTACTGAAGGACCAACTGTCCGAGGGCGGTTGCGCGCTGGTGGTCCGCAACACCGTGCGCCGCGTGCTCGCGACCGCCGAGAGATTGGAGGCGGAGTTTCCCGGCGAGGTGACCGTGACCCACGCCCGATTCATCGCCGCGGACCGGGCACGCAAGGACGCCGAACTGCTGGAGGATTTCGGCCGCGACAGCGGCCTGCCACAGCGGCTGCGGCGGCGGATCGTGGTCGCCTCCCAGGTGGTCGAGCAGTCCCTGGACGTCGACTTCGATGTCCTGATCACCGACCTCGCGCCCATCGATCTGATCCTGCAACGCATGGGGCGGCTGCATCGCCACCAGCGCGGCGACGGCCAATCGCAGCGCCCCGCGAAACTGCGACAAGCCCGCACTTACCTTGCCGGCGTGGACTTCTCAACAGCGCCACCGACGCTCGAAACTTCCGCGGCACGGTATGTGTACCGGGCGTATCCGCTGCTGCGGGCCGCGGCTGTCCTGCTGCCTCATCTGGGGTCGACGGTTTCGCTGCCCGACGACATCGCACCACTGGTGCAAGACGCCTACGGACCAGAACCGATCGGCCCCGACAGCTGGCAGGCAGCGATGGCCGAGGCCCGGCAACAATGGCACAGCGACATCGCGCGCCGTACCGACCGAGCGACAGCTCATCAGCTCGCTGACCCCGGCCGTCCCGGTAAGCCGATCATCGGCTGGTTGTCGGCCAACGTCGGCGACGCCGACGACGCCGCCGAAGGACAAGGCCAGGTACGCGACGGCGCCCCCAGCCTCGAAGTCGTCCTGATCCAAGCCATCGGCACCGGGGAATGGCAGACGCCGTCGTGGCTGCCCGACGGGGACGGCGCCCTCCCCATCCCGCGCGAGGTCGCCCCGGAGGATTCGACCGCCCGCGTGGTCGCCACCTGTGCGTTGCGGCTACCTCTGGAGTTCAGTACAGCGGACGCCGAAGAAGAACTGTGGCAGGCCACCCCGCCTGCCTGGGAATCCTCCCCGGTCATCTACCGCCTCCCGGTCCTGGCTGTTGACCAGGCCGGCGAGGGGACCCTCGCTGGCAAAACCATCCGCTACACACCACAGGTTGGATTGAGCGTTGCCGAATAGTGAGTCACCACAACATGTTCCGTCGTCGCCCATCCTGCGCGACGTCGCACCGACGCACATGTCCACCCCTGCGGCGGCCACAACTGTGTTCCTCCCAACGAGGCAACAGCTGTCGACACGGCAGCGCAAGGCGGATGACGAAACCCGAAGGTGCTCGTACGTTGTCAGTGCATCGATCCTTTCCAGACCATCGATCCTTGCTCAAAAGTCAAGCGCGCGCTACTGTCTCACTCGTTGCGGCACTCCTGCTTTCTCCCGGCGTCAGGCTGGGTTGACCCCGATCGTTGGACCGGAAAGGTACGCCGTCGCGAGTGATCCCCGCCTTCCGCGGGGCCGACCCGTGCCGCAGTCACGGCATGGGTCACGAAGAGGGGCGGTATGCCCGGCCGCAGAAATGTGTACCCGGGCATCCGCTGCGACAGCAGCCCGGCCTTCTTCCCCGGCCGACAACTGCTACCTCAGGGAAGACCGTGTCCACAGCACCGGAGCAGAATCGCGACGCCGCAGGCGACGCCCGCTCGCAGATACCGTTGCGTCTCATGGCGATTGCTGTCCCTTCTGCGGTGATCGCCGTCCTCGCTGGGCTACTAGCAGGTGCCAGCGTCTGGTCCGCAGCACCCGCAAGCCCCACTGCCGGGCTGATGTCTGTCTGTGCTGGCCTGCTGACCGCATTCTTCACAGGGCTCAAGGCATACAAAGAACTCAACCGACTCGTCGGCTAGGAATCGGCTACCCACCGGTGGCCTACGGAGGGGCGACACGATGAAGAAAGCTGATTCCGCAATGTTCAGTTTGCTGGATGAGCCGTGGATCGTGGTGCTGGGCCGGGATGGCCATGAACACGTGATGTCGATTCTCGAAATATTCGAGAGGTCAACGGAATTCATCGCAGTCGGTGGGGAGGTGCCGACGCAAGGGTTCGCGATCATGCGGTTGCTGCTGGCGTTCGCGCATCGTGCGTTGGCTGGACCGGTCGACAGCGACCAGTGGCAGGAGCTCTGGGAGCAGCCGGAGTTCCCAGTCGATGCGATCGTCAAGTACGGAGAACAGGTGCGGGATCGGTTCGATCTGTTCGATCCGGTAGCCCCGTTTTTCCAGGTCGCTGATTTGCGGACGGCGAAGGGGGAGGTGTCGGGGCTGGAGAGAATCGTGGCGGATGTGCCCAACGGGGAGCCGTTTTTCACCACGCGGTCGCGGCGTAACCTGCGGAGGATCACGGCGGCCGAGGCCGCGCGCTGGCTGGTCCACACCCACGCGTTCGATCCATCCGGGATCAAGTCCGGTGCGGTGGACGATCCCACAGTAAAGGCTGGCAAGGGGTATCCGATCGGGCCGGGCTGGTCCGGACAGATCGGGGGAGTGCTCCCGCAGGGCGCAAACCTACGAGAAACCTTGCTGCTGAACATGATCGCGTCCGAGGAACAGCGGTTCGCGCGGTTGGGCGCAGACGGGGATGTGCCGGTGTGGGAGCGTGATCCGGACGGGCCGGTGTGGTCGGAGCGGCCACCGGCGGGCACGGTGGAGCTGTATACGTGGCAGACGCGGCGGATCCGGCTGGTCGGGGACCGGTCGGGCGTGACGGGGGTGGTACTGGCCAACGGTGACCGGATCCAGCCGCAGAACCGGCACACCCTGGACCCGCACACCGCGTGGCGGTATTCCGAGCCGCAGACCAAGAAGGCCAAGACGGTGGTGTACATGCCGGTCATGCACACTGCGGAGCGGTCGATGTGGCGCGGCCTGAACGCTCTGCTGCCCTCGGCCGCAGCCCGCCCGGGACCCAATGGTGCGCCGCAGCGGTACCGCGCGCCGGGGGTGCTGGGGTGGATCGGCGAATTGTGCGCGGCGGGCGTGTTGCCGGGTTCCTACCGACCAGCGATCGGCGTGGTGGGTGTCGAATACGGTGCGCAGAATGCGACCTACGCCGAGATCGTGGAGGACGCCCTGCCGATGTCGGTGATCTTGTTGCGCGAGGACGATCCGGCGGCGGGGCAGGCCGCAGTCAACGCTGTCACTGACGCCGACCAGGCCGCGAGTGCTGTGTGGCGGCTGGCGGAGAACATCGCCCGTGCCGCGGGCGCAGAGCCGAAGGCCGGCGCGGGCGAGCGCGCGCAGGAGCAGGTGTACGCGGCGCTCGACGCACCGTATCGGCGCTGGCTCGCGGCCCTGGCCCCCGGCACTGATCTGATCGTCGCGCGCACCGAGTGGCAGCACACCGTTCGCCGTAGCGTCGTGGCCATCGCCCGTGACGTCGTGACGGCCGCGCCACCGGCAGCTTGGACCGGCCGTGAGGTCGACGACCGCATGATGACTGTGGCAGCGGCCCAAGCACGATTCGACGCCAGTCTCAGTGCGGCACTGCCATTGGCGCACAACATATCCCGAATGACTGACGCCGAGGCGACCGAGGGAGCATTGGCATGACGACATCCACCCGCGAGACCACCAAGGTCCAGCGCCGGTATCGCCTCGGCGATTTGGGCCGGTTCCTCGACCCGCGCCTGACGCAGCTACAGGACAACCTGTTCCGGGGTGTGCCGGCGGCGCGGGCGGATCTGGCGCGGTTGCGCCGCGGTGTCGGTAAGCCGGTCGGTGACGTTCCCGAGATCTGGAACCTCACCGTCGGAGACATGCCCGACCACATCCGCTGGAGCCGCGGCGAGTCCTACGCGGCCGTGCGAGATGACGCGACCCGCACCGAGCAGGCCGCCCATGCCGCGATGACGTTGTTCGCGGTGCACCAGCAGTCGATGACGGCTCGCGCGCACAAGCCGGGGACCACGTTCGGCACGGCTGTCGCCCAGCTGAAATCCCGCAAAACCGCCAACACCGAGGCGGTCACGCGGCGGTTCACCGCCCTGGCTACCGCCGAGACGGTCGAGGAATTCCTCACCCATGCCCGCGGCCTGATCACCCAGCTCCGCGGTGAAGGGCTGGGGTTCGACTACGCCCGTTTCGCCGACGATGTGGTCGCACTGCTGACGCCTGGCAGGCAGGTCACTGTCCGGCTGGCATGGGGCCGCGACTTCCACCGCACCACCACCGAATCCATCCCGAAAACCACCACCGAGGACTGAAACAGTATGGGCCGCACCATTTTCGACATCCACATCCTGCACACCGTGCCGCCGAGCAATCTCAACCGCGACGACACCGGCAGCCCGAAGACCGCGCTATACGGCGGGGTCCGCCGTGCCCGGGTGTCGAGCCAAGCCTGGAAACGCGCCACCCGCGTCGCGTTCGACGACTGCTTCGACCGCACCGAACTCGGCGTGCGGACCCGACGCGTCGTCGAACTTATCGCAGGCGAAATCACCAGCCGGGCACCAGAACTGGCGGAACGGGCTACCGAGCTGGCGAGCGAGACGATCAAGGCCGTCGGGATCACGGTGAAGCCACCGAAGAAGGACGCCACCGAGGAAGCGGGCTATCTGGTATTCCTGTCGCGGCGCCAGGTGGAGGCCCTGGCGCAGGCCGCGATCGACGCCGCGGGCGCCGAAGACACCGCGCAGGCGTTGAAGAACGCCAAGGTGAAAGACCTTGCCGATCAAGCGCATTCGGTGGATGTCGCGTTGTTCGGGCGGATGGTCGCCGATCAGGCCGACCTGAACGTCGATGCCGCGGTTCAGGTGGCGCACGCGATCAGCGTGCACCCGGCCGAGACCGAGTTCGACTACTTCACCGCGGTCGACGATTTCCTCGGCGACCACGAGAAGGGGGCGGGCATGATCGGGACGGTCGAGTTCAACTCCGCCACCCTGTACCGGTACGCGACCGTCGATGTCGACCGGCTCGCCGACAACCTCGGCGACCCGGTCGCCGCGCGGCGTGCGGTCGAGGCGTTCGTCGAATGCTTCGTGCGGTCGATGCCCACCGGTAAACAGAACACCTTCGCCAACCGCACCCTGCCCGAAGCCGTCGTCGTGCTGGCCCGCGATTCCCAGCCGATCAATCTCGTCGGCGCGTTCGAGCACCCGGTCCGCGAATCCGACCAGACCGGCCGGGTCAAACGTGCCGCCGACGCCTTGCGCGACGAGGCCCGCGAAGTCGAACGCGCCTACACCGAAACCCCCGTCGCGGCGTGGGTGACCCGCCTCGGTGCCGACACCGGCAGCCTCGACGACCTGGGCCGCAACGTCACCCTCGCCGAGCTGGTCACCGGGGTCGGTGAACTGGCCGCCCAGCGGCTGGCAGACCCGTCGTGAGCGTCCTCGCACTGCGCCTGGCCGGACCACTGCAATCGTGGGGCTCACGCAGCCGGTTCGTCCGCCGTGACACCGAAGACGCCCCCACCAAAAGCGGCGTCCTGGGCCTGATCGCCGCCGCCGAAGGCCGGCGCCGCAGCGACCCGGTCGAGGACCTGCTCGACCTGAGGTTCGGGGTGCGGATCGACCAGCCCGGCCGTCTGGTGCGCGACTTCCAGACCGCGCAACGCCCTCGCACCGAACGCGACGGCACCACCCGCTGGCAGTCCCTGCCGCTGTCCTATCGCTACTACCTCGCCGACGCGGTCTACCTCGCTGTCCTCGAAGGCGACCGCGCCCTGCTCGACGGCATCGACCACGCCCTGCACCACCCCCACTTCCCCCTCTATCTCGGGCGGCGGGCCTGCCCACCCGCCGGGCCCGTCGCCTGCGGCGTCTTCGGCGACACCCTCGACACCCGGCTCGCCACCCATCCTTGGCTGGTCAGCGAACGCACCCAGAAACGCACCCGCGCCACACAGGTAGAGCTGGCGACTGTCCGCGACGCCCGGCCCGGCGACACCGGTGCGGAGATGCTGCGCGACAACCCGGTCAGCTACGACCCGAACCATCGCGAGTACGCCTGGCGCCAGGTCGTGCGCGCGACCGTGCGCATCCACAACCCGCACGGCACCACCGATCCGGTCGACGAGCACGACCCGATGACCATCCTGGAGGCATGACCGGTGTTCCTCACCAGAATGGCGCTCAACCCCCGCCGCCGCGGCGCCCGCCCCTTGCTGTCCTCCCCGCAAGCCATGCACGCCGCCGTCATGAGCGGATTCGCCGACGCCGACCCCACCCGCCACGGGCGCGTGCTGTGGCGAGTGGACACTCACGCCAGCCACCGCGTCCTGCTCTACACCGCCAGCCCCGGCAAACCCGACTACACCCACCTCGTCGAACAAGCCGGCTGGCCCACCACCCACACCTGGGACACCCGCAGCTACGACACCCTCCTCGACACCCTCGCCCCCGGGCAACGCTGGCAGTTCCGGGTCACCGCCAACCCCGTGCACTCCGTGCGGCTGCGCGACTGGACCGACACCAAACCTGTCGGCCACGTCACCGCCGACCAGCAACGGCACTGGCTCCTCCAACGCGCCGCCCGCGCCGGATTCGACATCCTCCCGCTGTCCAACGCCCCCGGCGAGTACCAGCTCACCCTCGCCGAACGCCGCACCCACCGCTTCCGCCGCGGCCCCCATCCCGTCACCCTCACCACCGCCACCTACGAAGGCATCCTCCAAGTCACCGACCCGGACCTGTTGCGCCACACCCTCACCCACGGCCTCGGGCGCGCGAAATCCTACGGTTGCGGCCTGCTCACCCTCGCCCCGCCCCGGCCCGCGCACCAGCCATGAGCACGATCGGGCGCCGCCCCACCCGCGCGCAAGAACTCGTCCGCATCTCCGACCGGGTCTCGTTCCTCTACCTGGACCGATGCGTGGTCAACCGCGACTTCAACGCCATCACCGCCACCGACGAACGCGGCACCGTCCACATCCCCGCCGCGTCCGTCGGTGTGCTGCTGCTCGGCCCCGGCACCACCATCACCCACCAAGCCATCACCCTCATGTCCGACAGCGGATCCACCGTCGTCTGGGTCGGCGAACGCGGCGTCCGCTACTACGCCCACGGCACCACCACCGCACGCTCCGCGCGGCTGCTCGAACGACAAGCACACTGCGTCACCAACACCCGCACCCGCCTGCAAGTCGCCCGCGCCATGTACGCCATGCGCTTCCCCGACGACGACGTCTCCGAACTGACCATGCAACAACTACGCGGCCGAGAAGGTGCCCGCGTACGCCAGATCTACCGCCACCACTCCACCCGCACCGGCGTGGAATGGAAACACCGCCGCTACGACCTCGACGACTGGGACAGCGGCGACCCCGTCAACCAAGCCCTCTCCGCCGCCAACTCCGCACTGTACGGGGTCGTCCACTCCGTCATCGTCGCCCTGGGCTGCTCACCTGCGCTCGGCTTCGTCCACACCGGCCACCACCGATCCTTCGTCTACGACATCGCCGACCTCTACAAAGCCGACATCACCATCCCCCTCGCCTTCGACATCGCCGCCGACTAACCAGACGACATCGCCGCCACCACACGCCGCCGACTACGCGACACCATCTACAACGGCAAACTCCTCACCCGCTGCGCCACCGACATCCAACACCTCCTCCGCGACAGCGACGAACCCCCCGAACTCGACAGCCCAGAATTCGACATCATCACGCTCTGGGACGAACGCAACAACACCGTCCCCGGCGGAGTCGGCTACGGAGACGAATTTTGACCGTCATCGTCCTCACCGCGGTCCCACCAGGACTACGCGGCCACCTCACCCGATGGCTCCTGGAAATCAGCCCCGGCGTATTCATCGGTCACATATCCACCAGAATCCGGCAACTCACCTGGGACCGCGTCATCGAATACGTCGCCGACGGCCGCGCCATCATGGTCTACACCGCACACAATGAACAACGACTCGAATTCAAAGTCCACGGCCACGACTGGACCCCCGTCGACTACGACGGACTCACCCTCATGCAACGACGAACCGTCCCCGACTACACACCTGCACCTCGAAAAACCCGTACCACGCAAGACACACGCAGTAGCAGCGCACCACAACTGTCCGACGACACAGTGTGGCGCAGACGCGCCACCCGCCGGAAATTCAAACCCAAACAAACCGAATGAAATTCGCCCGCCACCTCCGCAAAGCCCCAGGTCAACAAGTGTGCTCCCCGCGCACGCGGGGATGATCCCGGATCGCGCAGCGTCTTCACCCCGATCCCGCGGTGCTCCCCGCGCACGCGGGGATGATCCGACTTTCCAGGACCCCGACGCCGACCCGATCGAGTGCTCCCCGCGCACGCGGGGATGATCCGGCCACAACCTCGTCATCCAGGCCGGAGCCGGTGTGCTCCCCGCGCACGCGGGGATGATCCGGCAGAGGTCGACCAGCTCGGCGAACCACACCCGTGCTCCCCGCGCACGCGGGGATGATCCGCCTGATCGGTCGTTCGGCACCAAGGACATGGTGTGCTCCCCGCGCACGCGGGGATGATCCGACAGCACCGCGGTGGTGGCCTCGGTGGTCGACGTGCTCCCCGCGCACGCGGGGATGATCCGGGCTGGGGCAAGGACCCGGTAGCGGCCACCCTGTGCTCCCCCCGCACGCGGGGATGATCCTCGGCCGAGCGCGGACGCGGTGCGTTCCTCGAGGTGCTCCCCGCGCACGCGGGGATGATCCGGCCCGTCATTACGAGACCCGCTGGGGCATTAGGTGCTCCCCGCGCACGCGGGGATGATCCGCTGGGTGGTCGGCAGATCCACCCACCCCACCGGTGCTCCCCGCGCACGCGGGGATGATCCGACCCCGGGCTGCGTGCATCCGCCGACGCACGGGTGCTCCCCGCGCACGCGGGGATGATCCGGCCAGGAAGTCCGCCGCTACCGCGACGCTCGCGGTGCTCCCCGCGCACGCGGGGATGATCCTCCCGGTGAGCTGTCCTGCTTGTTGGTCCACAACGTGCTCCCCGCGCACGCGGGGATGATCCCCCGCACGCGGGGATGATCCTTTGTCGGTACCACGCGCGACAATTCATCACGAGTGCTCCCCGCGCACGCGGGGATGATCCGACCGCCGCGCCCGAGATCGCGCGTGAGATCAGGTGCTCCCCGCGCACGCGGGGATGATCCGAACGCCTTGAAGATGGCCGAGGCTGTCGAGTCGTGCTCCCCGCGCACGCGGGGATGATCCGGCTACGTAGGTATAGGCAAGAGTCCCTGTACGGTGCTCCCCGCGCACGCGGGGATGATCCGCCCCGGGCCTCGCTCGCGGTCAGCCCCAGCAGGTGCTCCCCGCGCACGCGGGGATGATCCTTCGGATCCGGTAGGGGAGCGCTGGGCCGTAGCGTGCTCCCCGCGCACGCGGGGATGATCCGACACCAGGCCTCGCTCACGGATCTCGACCGCCGTGCTCCCCGCGCACGCGGGGATGATCCGCACTACTCCCGCTGGTACCGCACCGGTGATCCGTGCTCCCGCGCACGCGGGGATGATCCTCGAACAATTGCTGTCCGCGAGCGTCGAAATCCGTGCTCCCCGCGCACGCGGGGATGATCCGCCGAAAAGGTTGATGACCTCGCGAGTCTCGAAGTGCTCCCCGCGCACGCGGGGATGATCCGGGGCCAGAATAGTGGAACATTTGACGGCGGCGGTGCTCCCCGCGCACGCGGGGATGATCCGGCGTTGGGGTTGGACGTGATCAGCGTGCGGTAGTGCTCCCGCGCACGCGGGGATGATCCGCCGCAGTGTCTCGTCGATGATCCTGCGGAGGTGTGCTCCCCGCGCACGCGGGGATGATCCGGCCACGACGGCATCGAGCGGCGCCCGGTGGGCGTGCTCCCCGCGCACGCGGGGATGATCCCGGACTCCGCACGACCACGCCCACCACGATCCCGTGCTCCCGCGCACGCGGGGTGATCCGCACACCAACCGGCCCGAACTGGTCGACCGATAGTGCTCCCCGCGCACGCGGGGATGTCCGTAGTGCAGCACCTCGCCGCCGTATGCCGGGTGCTCCCCGCGCAGGCGGGATCTGGCCCAGCCGGAACATCACCGATCCCCGAGTGGCGGGTGCACCGCTCCCGGGGATGCGCGCATAGCGTGTTGCTGGTCGTCGAGTGCTCGCACGCTGTAGGCCAGCTTGCCGGCCATCCGTTCCAGCTGGTCGGGCGTGATGTGCTTGCCGAATGCTGCGGCGTCGAGGAGTTGTCGGCGGACGTCCTCGATCTGCTGCCTCGCGAACGTGATCGTCGGGCGTGCGGGCATGACCGGACTCTAACATTCCTCGAATGGGTGTTCGAATCGATGTTACGGTGCGTGGCATGGCTTGGGTGAGCGAGGAGCTGAAGGCGCTGGTGGCAGTCGCGATACGCGACGCGAAGCACTCCCACAACCCTGCCTACGGGCGCGCGCTGGTCATCGAGGAGCTGTTGCAGGCCGTCGAGGGCGAGCTGGCGGGCCTGCGGTACTCGAAACAGGAACGACGCAGCGCCCGGCAGGTCACCCTGGAAGCGATGAACCACGCCCGGCGCATGGTCCCGTAGCCAGGACCTCAGCCGAGCGCGCCTAGCCGAGGCGCGCCGAGGGAGTGGTTGCGGAACCGTTGCCGGACGGGTGGCGTCCAATCCGGGTATGACGCATGCGCACCGGCGCTCTGCTTCACCTCTGGCGCCCGCTCCCGACGACAGCTGCCACACCTACCACCGCCGCCACGACCACCAGTTCCATGCCGATCATGTTGCGGAGGTGGCGGCGTGGCGGGAGTGGGTGGCGCGGCGGCCGGGGCGGTGGCGTCGTGCGGGGATCCGGCGGTGGCCGGGCTAGGCGGTGAGGTCGACGACCTCGGCGGTGGGGGCGTTCTTCTTGATCGACTCGATGCCCTTGGCCGCGGCGGCTTTGGATTCGTAGGCTTCGCCGACGGCGATGACTTCACCGTTTCCGGCCTTGAGCCGGAACCTCACCTTGCCGGCCTTGTCCGTGTACAGCTCGAACTTCCCTGCCATGTCGGTACCTCCGGTTCTCACTTGAACGGGATAACACCTGATCAGAGAAGACTAAGCCGCAGAGCCGCAACATCCGGCCCGCCACGCACACGACCAAGCGGGCCGCGCGGCCCGACAGGTCGTCGAGCGGACCGCGGCGCGCGAGGCGGTGGAGCTATGGGCGGGCGCTGTCTGTCCGGTTACGTGTTCGGGTGTTCACACCTGTCCGGGCGGGGCGTCATTGGTCGTCTTTGAGCCAGCGCAGGACCGTGCCGAGTTTGCCGACGGCGGCAGCGTGGTCGACGCGCCCGTCGGCATGGGTTCTGGTGGCTTTGGTGATGCTGCCGCTGGCGGTGGAGTACCGCAGGTCGATGGCGATCTGGCCGCGGGTGAGACGGAGGCGGCCGTGGTCGTCGTCGCGTACCTGCCAGCCTCGGAAACCGGCCTCGGCGGCGATGCGCTGTGCGGGAGTCGCGCCGGCGGTGACCGGTCTGTCGGTGCGCAGAACGACGACCAGGTCGCTGCCGCCGTTCCACAGGCTGTCCGAGGAGATCCCGCCTCGGCCGATGGTGTGGCTGTGCCACTGTCCGTCGTCGCCGCGCTGGAACGGTCGGGGGCGGCCGGACTCGGTGATGGGGGCCTGGATGACGACCGAATCCGCTCCCAGGGCCTTCAGCTCGTCGACAGTGGACAACGACGTGGCTTCGCTCGCTGAGGCAGGCGCCGGTTGCGGCTCGGCCCGCTGCGCGACGAGTGGTGCTGTCGCTTCCGCCAGCGCCTTGCTCAGCACCGTCGAGTCCGCTGTTGTCCGCCCGATGGCGACGGTCGTCGACAAGCGGATCAGGCTGCTGTGGACACTGATCAGTCTCTCGCCCAGGGCTGTCGCCTGTTGTTCGAGAGGTTCCGTGGCACCTTGTTCGAGTAGCGCGTCGACCTGCGCCAGCTGCTCGGTCAGCCGGTGACGGGCTGCGAGGTAGTCGTGCACGGCAGCCTGTACCGGCTCGGCGGCTTGCCGGGCGGTGGTGCCGAGGCGGGTCGGCAATCGGGTCACATTGTTCTTCTTGGCCATCGCCGGGCTCGCTTCCAGACAGGTCCGGGCATACAGCGATGCAGAAGCAACGGGAGGGCGCACTCGCACTGTCGGCCGCACCACTCGTCGCCTTACCAGCAACCGATAGGTTACCTCCGCGTCTCGGTGTGCTGTTAGCGCTGGGACCGGCTTGGGCCGGTGTTCGGGGAAGAACGCGTTCGGGTAGGTGCCGGGTATCAGACCGTGCGCGGTGCGCGCTCGAGTGTCGAGCTGGTCGTACTGCTGGAGTAGTTGCACTCCGCGAATCGCGGTCTCGCGGTGGACGGTCAACAGGTCGGCGAAAGTGACTGTGGGATCATCGTTTCCGAGTATCTTCGCAGTGGCGTGTATCGCGTTGTTGCGGCTCGTGGACCATGCCTGGATGTCTTCGAGAACGGCACGGAACCGTGGATCTTGCTCGATCCCGGGGTTGGATTTCTTGTTATATCCCCTCAACAGGGCTCCGCCGATGGGCGCGGATGCCCGCCGATCGGACCAGACGATGCGCGCGAGAGCTGTGTCGCCATCAACGAAGTCGCCGAGATCAGTCCCGGGTGCGTTCGATTCCGCGTTCTCTTCCGCGGTCTTCGCGTCCGCCGCGGGTGGATCCGGCTTGTGGCGGCTCGCGGTGGGGAGGCGCGGCGCCTGGTGTGGCTCGTCCGACGATGAGCAGGTCGGCGATTTCGGGTCCGCCTCGGACCACCCGGCCTGCCGCGGTCGCTTCGCGTGTTTGCTGACGGAATGCAGCGAGCCGCTCGGTGGCCTCCCGCTGGCGTTGGCGTTCGGCTTTGTCGGCTGCTTCCCGTGCGCGCCGCGCCTCGGCGGCGTCGGCTGCTTCTCGCGCTTGTGCCCGTTCGGCGTCTCTGTTCTCGCGGTCGCGGCGCAGCACCTCCGGCAGGCGGAACTCGCGGGCAACCCGGTCGGCTACTTCGCGTTGTATTCGTTCCCGTGCTTCGCGTGTTTCCCGTTCGGTTCTGGCGCGGTCTTCTTTCGCTTTTGCTTCTCGCTTGCGCACGATCTCACGGATGTTGGCGAGTCGTTTGCGTGCGCGGTCGGCGCGGGTCAGCTGGTAGCTGCGGATCAGTTCCAGCTGTCGGGAGGCGAGGCTCTTGCCGAGTTCGAGTGCGCGCAGCGCGTCGGCTCGGGAGATTACTTCGTGGTGGAATCTGCCGGGGAAGTCGCGGGCCATCTGGTGGAGTTCGTCGCGGACGGTGCGCGGCATCTTCTCTCCGGCGACGGTTTCCCATCCGCTGTGGGTCAGCTGCCCGGTGCGTAGCGCGGCGCGTTCGCGGCGCAGCTGTTCCAGGGTTTCTCGTTCGTGTACCTGTCCGGATTTCCGTTCTCTGCTCCGGACGCCTCGGCCTTCGGTGCGGGCCGAATCCAGTCGGCGTATTTTGCCGCCGACCTTGATTTCGAACTGACGCACCCAGCCCTTCTCCGGGGTTTCTCCCCGGATGTGCGCGCGTCCGAGTTCGAAGTACAGGCCCCGCTCGTAGTTCGACAGATTCCGGCGCACGGCATCGTAGTCGTCCGGCACGCCACCCCCCTCTCCGATTCCGCCGTTTACACGGCGGTCCCGGCCTTCTGGATGCTGTAGACGACCATGCGAGGGCCGTAGTTCTTCAGGAAGAGTTCTTCGGCCAGCGAGGCCGGAGCTTCCCCCGCTCCGGACTCGGTGAACAGGACTACGGGCCCGAAATCGTCGTACAGTGGCGGGCAGGTGGCGTCTGTCGGCCGGTTGGCCCAGGTCATGCCGGGGTGCTGTCGGAGGCAGCATTCGCCCAGGAACCGCACGAGCTGATCCGCGCTCTCGCGATGGTCCGGGGACAGGAAACCAGCCCAGTCACCGAACCGGTCGAGTGCGGCGTCGAGGATGCGCAGCAGCAGCGGCGAGGTCCACCACGCATCGGAGGAATAGTCTGCGATGCCGGGAACCGTGTCGGTGAGAAATGCTCGAACCTTGGATTCCATCAGAGCGGGCTCGGCCCAATCGAGAAATGCTTGGGTCTTCTCATGGAACTCGATGGCAAAACCGAGCTGATCATCGTCAACCATGACGGCGTTCCCTTCTCCCGACAATTTCCCGCCGGGACAACGATATCCGGACGATCCGACAGGCCATGCCAGCCCACCAGGCGGGGCCGCGGTCCCGCCGCCCGCGTGATGGCCGGGGGATGGTGTGGTGGCGGGTCGGCGGCGGCCGGTCGGTGCCGAAGCCTGCCGGTGGGCGGCGACGCAGCGGGTGACCGACACCGATTCCCCGAGGCGCGCGTTCATAGATCGAATCTTCCGTGGTGAAGGTCGATGGTTCCGTGGTTGTCGCTGGGGTACGTGCCGCGTCCAGCACACAGCGGCAGGCGTGTTGCTGGGGTGTGCGGGGCGCGTCATGGTTTCCTCGCGACGGCGGCGTAGGCCCCGACCTTGGCGTCCAGGGTCGTGAGGGTGTCGTTGTCGGGGTCGTCCACGGCGAACAGGTCAGGCCGCCACCGGGGCAGCGGCACGACACCTGGGTCCACGAGGTCGAGTCCGGTGAAGAAACCGGTGACTTCCTCGTGGCTGCGGAATTGGCAGGGGATCTCGCCGTCGCGGTAGATGTCCTGGATTTTGGTGAAGGTGTCGGGGTCGAAATCCGGTGTGGCATGGGAGATCACGAGATAGCTCCCGGACGGGACGGCGTCGAGCAAGGTGGCGAGGATGTCATGGGGCTTGCATTCGTCGGGGATGAAGTGCAGCAGCGCGATCAGGCTCACTGCGACCGGTTCGCTGGGTCGGAGAGTGTTTCTCACCTCGGGGGCGGTGAGGATCTGTTCGGGCTGGGTGACGTCGGCGTGGAGGTAGGCGGTCCAGCCTTCGGGGGTGCTGGTCATCAGGGCGCGGGCGTGGGCGAGCACGATCGGGTCGTTGTCGACGTACACGATGCGCGCTTCGGGTTTGATCTGCTGGGCGACCTGGTGCAGGTTGGGTTCGGTGGGGATGCCGGTGCCGATGTCGAGGAACTGCCGGATACCTTCTTGGGCGAGGTGCCGGATGGCGCGGTGCATGAATCCGCGATTGTGGTGGGCAGCCAGGCGCACGGACAGGAAGACCTTCTCGACCTGTTCGGCGTGCTCACGGTCGGCCTCGTAGTTGTCTTTGCCGCCGAGGAAGTAGTCGTACATGCGGGCCGAGTGGGGATAGCCCATTCTGAGGTCCATGGTGTAGCTCCTTCCGGAATGGTCGACAGGGGGTCAGGGGGTCGTGTTGTTTGCTGGTGCGGCCTCCGAACGCGGCGGCCCACCGGACCAGATGCTCGGCCAGCAGCCGCGCCCACGCCGGTGCGTCGGCCGCGGCGAGTAGACGTGACCGACCTGGCGGGCAGACGATCCGGTCGGAGAATCGGCAGGCATCAGCGAGAAGTCCCTTCGATCGCAAAACCACAGAAAAGCGTTGAGAAGCAACGGATTCGACCAGGGGGCAGTCGCGGGCGTTCCGGGCTCGCCCCCATGGTCAGTGCCTTGCCCGGCCGCTGGCGTGGATGTCGGCGGTGACTGCGTCGGCCCAGGCCAGGAGGTGCTGGTACACCAGCTCTGCCGCCGCGGCCTGGTCGATGCTTGTGCGCCTGAGCACATCTACGGCGTCACGTAGGCTGCGTGCCGCCTGTTCTAGCTCGTCGTGATCGGCGAGGTCGCTCGCCCGGGCGAGCGTGAGGGCATAGTCGGGGCCGTACTCGCGCAACCGGGTCATGGTCACTTCCTCCGTGTGGACGGGATTGAAGAGGGCCACGCGCGTTTCTGGGGATGCCGGGAATATCATCGGTCGGAAGTCCTTCGTGTTCAGCAGGCTTCAAGCACTGCTCCAACGGCGTGGGTGGCAGCCTCAGTCCCAAAGGTCCGCGCAGGGCAGCGGCGGAAGATCCCGCCGTACCTTGTCGTCGATGGTCACCCGCAGGTCCAAGTCGGCGAAGGTACGCGCGAGTTCATCGGCGACGTGCTGTGCTTGTTCAGCGCTGCCTGGAAATCCAAGGCGAGGGCGCCGGATTCGATATGGATGTGCCGGATACCGTGTGGCGGTTGGGGTGGGGTGGCGGGTGGCATGGCTGGTCACACCCCGGGCGCCACTCGGCGCCATCGTGTGCTGGTGATGCTCATCAGCGTGTTCCTCCGTTGTGTGCGTGTTGTTGGGTGGGATCGGGGATGCGGCCGAGGCCGCACAGGATCAGGCCGGCCTCGGCCGGGAGCGGTGTGGCCGAGGTGAGCGGTGGCGGCCAGGCGGTGAGGTCGGCGATCCCGGGGTCGCGCAGTTCCAGGCCGTCGAAACACGCCGCGATCTCTGCCGGGGCTCGGAACCGGCCCGAGCCCAGCCAAGTAGTGAATTGCTGTTGCAACACGCTCGCGGTCTCGTGTGCGGGGCTGCGACGCCCGGGATCGGTGTAATGGCTGGCCGCAATCCACGACCCAGGGGCGAGCAGCTCGCGATAGCGGCGCACGATCTCGGCGGGGCCGGGATCGTCGGGGACATGCGACAGGGAGTCGGGCAGCAGCACAGCCACCGGTTTCGACCAGTCCAGGGGCGAGCCCGCGGCGCGGGACCGGTCGAGCACGGCGGCGGGATCGGCGAGGTCAGCCTGCACGGCGTGGACGTAGACGTTGTCGGCCAGCTCGGCATGGTTGTGCAGGCTGGCCAGCGGATCCGGATCCGCGTACACCACCCGCGCGGGCCGCTCACTCAGGTTCTGCGCCGCCAGCTCGTGCACAGCGATTTCACCGAGGACCGGGAACCCGGCATCGAGGACCAGGAACTGGCCTATGCCTCGTGCGGCGAGGTCACAGACCCGGTGGCGTAGCCAGGCCCGGCTGGCCCGCACCGCCAGCTCCCAGCCCGGCGCATGCTGGGCGAGGGTGTGGCAGGTGTCGCGGTCGATCTCGTAGTGATCCTTGCCGCCGTAATACCAGTAGCTGTACATCCGGCACAGGCTCGGACGCCCCGCGTCCGTCCCCAAGGGCTCAGCATCCGGGTCCGCCAGACCGGCCGCAGTCATTATGCCTCGCTCGGGTAGGCGTAGAGGCCGGTGGGCGGGCGAGACGCCGGAGTGAAGGACACCGGCAGCTGGGTGAGTGCGCGGTGGAACGGGCCCGGCCGCCACACCAACTCCTCAGCAGGGATCGCGAGGGTGACTTCGGGCAGTGCGTCGAGCAGTTGGTCGACTGCGTCTCCGGCGATCCGGAGGGCGACGTTCTGGGCGGGGCACAGGTGGGGTCCGGCGCTCCAGGCCAGGTGCGACCGGTTGCCGACGATGTCGCCCGCGCGGATGGCGGGGTCGTTGTTGCAGGCGGCGAGGCTGACCACGACCGGTTGATGCGCGGGCAGCCACGTGTGGTCGATGAGGACCGGTTGGCGGGGGTAGGTGGTGCAGAAGTTCGCCATCGGCGGATCGGTGAACAACACCTCGTCCAGCGCTTCGCGGGTGGACAGGCTCCCGCCGAGTAGACCGCCGCCGAACCTCTGGTCGGTGAGGGTCAACAAGATGGTGTTGGCGATCAGGTTCTGCAACGCCTCGACTCCGGCGCCGTAGAAGCTCATCAGCTGCGCGACGACTTCCTCACCGGTCAACCCGGTGGGATGGGCGAGCATGATCGAGGCCATATCCGGGCCCGGCTCTACCTGCTTGCATTCGACCAGGTCGGTCAGCGCCCGCTGCAGGACGTGCATGCCCTCGGCGGCGTCGGCGCCGGAGTCGAATCGAGCCGCCATTCCTTGCGCGATCTTGTCTCCGATCTGTTCTGGACAGCCGACGAGAACGTTCAGGATCCGCACGACCAGCGGGTGCGCGTATTGGCTGATCACTTCCACCGCGCCCGCGCCGAAGAACACGTTGATCAGCGGGACGGCGACTTGCTCCACGAGGGCGTGCAGGGCATGCAGATCCACCGCGTCGATCGCCGCCCGCGACGCCTCCCGATAGCGCTCGTGCGCGCGACCGGTGTTGTAGCGGGCAGCTGGGTGATAGCCCATCATCGCCAGCAACGGCGAATCAGCGGACACCGTCTGCTGCCAGGTGCGCGGGTCGGACGGGAAATGGCGCTCGTCGTGCAAGACCTCCACCGCGGTCCGGTGCCCGAGCACCAGGGTCGCCGGCACACCGGGTGCGAGGTACACCGGCGCCAGTGACCCGAACCGTTCTCGCATCGCCTTGTAGGCGGCGTGCGGGTCTTGCGCGAAAGCGGGGTCGTGCAACGGGATTCGCTCATCGGCGGTGTCGACCGGCGAGCCGTGCCCGAACGGGCAGCGGCCGGACTCGGTCGGATGGCGAGCAGGCGGAACAGAGGGTGTAGTCATCGGAGACAGCTCCAGAAACGTTGGGCAAGAACAGGGTTCGTTCGGCGTCGAAGCGGTTCTTTGTCAGGCTGCTTCGGCTTCGATGACCGACAACGCGCCCACTGCCGGTGGGGTGATACCGACGAGCCGCAGCCCTGCCGTGTGCAGAAGGTGCTGGAATTCCTGCCGGGTGCGTTCACGGCCGGTGACGATGGAGAGCATGACGATGTCGAGGACCTTGGACTGATCAGGCTCGTTGCCGGGCGGCACGAGCATGTCGTGGATGAACACCCGCCCGCCGGGAGCCATGGCCCGCCGGCAGTTCCGCAGGATCTCGACGCAGTGCTCGTTGTCCCAGTTGTGCAGCACGTACTGGATGACATACACATCCCCCGCAGGCACCGCCTCGAAGAAGTTGCCGCCCACCACATCCCAGCGCTCCGCATCTTCTAGCTCCCGCAGCCGGTGGTTCTCGACGACCTGGGGAAGGTCGAACAACACGCCGCGCAACCGCCGGTGTCTTTGCAACAGCATCAGCAGCAACGTGCCCTGGCCGCCCCCGACGTCCACGACCGTGCCGGCCTCGGGCAACCGGCATGCACGAACGAAGTTCTCGCTCTCGATCACCGAATACCGGCCCATACCGGTATGAAATTCCGACCCGTCGGCCGGATGAGAACCGAAATAGTCGAACAGCGACTCACCGAACACCTGCTGCACCGCAGGTTCGCCGGTCAGCACCGCGTGCAGCAGCTCACCACCCGCGCGGTAGATCGCCGGGGTGGTGGCCGCCAAGATCCCCTCCCGCACCGAGAACCGCGAACCAGACCGCAGCGATGCCCCCAGGTCCATCAGCACGAAAACCCTTGCCTCTGTTTCGCGGACAATCCCCCTGGTGGCCAGCAGCCGCAGCACACGGTACAAGGCATCCTCATCGGCACGGACACGCTCGGCCAGACCTCCGACGTGCACAGGACCGTCCGCCAGCAGATCGGCCACACCCAACTGCGCCACCACGCGCAGACAACAGGCATACACGTAACTGTTCGCCGCCGCGGTGAGGAACCTGGCCGATTGCCGATCCCGCGACAACGCCTCCGCCTGCGCTTCCTGTATCCCCGGCACGGGCGTCGAATTATGCAGCAATCCCTGAGAGCGCCGCCCCGAGAAAATACCCATATCACTAATTCCTTTCCAAAAGACGCCGGTGTTGGAGGCAGCACGCATCCGCTCCCGGCAGGGACGAGACGATCGGGAGTTGCATTACTGCGGAAGCTATTTCAGTGTTCTATCGCAGGACATCGGGGCGGGACGGTCACGGCTGCCAAGCCCATCCGAGCAGAATGCCGCGCTTCCGGGCGGTCGCACCCAGCGCGCTCCTATGCATCGGCCGCCCGATTAGCTCGGCTGTCTGCCGGGGACTTTGGGGGTGTGGGCCACTGAGGGTGGTTCAGGACTGTGGTTGCTTATTCATGTCGAATCGGCTCGATCGGTTTGAGGGGCAGTGGTTGTGCCGCGCCGCCTCGGCTGCTGCGGCGTGGGAGGTGGAGGGGGACGACGGTCTGATCGCCGACTTCGACGCTAGAAGCTATGCTGCTGTGCTCACAATGAAGTTGCTCGAGGTTGCTTGAGATGTCATACTCAAATCCTTGTGAGCTGCTTGTATGCAGCTCATTAGAGCTACATCGAGCGAGATGGGACTCATATGCAGATTCGTCTACTTGGCGGGCCTACCGGGGGCAACGGCTCCCCGCGGGTGTGGGCAACCGATCGAGGTACAGATCTTGTCCAGGGATGGCCCGCTGGTGAGGCCGGTCGGATTGAGATCCCTCACCAGCTGCTCGGCTACCTGGAACTCGGTACGTTCCTCCGGGCGGACTTGCGCGATACCGGGCAGGGCACCTTCACTCTGGTAGGAAGACCCGTCACTGACCCGGATGTGCTGGCGACGATGGCGATCCCGGCGCATGAGGCAGCGATCGAAGTCGACGTCGAGAAAGCGAGCTACCCGTATGCTCTATCGCCCCAAGTTCGATGATCTCTACCTTGCCCACAGTCGGGCGTTCCATCTCGAGGTTGAGGACTCGTACGGCGTCGCCTCCGAGAACGAGCAGCTACAGCGCTTCCTGAAAGGCGAAGAGACCGGCTACCCGGATGACTGGCAGCAGTGGGACGCATTCGTACACGAGGTGACCGACGCAGGCACCAGCATTCAGCGACTTCGAGTTGTGACGGAGCCGCACACCGATTACACGCGCTTCCTCCTGCGGCATACCGACCGTAACGTCACGGCGGGCGAGCAGGTCCGCTACCTGCCTCGACACAAAGTGAGTGCCGACGCCTACACAGTCGATGACTGGTGGCTATTCGACGACAGCGTGCTGGCCTTCTCGGTATTCACCCCGGAAGGCGAGTGGGCGGGCGGTGCGATCACCGAGGATCCGGTGATCGTTTCACGGTGTGTCACGATCCGCGACGAACTGTGGCCGATCGGCATTCCGTTCGAAAAGTATCTCCGTGACCAGAGTCGATGACGCGCGGCAGGCACTCGGAGGTCGTCTACGCGAACTCCGGGTGTCTGCCCGGCTAACCGGGCGCGGCCTAGCAGCTGCCGCAGGCTGGCATCCGACCAAGGTTTCGAAAATCGAACACGGCAAGACGGTGCCGTCCGAAGAGGATCTGGCCACGTGGTGTCGACTTACCGACAACAAGCTTGCACTGCCAGATCTGATCGCCACGTTGCGGAATGTCAATGCCGCTTATATGGAATGGCGGCGAATTACAGCAACAGGGCATGCGCACCGGCAGCGTCAAAGCATCAAGACCGAGGGCGCATCGACACTTGTCCGAGGCTTCGACTGTCTTATACCGCCTGGGCTGCTGCAAACACGTCACTACGCCGAAGTAGTGCTCAGCCGATGCATCCGGTTCCTGGACGCTCCAGATGACATCGGCGCAGCATTGGCTGCGCGCATGGAGCGTCAGCAAGTGCTTCGCGCGCCAGGGCACCGATTCCATTTCATCATCGGAGAATCGGCACTCTACACATCAGTCGGAAGCGAAGAGATCCGACGCGCACAAATCGAACATCTACTCAGCTCGATGCATCTTCCTCGGCTGCGTATCGGTGTGCTTCCCAATTCGGCCGAGTTCTTCTACGAGACCACAAATTTTCTGCTATACGACGACAAGATTGCTCAAGTTGAAACCATCAGCGCCGAACTGACTATCCGGCAGCCTCGAGAACTTGTTCTCTACGAGCGTGCATTCAAAATACTTACCGAGCAGTCAGTGTATGGAAATGATGCTCGCGACCTTATCTTGATGGCTATCGATAGGTAGCCGACTTGTGTATGTCTTCCCAGAAGCAGCGGGCAGTAACGTCTGTGATGGAGCCGGGACATTATCCGAGGATGCGACCCGGTCTGGCTCACGAGGACCCGACCGGTGGCAGGCGAATGTCTTGCGTGCCGAGGAGTTGGCGTTGTGTACGTGTCCGGAAGGCATTCAATGTTTCGCACGGCTGGAAACAGCTAGCTGGCTGGGAGGTCGTGTTCTGCGAAGACGCCTCCTACGAACCGGTCGGGAAGTGGTTCGCCGGTGGTGTGTTGGTCGGTCCGGTCGGCTGGCTGGTAGTCGAGGCTGTCCCAGCCGGTGCGCGGCCACCATGGCTCGCTGGTGTCGGAGGTGCCGTAGATGGTGAGGAATGGTTGGGGTAGGGGGTGTGTGGCGGCGTTGTAGAGGAGGGTGGTGGCGTCGCGGGGGCTGAGCCAGGTGGCGTGGTGGCGGGGTTCGCTGGGTTGCGGTCGGTAGCTGCCGATGCGGATGGCGACGACGGTGAGGGCGGTTTTGTGGGCGTAGAGGTAGCCCAATGCTTCGGTGGTGACCTTGCTGACGGCGTAGAAGCTGTCCGGTGCCAGCGGCGATGCTGGGCTACCGATCGGGGTGAGGCCGGTGACGTGGTGGCTGCTGGCGAGCACGACGCGCGGTACGTGTTGGCGGCGTGCTGCTTCGAGTACGTGGTGGGTTGCGGTGATGTTGTGGTCGATCATCTCGGTGAAGGGGCCTTCTTGGGTGATTCCGGCGAGGTGGATGATCGCGGAGGTCCCGGCGGCGGCCTGTTCGACGGCGGGCAGCTCGCGTAGGTCGGCCTGGATGGTCTCGGCACCGGCCGGAGGACGCGGGAGGGGGCGTCGGTCGAGCAGGCGGAGGGGGACGCCGTGGTCGGTGAGGGTGGTGGCGAGGTGAGTGCCGATGGTTCCGGCGGCTCCGGTGATGAGCAGGGTCATGGTTGGTGGTGGAGCATGGTGGCGACGCCGTTGTCGTTGGGGGTGTAGGCGATGCCGCGCAGGATGGCGACGGGGGCGCCTCGGCCGCGTTGTCCGAGGATGATGCCTGCGGCGGCGGCGATGAGGTCGGTGAAGGTTTCTTCTTGCCGTTTGCCGTGGTGCTCGGTGACTCGCAGGGGGGTGATGCCGGCGGCGCCGAGGGAGATGACGGTGGCACCGCGGCGGTCGGCGCGGCCGTCGGAGTCGGCGATGATCACGGCGACGGCGGCACCGGTTGTGGTGGTCAGGGCGTCGCGCAGGGCGCGGGCGGAGGCGTCCGGGTCGGCGGGCAGCAGCCAGGCTCCGGTGGTTCCTGCGCGGTCGATTCCGGCGGAGGTGAGCTGGTAGCCGAGGGTGTGGGTGGCGATGATGGGGCCTCGGTCGGTGGCGAGGAAGTAGTCGATGGAGTTGTCCAGGATGAGTTGCACGATCGCGGCGGGTTTTCCGGTCGCGGCGGCCAGTTCCTGGGCGCGGGTGGTGGGGGTGATGGTGGCCAGGTCGATGTAGCGCTGCTCGGCGATCGAGACTGCCTTGCTGGCGACGACGATGATGTCGCCGTCGGCCAGCTCGGTGCCGGTGTGTGCGAGGACGTCGGTGATGGCCTTGGCCAGGTTGTCACCGGGGCGGATCTCGGGGAAGGGCTCGAGTGCGAAAGCGGTGAACCTGGAGGTCGGTGCGGCGGTCAACGGGGGGCTCCTGTGTGGATGAGTGCGTGGAGTCGGGTGTGGGCAGCAGCGAGCGTATCGGCCCGCTGCCGAGCAGACAGGTGCTGCCCGTGGGTGAGCCAGTCGCGCACGCGGCGCAGGTAGTGCGGCCACAGCTGGCGGGCGGCCTCGGCCGCCGGTGCGCCGGAACAGACTGTGCGCCAAGCCTGTTCGAGCGGTTCCGGCCACTGTGGCGTGTCTCTGACGGGTCGGGGCGTGACGGTGTCGAGTGTGGTGGTCATGGTGTGCAGGCGCGCGGCAGTGAGTTCCCGGTCGGCGGTGCGGTAGTGCGCGGGTGCGGTTGCGGGTGCAGCGGGTGCTGGCGGCCAGGTGGCGCACAGGTGCAGCAGCACGGGGACGGCGTGGTGGTAGATGGCGGGCAGGTGGGGGAAGGATCCGGCGTGCTGTTTCGGTTGCTCGACGCGGACGCTGGCGAGGGGGCCGGTAGCGGCAGCGGTCAGCAGGAGGAGGGCGTCGATGCCGTATCCGGCGGCACCAGCCGTGAGGTCGGCGGGCAACGCGGCGGTGGCGTGTACGGCGGCGGTGAGGGCGCGATAAGAGACGGCGAGGTCGCCGGCGAGGGGTTGGGGGATGTCGTGGCCGGTGGTGGCGGCGATCAGGGGTCGGGCGAGGTGGTTGGTGAGGTTGGCTTCGTCCCAGTGGCGCGGGTAGTCGGCGATGGCGAGAGCCGCGCCGTCGCGCACGCGCTGGATGAGGGCGTGGTAGAGGCGGGGGTCGGGGTTGCGGGTGTCGGTGTCGGCGATCAGTACCACGTCGGCGGCGGCGGTTTCGGGTCGGCGGGCCGCGGCGAGGATCTGGGCGCCTTTGCCTCGCGTCAGCCCGGTCAACGGCAGCGTCGCTGCCCGGGTCGCCGTGCGGGCGAACCGTTCGGCGGTCGTGGGGGTGTCGGAGGAGTCGGCGTGCACGATGACCGCGTCGTCGTCGAGGGCGGTGTCGACGGCTTCGGTGACGGCGGTGATGGTGGTGGCTTCGTTGCGGCTGGGCAGGATCGCGGCGAGGGTCATGCGGCGTCGGCTTCCTGGGCGAGGAGGTCGGCGGCGTGGCCGGGGTCCGGTGCGTAGAGGTAGTCGAACCGGCAGCGGGTGAGCCGGGTCAGCAGCTGGCTGCGCCAGCGGGCCAGCGCCGGGGTGTCGAGAGGCCATACCGGCCCGTACGGGATGTCGGTGAGGCCGCTGATCGGGGTGGGCAGTCCGGAGATGTAGCGGGCGAGGTTCTCGTGCAGCCGCAGTTGCTCGTTCACCGACACCGGTGTCGCCGTGGTGAGTGACGTGGCGGTGAGAGCTGGGTGTACGGCCAAGCGCACGATCCATGCCAGGGGTGCGGGGCCGGTGGCGAACGGTTCGAGGGGGTGCTGGGGTTTGGGGTCGAGGGGATGGTGCGGGTCGCGCAGGGCGGCGGTGGGCTTGCCCGGCCACACCGTCACGCTGCCGCTGTCGTCGTCGCCGAGGACGACCAGGTCATCCCCGGCGTGGATCCAGCCACGCGCGGCGAGCGCGAAGGCGGTAGAGGTTTTACCGGCACTCTTCGCGCCGAGTAGCAGCACTGCCCGACCGGCGGGGGTGTGCAGGGCGGTGGCGTGCACGGTGACCCTGTGCTGCTGCTGGCGGACGCGTTCCAATGCGGTGTAGGTGACATACGCCAGGGTGTCCGACGCTGCGGCGACGGCAGGCAACCGGAGATGGACGGTCCCGCGGTCGGTGGTGACCTCGGCGGTGCCGAGGGCGATCGTGACAGCGACCGGGCCTATGTGGGTGACGTCGTCGTGCAGTGACCAGCCGCCCGGCAGGTAGCGGTGGGTGTGGCGAGCTGCGGTCGTGTCGGTCCGGTCGGGCACCGCGACGGGGGCGGACACGTATCCGGTGGTGAGATGCTGGGTCGTCATCCGGTCACCGGGCCGAGGTCGTCGAGGAGCTTGTCGAAGGGTTCCACGTGCGGCAGGTAGCGGCCGGTCAGGAGGTCATCGAGCCAGTCGGTGCGGGCCAGAGTGGTGCGCACCAGCTCCTCGGTGTCGCCTGCCGGTGCCGGGCGGGTGGTGGTGATCTGGATCGAGGCGGGCTGGTCGTAGGGTGCCCCGTTGCGCCACAGCAGACCGATCCGGCACGGCCCGAACCTGGCCGCGATCGCGGCGGCGGCGGTGTCGGCGAGCCAGCCGCCGACCTTGCCGACGTGGTAGACAGGGTTCTTCCCGAACGTCGCCTCGTTGCCCGCCCCGTGCGCGCCGCTGATCACGCCGGTGCGGGCGTTGCCGCGTCCGACGAGGCCGTCCTCGCCGTAGTCCACGGCCGAGCCCGACAGGGTGAAGTACTGGCCCGACAGCGGGCCGATCCGGCTGCCGCGCGTATTGCACACCACCGACACCCGGCCCGGCAGCCGCTGCTCCAAGAGGGTGGTCAGCTCTGCGGCGGCGGTGGTGACGGCGTCGTCGAACTCTGCCGCGGTCGTCAGATGCCCGGCGAGTGCGGGCACGCACACTGTCACGGTCCAGTCCTGGTCGCGGCGGACCGCGAGAGCTTTGATATCGCTACCCGCCCAAGGGGATTGGCGGAAGAACGCTTCGGTGAGCAAGGTGATGGTTTCGGTCGCGGTGCGTGGTGCGGTGCCGACGAGGTAGGCGGTGTCGTTGGAGAACGCGCGGGGCCGCTCGGGCAGATCGGCCAGCGAGCGCGGCGCGAACCAATGCGGGAACTTGCTCGAATCGGTCGTCTCGTGCCGGAACTCCACCCGCATCCGGTCGAACCCGGGCAGCGCGGCACGCAGCTGGTCGACGGCGGCCTGTTCGAGGATCTCCTGCACCGGTAGCAGCTGTCCGGCGAAGCTGGTGGAGGTCCGGCCGCCGAACACCACCCGCAGCGGCCGGTCGTAGACGCCGTCGGTGTCGGTGAAGACGGCCCGGCCACCCAGCACGGCGACCTTGTCCAGGTTGTGGTGCAGCACCGCGCCCGCTACGGACAGGCAGTGCTGGCTGTAGCGGATCGAGGCGAGTTCGGCGATCGCGTCGGCGAGGGTATCGGGGTGCCCGACCCCTTTGCGTTCGACGACCTCGACGGGCGCCTCAGCAGCCAGCGGCACTCGCGGCCCGGATGACATGGGCGTCGCGGTAGACATGGTCGATCACCTCCAACGGACGCCGCAGCGCCGACAGCGGAAACAAGCACGGGTGCGCCGGGCGGCCGGCAGCAGTAGCGAGGACCTCGGTATACAAGCGACGCCGCAGCTGCTGGTGTGTCGGCGCGGCGCTGATCGCGCCGACACCGGCTTCGAGGTTGCGGCCTCGCACGCACACGCGCTGCCCGTCGGCGTAATGCAGGACGACCTCGTGGGACGGCGGACCGTGGTAGTCGACGCGCGCATCCACCTTGATGGTCTGTCCTCCCGCGAGGACGATCGAGGCGAGGACATGGTCCTCGGTGTCGGCGAGGCCGCGGCGATGGACCACGCGTGCGTCCACCGTCTCCACCTTGCCCGGCAGCAGGCGCAGCGCGAGCGCCAAGCCGTGGATGGCCTGCTGATGCAGCACCCCGCCCGCCGTGGCGAACCGTCGCCGCCACCCACGGAAATACGCCGGGTCGCGGCGCACCGCCAGCGACACCTCCGCTCGCACAACGTGTCCGGGCCCGGCGAGCAGGTCATCGAGACCGGGTGCGAAATGCGGTTGAAAGGCCACGAAGACTCGCTCGTCACCGGCACGAGGTTCCAGCACTTCCGCATCGATCACGACCGGTTTCTCGACCACCACCGCGGCCCCGGTCGCCGCCGCGCCCCGGGCCGCGACCAAGGCGATACCCGGCGGTGTCGCCACCACCACCAGCTCCGCCGCCACCACCTCCAGCGCCGCCTGCCACGACTCGAACAGCGGTACCCCGGCCGGAACCGCAAGTCCCGGTGCAGGATCGGCCACACCGACCACAGTCACCCCGGGAGTCTCGGCGAGTGCCGACAGATGTTTGGCGCCGACCTCGCCCGCACCGACAACAAGCACTCGCGTCACTCCGGCCTCCCCGGCACCGCCGCACGAAGGAACGCGGCTCCCGTGGCCAGCGCCTCGGCTGGGCGGTCACGCACGTGGGTCTCCAGCGCATACGGCAGCCGGTCACCAGCACCGCGCAACACCGGCAGCACCTCACCGTAGGGGACCACCCCCGTCCCGGCCGGACAGAACACCCTGCCGCCGTCAGCGTCGAGGCGGTAATCCTTCACGTGCACGTAGCCGACGTATGGTGCCAACGCCTGCACGGTCTCGGGCGTGGTCTGACCGACCTCGTGCAGGTTCGCGATATCGAGCCACAACCCGAGCCCCTGCTCGTGGTAGCGATCCAGGACCTCCAGCAGGGGCTCGGCGTGGGCGACCGTGCACACCGGTTCGTTCTCCAGCAACAAAGTCCGTCCGGCCCGCGCAGCCATGCGCAAGGCGGCAGGCAACAGTGGGTCCCCACCGAATTGCTCGGTCGCG
The DNA here is from genome assembly GCF_029868745.1 of Nocardia wallacei. Taxonomy (GTDB): domain Bacteria; phylum Actinomycetota; class Actinomycetes; order Mycobacteriales; family Mycobacteriaceae; genus Nocardia; species Nocardia wallacei_B. The sequence continues at coordinate 14,720 of NZ_JARWOP010000293.1, read as the reverse complement.
TACGCCTCCACCCGCAAATGCGAGAAGATCCGCACGATCGGCGCGCCCAGAAGCGTGGCCGCCTCGATCGCCCGCTCGACCCACGCCAGCCGATCCGCGTGCGGGACACGGGTGGGGAAACCGAAGCTGTCCACCCGTCCCGGCGTCGCGTCCGGACGGCACCACTTCCACAACGGCGACGCCAACGCCGCCACTCGCAAACCACGCTCGTCGGCCAAAACCCGGATACGCCGAATCCGTTCGGGCGGAAGCGTTATCGCGTTGGCACCCTCAGCAGTACGGATCTCCAGCCGGTCGATACCCAGCCGCACGGCCAAATCCATACCCACACTCGGATCCGGACCGAGCTCATCCGGATTGAGCACCACCACCACCGGCGCCGAGCGAGTCTCCACAGTCGATCCCCTCCTTCGAAAGCCGAAGCCGCGCATGCTGGTTCCAGGCTTGCGCGGCCCAATCCAGGAACCCGAATAGAAGTCCCCCGCAACGCATCTCCCACATGAACTGCGATAAGAGATACACCAGACCACCGACAACATCCCGGAACTGCACACGCGCTCAGCCGCGGTACCGGAACATCCGCAGATCAGCCGGACGCGGCCCCGTGCGAACGATGGTGCGCCGGGATTGCTGACGGAACAGGGCTCACTTCAGAGCTTTCCGGCCGTAAGCTGACGGCTCAACTCCAATCACGCGGGCGGGGGCGGAAGCGTTGGCCGATGATGAAGAGACGCGGCGTTATTGGCGGACTGCGGGTGCTGTTGGTCTGCTCTCGGTCGCAGTCGCGCTCGGCGTAGGGATCTACAACCATCCACCGAGTGGTGATTCTGCTGCGAGTGGCCCCCACGGTACCGGTGGCGGGGTGACCGCCAGCCCGACCGTGGGGGCCGCCGCCACCGTTGGATCGCAGGATGATTTCGTCGCGGCCCTCCCGAGTCGGCTCCGGAACTCGACAGGATGCAGGCCCGGGTCGGAAGCTCCCGCTACCCTTTGTGTCATTCAGACGACGCCGGACACTGACCGCCTGTTCACACAGGCTTACCCGCGCATTCGAGTCTTCGCCGGGCACCTGCTGCCGAATCAGCCCCCACTTCAAGCGGACGACTGCGGTGGCGGCAAGGCATCTGCCCGGGGTGCAGACGCGGAGACCTGCTTCAATGCGGCTGAGAAGCATCTCCGGTACTACAACCGCCGTACTGGATTGAGTCTTCTCATTGGGGATTTCGACGACGAGAGCAATGGCCTGGCCTATCTGACATGGGCCGGACTCTGATTTCATCTGCCGCGCCAGAGTCACCGGGATGCCTTTTCGTTCAGTTGGCTTCATCGAGTTTGCTGGTGAGCCAGCTCAACGCCACCCGGGCGCGCATCCTCCCCGACTGCTGGCTCTGCGCCACAACTATTCTCGTCTAGCTAGCTTCAACTAGCATCGGCCGCGCGGTGGCCGCCTTCCGCGATTTCGGATCGGCTTCCGCCTCTGCCTAGCTTCGAATTGGAATTAGCGGCCCATTCGGATCGGCATGGGTGCGCCCGGATCCGTTCGTGTAGGGTCTCAAAAGTCGTGGCCACTGCCAAGCCGCTGACCTGCAACTTCTAGGCAGTCTCACATGGTGGCCATCGCGGTCTGTCTCAGAACTATGGCCAATCCTCATGCCGCACACGATGATCGGGTCACCACGCGGGGCCGCTACCTGCGGAGTCTCACGCCGGTGGCCAACTGGCCAAGTCGTGGCCAATCATTCTGAGATTTGGCCACGACTTCTGAGAACCTACAGTTCGGGAGCGGTTGTATCAAGCTGCGGCGAATTCGCCTTCTCGAACTCCAGCGGTGAAGGCGTCCCACTCGTCCGCCGTAAAGGTGAGTGTGGTGCCGTCCTGGGCACGCACGGACACCTGCCCGGTCGGGTGCCGAAGGATGACAGGTTGATCGCTGCGGGCATCGGCCTTGTCGACGGCTGCGGCCGCGAGGAAGCTGTCCCAGTACTCAGCCTTGAGCGTGATCAGAGGCTGTGCGGCTGGATCGTTCGCGGGGTCACGGAGGTACTTGCTGTCGCGCAGGTGAACGAAATCGCCGTCGAACCGTACCTCGACACAGTTGGGGCCGTCGTTGGACTTGGACGACTTGAACCAGCCGTGTCGCGGGCTGTTGACGGTGTCGGTGACGCTCATACTTTTCAGGCTATCCCATCTGCTTTTTGCTGAATGAGGCTCAAAGACTCAGCTCGGCTCAGTGCCTCTTCGTGCTGCTGGCCGTAGATGATACGAAGCTCGCGGACCCTGGTCGGATCTTCGATGATGCCGTGGGTGGCAACGGATTCGTGCCAAGCCAGCGTGGGCAGCACGGGGCTGGCGAAGTCGATCAGGTGGAACGGTGAACCGCTGAGGATGGGGCGTTTGGTCGCGGAGAACGGCACGATGCGGATGTCGACCTTGGCCTGATCGTCCTGGGTAACCCGGATGAGGTGGTGCAGCTGCTCGCGTAACACTTCGGGCCCACCGGTTTGTTGGACGAGGGCAGCCTCGTGGATGACGGCGGTGAGCTGAAGGGCGTCTTCCCCGGTAAGGCGTTTCTGCCGGCGCATCCGCGCCTCGATGTACCGTTCGGCGTCGACGGGGCGAATGCGGGCTATATCCGACGTCATCACCGCCCGTGCGTAGTCTTCGGTTTGCAGCAGACCCGGGATGAGTAGTCCTTCGTAGCTCTGCACTGCCTGTGCTCCGTGTTCGAGTCCGAACAGTCGCCGGTTCTCGTCGCTGAACAGACCGGAGTACTCCGACCACCAGCCACGGCCACGGGCCTCGGCTCGCAACGCGCGCAGGTCTTCCTGCTCGTCCGGGCTGATTCCGAACAGCTTGAGCATCGCATCGAAGTGGTCGTCGGTCAGGGCCCTGCGGTCGCTCATGATCTGCCACCAGTGGTTACGGGAGATCTTCAACGCCTTCGCCGCGGTGTCGACATCGATCCCGAGGTGCTTGCGCCACTCGTTGAGCCGGAGGGTTAGTTCCCATCGGGCAACCGTGGGTGACGTGGGTGCCATCGAGTGCTCCTTTCGCCGAGTTCGTTGCGATCCTACCGCTCTGACGGGTGAACAAAGATTGTGCATGGGTGTTGTTTTGACAACTTGTCAGATGTACCGTCATCCGTGTATTCGGTCATGTTTTCAGACAGGTACGAAACACAGTACGCACGGGAGAGGGTCTGCCCATGTCCGTACAGGTAGAAGGCACGCGAGCCACGATCAGCGACTCGCCCCGGGCGCCCAGCCATGCCGCATCGCGATGCGGTCGCCGGGCCAACAAACACGCCATGCCGCAAACCTCGCGTCTCGTTGTTCGACGTTCCGTAGATGACTCGTCCACGACTGGAGAGCGGTCATGGAATGTCACATGACGGTGCAGCTCGACGAAGGCGAGCCCCTGCATTTCCGTGCCGAGCGGGCGGTGGCCGAGGCATTCGCTGCGGCTGCGGCGTATCTGGCGCGGGTGAGCATCGACGACCGCGTCGATGCCTGGATGCCGTTGATGCCCTACCAGCAGCTGTGGCTGTAGCCGCCGTAGCCTCCCGTGCCCCTGTCCCGAGGCCGGGTGTTTGTCGGAATCGAGTGAGGAGAAAGTAGATGAGTACTACCACGATGATGTCGCATGCCGAGGCGGCTGGGCTGGCTGAGCAGCGGTGCGGCGTGTATCGAGATCAGCTGGGCTGGAACACCATTCGCGACAGTCAGACGGGCGCGATCGTGTTGCGTGCGGATCGGCAGTGGGCGGTTCTCGTCCCGAAAGCCCTGGGTGTGCGGGTGAGAACGCGGTTGCGGGAGCGGCCCGCGCCGGTGTTCTCGATCGATCGCACGGTGTGGGTGTTCATCACCGGTGTCCCGGGCCGGTGGGTGGATACGGCGGAGGTGTCGGTGTCGTTGACGCGGTTCGGTGCGGTGCCGGTGCTGCCCGGGTCGACGGTGGCGTTGCCGACCCCGGGCGATCGCCGCCGTTGCTGGCTGGACGTACCGGGCCCGCCACGGGTGCTGCCGTCGTTCGGCGTGGTCGTCGACGCGGTGCTGGCGGCGGGGGAGGCGGGGAGGTGGCCATGACCGATCCGGTGGGCCGGTCGACGATCAACTGGCAATTCGAGCCGCCGTGGCTGGAATGGGTGACCCGCAAAGACGACCGCCTGGAGACTTTTCTCGCCGACGATGTCGCGGCGATGCCCGCCGATCTCTGGTCGAGCACCGGCCTGCAGCACGCCGAACGCACTCTGCTGCAACGGTTTCCCGGCATCACTGCCGATGCCGATACCGGGGACGAGGTCCTGACCCGGTTCGGCTGCTACCTGGGCGAGGTGTTCGTGCGTGCGTTGCAAGGCTTTTGGCTCAACGACCCGTTCCCGTATGCGAGCCCGCGGGCGACGGTCCGGTTCGTGTACACCGATGCCCGCATCGCGGTCTACGACGAGGTCGTCCTGGCTCTGCATCACCGCACCGGCACCCGCTGGAGCGACCTGCACACGGCGCTGTCCGGGCGCTGCGCGGCCTGGTGGGAATCGGGCCACAGCAGCCGATAAACCCGGCCTGATCCATTCCACCGCGCGCTGATCATCGTGATCTGCACGTACCCCGCCCATGCCTATTAAGTCCCTGGAAATCGAAGGAGAAGGAGGCGACGGACTCGTGAACGAGGGAGTCGTGAAGTTTTTCCATCAGCAGAAGGGTTACGGGTTTATCCAGCGACCCGGTGAGCCGGATTTGTTCGTGCATTACACCGGGCTACGGGACAAGGACCCGTCCTGGATCTGCACGGGCCAGCGTGTCCGCTACGGGATCAAAGACGGGCTCCGGGGACCTGTCGCGGTTGACGTCCACCGCGCCGAGGCACCGCCAACCTGACCCTGTGACCGGTGGAAAGGAGGTGATCTGGGTGGATTCCGCTGCGTTCGTGCATGCCGACGGCTTGCTGGCCGAGGTGCTGTGCCGGGCCCGGTTGATCGGGCTGACCCCGTCACGCGCGGAAGAACTCTGCTGGGTCCACCGCAGCCATCCTCCCGACGAGTGCCTCGTCCGTCTCGCTGCCCTGGTTCTGCTCGACGAAACCCACCAGCAATAAGCCCGGTCGGCTTTCGCCGTTGATATTTCCCGGTCACTTCTGCCTTCCCCGGAAAGGATTCGATACCGATGCAGCCTGTCTATTCGTCCCCGGTGTATGAAGCGCGATTCGGTTTCACACCGAAAGGCACATTACTTCTTCTGTTGTCGGCTGCGTGCATGATCGCGGCGGTCGCGGCGACGGGAACGCCTGCGCTGCTGCGGGTTCCGATGTTCATGCTGGCCGCGTTCGCGACGCTGACTGCGGCGGCGACGATGACTTCGCCGCTGGCAGCGTTGCGTGTCGATGCCGAGGGCATCATGCTGGGCGGCAACCCGGTGTGGCGCTACCAGGCGAGCACCGTGATCGTGCCCTGGAGCGAGATCACCGGCATCGTGCTCTACACCCCACGACTCCGGCCACGCGGCACACCCTCCTGCATCAAGGTCCTGCACGACCGGACCCCGGCCCCGGACCCGGGTGCCACCATGCCGCCGTCCGAGGCGGCACGGCGGGAGTGGGTGACCAGCCGCCGGGTCACCGGCTGGCGACTCGACCGCGCCCGATTCGTGACCGTCCTCGCCTGGCACGCGCCGCACATTCCCCTCGCCGACAGCACCTAGCCCGCCAGAACCCGCCCCACATCAGCGCCCAGGGACCGGGCCGGACGCTGGGAATCGCGGTGTATTCGAGTTGATTTCGAGGAGTCGACAGTCGATGACCCATCCTGCCCGCAGCGAACAGCAGCACCGCACCCGTGTGCTGGCTGCCGCCCGTACGGAGTTCCTCCGCCACGGCTACACCAATGCCAGTCTCGACGCGGCGGGCCGCGCGCGCCGGGCTGACCCGCGCCACCGTCTGGGCCCGCTTCCCATCCAAGGCCGCCCTCTACCTGGCGGTCCTCACCGACCACGCCGACGCCGCCTTCCAAGGCTTCGGCACGAGTGCCGGCGTGCCTGCGGACCTCGCGAGGACTTCTGGTGAGGTGGTGCGGCACTGCTCATCGGCAGCCACTGAAACTCGATGCGTGCCCGTGTATTTCGCGATCTCGACGGTGTAAGGCAGCCGCGAACGTCCGTGTCTGCAATGCCCTTTGCCTGCTATCAGACTGTCTGTGATGGGAATTGGTGAATCTTCGATGCCATCCACCTGCTCCGACCACATCTATGAAGTCCGCTTCGGGTGCACTGCGTCCGGCGTTCTGGGCGTCGTCGGGGCCGTGGCCGTCGCGGTGGTCACGATGGTCGGTGAGGCAGTACCGATGCGGTGGTTGATCTTCGCCTGCGCCGTGTGCGTCGCGGGCATCTTCCTGGCGATCATGCTGTCGCGGCAGGTCGCTTTGCGCGTCGACAGCGAGGGCATCACCCTCGGCGGTCGCGCCTTCTGGCGGTACCGCGCCACCACGGTCACGGTGCCGTGGCCCGAGATCATCGGCGTCGTGGTGTATTCGCAGTACCTGCCCTACGGTGCCCGGTTGTCCTACCTCGGCATCCAGCGACACCCCCGAGACACCGGCCCGCATGGTCGGCTGCAGGCTGCCGCCGTGCGGATTCTGGGGCTTGGTGGCGGACTGGATGCGGTGGCCGTGAGCAGGCCGATCATCGGCTGGCGCCTCGACCATGACCGGCTCGCCGCTGCCGTGCGCCACCACGCACCCCACGTAGCCGTGACCCTCTGACCTCTGGTCTTCGAGCGGGCTGGATTCCTCGAACGCCTCGCCGATCTCGAGCCTGCCCTCGGCCGCAGGATGGCCGAATCCGCGAGTACGACGAGCTGTTGCCGAGCCTGCTGGTGGTGCCATCGCGCACTGGGCGGCCCGAACCGCAAGGGAGAGTAGTGATCTGGTGACTCGTCGTGGCCCGGTTGGAACAGGAGTGGGTGAGGGCGGCAACGCTGTCGCCGCGTTGATCGCAGCGTCGTTTGTGGGGAACATCGTCGGCGAGCCGCTGTGGCGGCACTGCCCGGCGTGCCGCTGAGCCGGTGCACCACGTCTTCTGCATGGAGTCGGGGTCAGGCCCGTCGATCGACAGGCGTGATCCAGCCGAGCAGTCGGCGGGCCGACCGGCGGCAGCCTGTCCCGTGCAGGGGCGTGGGGCCGGTCTGGCGCGTGCCGTCGTCCCGAGAGGAATCGGTGACGGCGGCACCGCGCCCTGGTCAGGCCCCGGTCAGGTCGGGCGGTTGCAGGTGTGGGTCTTGGGTGCGCCAGGCGAGGAAGCCGCGGATTTCGGGGATGTCGCTGATGGCGGTGGTTTGCAGGGTGAATGCGTTGGGTTCGCGCGCGGTGGGGCAGCGCAGGCGGAGGGGGCGCTGTTCGTCGCGGCCGTAGGCGACGTCGATGCTGGTGTTCATGTGGTGGGTGAACAGCGGGTTGAGTGAGAGCTGGTGGTAGAGGCGGATCACCTCGGGGCTGGTGCGGTAGCGGGCGATCGTGCCGCGGAGCATGCCGACGAGCCATCGTCCCTCGCCCACGGGGTCGGCCAGCAGCGGCTCGGCCGGCGAGGGCGCGGGAGCGGGCGGCAGCGCCCATCGCGCGACGTTGCTTTCGGGGTGCAGGCCGGTGTCGGGCAGCATGTCGTAGAAGGTGTGGGTGGCGACGAGGATGTTCCAGGCCGGGTCGAGGAAGACCAGGGCCATGCCGTTGCCGCTGAGCTGGTGGAGCATGTGAAGCCGGTCGAAGGTGGCGGTCCGGTCGCGGAGTTCGGCGACCGACGGCAGCTGCACGGGCGGCAGCCACAGATCCCAGGTCATGCGGGCCTGCGCGGCGTCGAGGCGGTAACCGTCGATGAGCAGCTGCAGGGCTCGGCGGCTGGGGTGTAGCGTGCCGTACTCGATCTTTTTCAGAGAGTCGTAGCTGATGCCGGTGGTCTGTGCGCCTTGGAGGCGGGTCAAGTTGTGGTATTCGCGGACCTGACGGACCCAGCTGGCCAGGGTCATCAGGGCGTCGGTCTCGGGGTGTACCCCGTCGCGCTCGTGACGCTCGTCCGGGGCACCGGACCGATCGGAAGTGGTGTTCACTGTGGTCAAACCCCCTACAAATTGAGTCTTCCGCCCAGGATCGCCGGGCAGATAGGATGAAAGGTTGGTCCCCCCGAGACCACCTCATGATTATCAGACCTAGATCGCTGATGCAACGCTATTCCGGTTGAAACTTTTAGTAGCTGCTCCGTAGCCGAGTCGGCTCGATTCTGCTGCTTTGTGACGTGTCGCATGCGGTCGTCGTCCGGTGGGAAAAAATTTGCGTTGGTACTGCTGTTACCAATTCGTGGACAACGCGCAGGTCAGCAAATGTGCCCTCGATGGTGATTGCCCGTTGGTGTAGAAAATACCAGTTCAAAGGGCTAGCGCGGCAAGGGCTTCCGTGTATTGGATAGAGGTGTTCGGTTACTCACGGAAGGAATAATCTTGTGGATCCCTTCACTATCTTGTCGTTGATCAATATCGGAACATCGATCGCGGCCAACGTGGTCGCACTGGCGAACAACGCGATCGCGTTGATCGCTCCGCTCCTGCCACCCCTGTAATCAACTCCTCCTCATTGGTGGCTTCTGGCTGCGCATTCGCGCGGCCGGGTGCACCGCCCGGCGTGGAATGAACGCGCCTTCCCGAACTATTGCCGCTTTCCTGGAAAGGGCTTATTTGTCGTGCCGAAAACAGAAATTACCCCGTCATATTCGAGGTTGATCAAGCCTGCTGCCGGACTATCCGGGAGACGGTCTTCCCCGCGTCTTCCGGCCGATCGGAAACGGATGTTGTGGGTCCGGGTGATGGTCGCCGGAGCAGTGCCGGTGGTCATTGTCCTAGCGGCCCCCGGTGTCGCGTCTGCTGCCGATTCCGGGCCGGTTGCCAACCAGCCCGGGGTGACTGCGCCCGCGCAGCCAGGCACCCCGACCCCACTGCCGCCGCCCCCGGCGCCCCCGGCGCCGGAAGCGTATGTCGAGCAACCGGCCGCGGTGCGTAATGGGCCCGCGCCGAGGCCCGCACCGTCGCCGGATCCGGTGCCGCCGGTGCGGGTGGAGGAGCTGCATCTGCCGGTGCCGGTGGAGCCGGTCGCGCCGATCTCCGCGCCCCTTGACGAGATCCGGGTGGGGCAGTTCGCGGTGCCGTCTCCGCCGTGGCTGCCCGGCGAGGTCCGTGACGCGATCAATGGCACCGCCGCCACCGCCGAGGCCCAGGTCGCGACCGCGCTGGACTCGGTCGGGATTCCGGCGGGCCGCTCGGACCGGGTCGCCGGAGCCACGGCGGCCGGTGCCGGGATAGGTGGCGTGATCGGCGGCGCGGTCAGCGCGGCTCCGGCCGCAGCGGTCGGTGCCGTGGTGGGTGGTCTGGTCGGGGGTACGGTCGGCGGGATCGCCGGTGCCGCAGTGGGAACGGTCGTGGCGGTGCCCGTGATCGGGACCGTCACCTCGGGTGTGGCCGGGACCGCGCTGGGCGCGGCGGCCGGGGCGGCGGCGGGTGCGCTGATCGCCGGGTTGCCTGCGGCGGTGGCCGGGGCAGTGGCCGGTGGCACGGTGGGTGCCGGGTTCGGTGCCGCTGTCGGGGTCGACCAGCGATGAACATCCCCGAGACCAGTACCCCGGTCACCGCGGAGACTCGCGAGATCGTCGTGGGGCCCGGTGCGGTTCGCACCGGCACCGGTCTCGTAGGCCAGGAGCCCGAGCATGCCGGCGGTGGGCTAGAGGACGTGGCGAGCCCGGCCGGGACCCCGTCTGCGGCCCCGTGGCCTCGGTTGTCCTCGGCCGATGCCCGGGAGCTGACCGACCGGATCCGGATCGGCGTCGAGCCGGTGTGGGAGCTGGTCAAGCAGGCGTATGTGTCGCGGGCGTGGTCGGTACTGGGCGACGACTCGTGGGACGACTACTGCACCCGGGAATTCGGGAACAGCCGGTTGCGGCTGTCACGCGAGGAACGGTCCGACGTCGTCGCCTCCCTGCGCGAGATCGGCATGAGCACCAGGGCCATTTCGGCAGCAACGGGGAGCGGTGCCACAACGGTGCGGCGGGAGATTTCCGGTGCGCCGAATGGCGCACTTGGAACGGTCACTGGATTGGATGGCAAAGCGTATCCGCCGAAACCGACTGCGCGGCAGCAGGAACAGGTGGGCAAGCGGGGGCCTGAATCGCGTCCGGCTCGGCGGCGTCCGATCACGGATGCGCTCTTCGGCGCTGCCTACACCTTGGCCCGAGACACCGTGCGCATCGCGTGCCTGGCTGCCGACGCCCGGTTCGCGAAGAACTCCGGTCGAATCGCTCGCATCCATCTCAATGACCTGGTCCACGCCCGCGACGCGGTGCAGCAGGTCATCGATCGACTGCCCCGAAGAACAGCGATGGAGCCCCCTGAGCCCGAATCGGCGCTACGCACCGAGGTCGCCGCCGTGGACGCGGCGGCGAAGCGGTGGCTGCTGCGCAACCTCAACAATCGCGTTTGCAACTGCCCCGAAACGCGCGCTCACCCGCGCCAGCTTCCCGAAACCGAAATAGGCACCTAACGCACTTGCCCTGTCCCCGTACATATCTCGCGGGCACTGGCCCTGCGGGTCAGAACAAAGCCGCCGGGCGCGCAGTACCGGCGGCCTCGATAAATCACCCATTCGCAAGGAGCACAGCACTATGGCTGACGAGATCGAGAAGATCGTGACGACCACACTGGTCCCGGTTATTGGGGCTCCGCCGCTGATCGTGCGCGATGTCAGCGAGAAACCGAAACGGCAGAGCCTTCAGGCGCAACACGGTCCGAAGCCGCCCCGCAACATGAGTGATCGGCAGACCGAATTCGCCACTGTCGCAGTCGATCACGACAACGCCATCGACGACACCGAGGTGCCGCGGTGAGCACCTCCCGGTCCCGCACCCGCCGCGCCGCAGTGTTGCTGACAGGTCTGGCGGTCGGCGCCGTCGTGTCCGGACCGGCCGCAGCCGCACCGCCTCCGGCCGATCCGGGATGTCCGGTGCTGTGGGTGCTCGCGGTACAGGGCACCGGCCAGTCCTCCCCGGCCGCGAGCCGCACCGACGACACCGGTGTCCTCGGCGCACTGCTGGGCCCGGTGACCGCGGCGGCCCCGGCAATGGTGCAGCACACCTACATTCCGTACCAGGCCGGGTTCGGTGGTCTTCCAGGTGCCGGTGGTGGGCCGGAATCGTATGCCGCCTCGGTCGCTGGCGCGGTGACCGAACTCGGCACCACCGCCGCACAGATCGTGGACCGGTGTCCGGCCACCGAGCTGGCGATGGTCGGGTATTCCCAAGGCGCGCAGGTCATTTCGCAAGTTGCGCGAGCTATCGGTGCCGGGGACGGGCCGGTCCCCGCCGACCGGGTCGCCGCGATCGCGCTGTATGCCAACCCCGAACGCCGCTCCGGCACTCAAGTGTTCCCCGGGCGGCCGGGCCAGATCACACCGGACCCTGTTCCGGGCAGCTCCGGCAGCGCGGTCTCGACGGTGCAGCTCACGCTCGCGCCTGCGTCCGGGAGCGGTATCGCCGCCGACGACGCCGAGTACGGGCCGCTGACCGGGAGGGTGGCCGACATCTGCGTCGACGGGGACCTGGCGTGCTCGGCCCCCGAGCACACGGCACTGCTGCGGGCCGGCGCGCTGCTCGCCGCGCAAGCCGACCTGTCGAACCCGGTCGCCGCCGTGGCCAGTCTGCGGCAGGCCCTGTCGTCGGCGTTGGGTTCGGCCTGGACCACCGTGGTGCTCGACGACGTCACCGTCAACTCCGCCACGGTCGACTACAGCCCTCAGGCGCCGTTGTCACAGCGGCTGATCGATGCCGCCGACCCGCGTATCCCTGCCCCGGCACCCGAACGGGTGCACGAGGCGCAGACGCACTGGAACCAGATCGCGGCCACCGTCACCGCGCACCCGGGTGAGCTGGTGAAGCTGGCGGGCCAGTTGTCTGCGGCCTGGGGGCTGCTGGTCGCCGACAACGGCGACCTGGCGGATCCGGCGGTGTGGGCGCGCATGGCCGCCACGGCGGCCTTCCATCAGGGCTATGCCGCCACCGGCCAGCTCGCCTCCGGCATCGCCTGGCTGGTCGCCCTCGTCCACGACCTCAGCGAAGGACCACGATGACGAAGAACTCCACCACCACAACAACTTCCGACATCACCACCGTTGCTACGACGACCGACGTCGGCTTCTACACTCCGCCCGCATTGACGAGAAAGCATCGGCTCGGGGAGATTCTGCGCCTGCGTCCCACCGCGACCCCGAATCTCCAGGGCGCGGGCGCGGCCTGGCAGATCCTGTACGTGTCCCGCGACTCCCGGGGCAATCCGATCCCGGTGTCGGGCACCGTGATCACTCCCGACGGCGCCCGGGACCTCGGCGAGGGGCCAGTGCTGCTGTACTACCCGAGCTTCCACGGCCTCGGCGGCAACTGCGCCCCGTCCCAGTTGCTCGCCGCGGGCACCGAATTCGACGCTGGGCAGATCAGCGCGGCCCTGGCCCGGGGCTGGGCGGTCGCGGTCGTGGACGGGGAAGGGCTCGGGGTGCTCGGGCAGGGCCCCCACACCTTCCTGGCCGGGTGCGCGGCCGGGCAGATCATCCTCGATATGGCCCGTGCCGCTGTCCGGATCCCTGCGCTGGGTGCGGTCGGCGCGCCGATCCTGGTGTGGGGCTACGGCGACGGAGGCCGCGCCGCGTGCTGGGCCGCGGGCCTGCAGCCCCGCTACGCGCCGGAACTGGACCTGCGCGCGATCGCGGCCGGGGCCGTAGTTACAGATCAAACCCAAAGCATCTGTGCCACAAGACAATCTGTCCGATCTTCACGGAGGTTTCCCATGTCCGACTTCTACAGCGCACCGGTCCTCGCGCCGAGTTGCCTGCCCGGGGATCTGCTGCGGAGCCGCCCGACGTTCGTGCCGCAGCTGGCGGGCGCGGGAGCGGCCTGGCAGATCCTGTACGTGTCCACCGACTCCCGAGGCCGGTTGATCCCGGCCTCGGGCACGGTCATCCTGCCCGACACCGACATCAGCACCGACACTGCCGGTGCCGATTCCGCGGTGGGTCCGGGTGCGGGTGGGCTGCTGGTGTATTACCCGGTCTTCTACGGTCTCGGGGGCCGGGCGGCCTCGCAGATGCTGGCCGTGGGGGACGAGCCCGACAGTGTGGAGATCGCCGCGGCGCTGGCGCAGGGCTGGATCGTGGCGGTACCGGACGGGGAGGGCCTCGGGGTCACCGGCTCCGGCCCGTACACCTTCCTCGCCGCGCGTGCCGGTGGGCAGATCGTGCTCGACCTGGCCCGCGCCGCCCACAACGTCCCCGACCTCGACTCCGGTGGCCGCGAGGCGCCGTGGATGCCGGTGGTCGCGTGGGGGTACGCCGACGGCGGCCGGGCAGTCGCGGCGGCGGGCGAACTGCACCGGCGGTACGCGCCGGAGCTGGACCTGCGGGGCATCTGCGCGGGCGCGGTCGCCTCGGACCTGGCCGCGCTGGCACCGGCCACCAGCAGCGGACAGTGCGGGCCACTGGGGCTGGCCGCCCTGATCGGGCTGTCGCGGGCCTACCCGCACCAGCGGCTGCGTCACCTGCTGACCGACGAAGGCCAGCAGGCCGCCGCCGACGCTGAAACCCTCGGCGACGTCGAGCTTTTCGACCGCTACCCGCAGCCACTGTCGCACTGGTGTGTGCGTGTGGATCCGTGGAACGACCCGATGTGGCGCACCGTGCTCGACTACGAACGCCTCGTCCACGCCGCCCCCACTGTGCCGCTGCACCTCTACCACGGCCACACCGACCACATCGTCCCGGTCCGCGCCGGACTACGCACCCTCATCGCCTACCGCCGACGCGGAGCCCACGTCACCTGGCGCGAGTACGACTCCGGACACGCCGGCACCGCCCTCGCCGCCATCGACGACGTCCTCGACCGCCTCGCCCACAACCTGATCCGCGTATCGAACCCCGGCCCCGTGATCGACGCGCCCGCGCCCACCGTGCAGTCGTGACCGGCCAGATCGCTTACGCCACTGCACTTTTCGATCCCCCTGCGCAGGGAATGCTCGACGAGCCGACCATTCACCCATAGACCCCTTCGGGGGACCCTGCCCGCGCTCCGCTAACCCCGACCAGCGGACGCGGGCAGGCCCCGAAGCACAACCAGCAAAAGTGGAGGTGAAACCAGTTGCCTCACAACATGTCCGGCGAAGGCGACATGTGGGACCCGCCCCGCGACCCCTCGGACGCTGACCAGCCCGTCGAGGTCGATCTGGGTGCGGGCAGCGGCGGTGCACCCGAACCGGCTCCCGGCACCGCGTGGCTGGTGAGCCCGCCTTCGCCCGGCGACGAGCCGAGCCTGCCTCCCGGGCGCAGGCCCGGCGGGGTGCGCCGGGTGCCGCTGCGGGCCTGGGCCGGGCTCGCCGCGGTCGCGGCGGTGCTCGTGGGTGTGGTGGCCGCTGTGCACGCCCCGCACCGCCCAGTAGGCGGCGGCACCGGCGCGGTGACCGCCTCCACGGTGGATTCGGCGGCGTCGGTCGCTGCGGGGGCGTGTGCGGGGCTGTCGGGCACAGTGGTCACCGACGACCCCGGGGACCCTGCCACGGTGGCCCGGGGGGTGGGGGCGGTGGGGGGGGGGGTATTAACCCCCCCCGCGGCCGCGGGCGCCCAGAACGGGATAGCCCCCCGAGCCCGGGTGACCCCCCCAACGCCC
>NZ_JARWOP010000292.1 GCF_029868745.1 Nocardia wallacei | reverse complement strand
CTAGAACTGCCAGAAGGGTTTTCACGGACCTCGTCCTCGAGTCGGATGAACTCGCACAGCGTAGCTATCGTCAAGGGGCCTTCCCAGCGAGTGTTGCGGGGTCTGTCACCACACCTGAGACAGCCCTCACCCACACTGTGACCGGCTCCAACAGGGCTGTGATCGCTCATCACGGCGCGCTGCGCGCGGTTCTCACGGCTGACAAGTGTCCGATGTCACGCGCCGCGGCGCGGGCGCCGGGCCGGGGCGCGCGCCGCGGGCATGCCGAAGATTTGCCCGGGTGTCGGCCGGCGGGCTAGCCGAGTTCCTCCTGCGAGGAGACGACGACCCCGTACAGATCGGAGATGGTGGCCAGGGCGCTGTGATGCACCTGGTCGGCCGTCAGGTCGGCGCCCGCGACGGGCAGCGAGCGAGTCGCCGTGGCCTCCGCGACCACCGTGGGCCGGTTGCCGCGCAGGAAGGCGCCCTGCGCGGTGAACGTCACGCACATGTGCGTCATCCAGCCCGCGATCACCACATCCCCGCCCGCCGGAACGTGCGTCTCGAGATCGGTGGCGTGAAAGGCGTCCGGGGCGTGCTTGACCACGACGGGCTCACCCTCGATCGGCGCGAGGCGGGGATGGATCGCGCCGATCTCGGAGCGGATGTCGTAGGGCGTGCCGGGCCCGCTGTCATGGATCACGTGCACCACCCCGGCGCCTTCCCGGCGTGCGCGCTCGAGCAGGCGAGCGGCGGCCTCGAGCGCGGCCTCCCAGCCGTCGAGTTCCATCACGCCCCGGGTGTAGGTGTTCTGGAAGTCGATCAGGAGCAGGGTCGAATCGGCCAGTTTCGCCGGCGTCTGGTCGAGGCCGTGGACTTCGCGCAGGGTGGTTCGGGACATGGGAAAACCGCCTGGAATTAGTAGGGAGGGGGAGCGGCGCGCGGGTGCGTCGGCCGTGATCACCACGGTATGCACCGCCGCAGATGTCGGCAATGACGTATAACATGCAGATACCGACATCCTCGGGCGAAGGAGTTTCCGTGCCGCACCTGCCGCGCCGCCGTATCGTCATCGTCGTCTTCGACGGCGCGGACCTTCTCGACATCACCGGTCCCCCAGAGGTTTTCGGCCTCGCCCGGCGCGAGACCGAGGAGGCGGCGGGCTACGAGGTCGTGCTGGCCGCGCGCACCCTGGACCCCGTCACCACCGGAGCCCGCGTGCGGGTCCTGCCCGACATCACCTTCGACTCCGCCGCGGCGGAGCCCATCGATACGCTCGTCGTGCCGGGTGCCGTCGAGACCGACGGCGCGGGCCGGGTGCGCCCCGTCATCGATCCCGATCTGGTGGCCTGGGTGCGCAAGCTCGCCGACCGCGCGCGCCGGGTCGCCTCCGTGTGCGTCGGCGCGCACCTGCTGGCCGCCGCCGGGCTCCTGGCGGGCAAGCGCGCCACCACGCACTGGTCGACCGCTCGCCAACTTGCCCACGACCATCCGGAGATCGAGGTCGACGCCGACCCGATCTTCATCCGGCACGGCGACGTCTGGACCGGCGCCGGAATCAGTGCGTGCCTGGACCTTTCGCTCGCGCTCATCGCCGACGACCTGGGCGAGGACGTCGCCCTGCGGGTGGCGCGGCAGCTCGTCATGTACCTCAAACGCCCCAGCGGGCAGAGCCAGTTCAGCATTCCGCTGGACCAGGTCTCCACCACCAGGCGCATCGAAGACCTACGCCACTACATCCTGCGCCACCTGGCCGAGCCGCTCACCGTCGCCGACCTCGCCGCGTACGCCCACGTCAGCGACCGTCACCTGACCCGGCTGTGCAAGACCGAACTGGGCACGACGCCGCACGCCTACATCGAATCGCTGCGCGTGGAACAGGCTCGCCGCGAACTGGAAAGCTCCGATGAGACGCTCGACCGCATCGCCGCCCGGTGCGGCTTCGGCACCACCGACACCCTCGTCCGAGCCTTCCGCCGCCGGCTGAACACCACCCCGACCGACTACCGCCGTCGATTCCGGACGACCACACCGCCGCGCGTAACGGCCTCCTGACGGTTCAGTCGGTGATCCAGGCCCGCAGCTTGTCCGGGTTGCGGATCGCCCAGATGCGGGTGATCCGGTCGTCGGCGATGTCGAAGGCGTAGACCGAGACGATGGTGCCGTCCTGCTGCGCCACCAGGCCGGGCTGGCCGTTCACCGTGCGTTCCGCCAGGGTGACCTCCGGGGCCCGGGCGGCGATCTCGATCCAGGTGCGGGCGATCTGCTCGCCGCCGTCGATCGGGTGCAGGAAGGCGGGGGCCAGGCCGCCGCTGTCGGCGGTCGCGGTGGCGTGCGGGTCGAGTAGGCCGATCAGCGCCTCGATGTCCCGGGTTTCCCAGGCCCGCTTGAAATCTCGGACCACCTGGGCGCGTTGCGGTGTCGCCGGGCCCGGCGCGGTGCGCAGGCGGCGGCGGGCGGAGGAGGCGAGCTGGCGGCAGGCCGCCGGAGTGCGCCCGACGATGCCGGCGACCTCGGCGAAGGAGTAGCGGAACACGTCGTGCAGCACGAACGACACGCGCTCGGCCGGTGTCATGGCGTCCAGCACGACGAGGAAGGCCATGCTGATCGACTCGTCGAGGGTGACCCGGTCGGCCGGATCGGCGGGAGCCGGACCGCCGAGCCAGTCGGCGCGGTCGGGCACCGGCTCCGGAATCCATTCGCCCACATAACGTTCGCGCCGGGCGCGCGCCGAGCCGAGCAGATCGAGGCAGATGCGACTGGCGACGGTGGTCAGCCATGCGCCCGGCGCCGCGACCTCGCGCCGCTGCGGCTCCGACAGCGCGTACCAGCGTGCGTAGGTCTCCTGCACCACGTCCTCCGCCTCGGCCAGCGAGCCCAGTAGCCGGTAGGCGAGATTGATCAGCTGGCGGCGCTCGCTGATCACCGCGCGCAGGTGCGGGTCGGTCATGGTTCGGCTCCTTCGGTCGATGCGGCCCTCACCGATACGACGAAATGGCGACCCGGACTGTGAGGCGGCCTGACATTCCGGCGGGCCGCGTCGTCGGAAGGTCGTGACACATTCAGCAGAGCAGGAGTTCCGGCCATGACGAATATCGGCATCATCCTCGGCAGTACCCGGCCCAACCGCAACGGCCCGCAGGTCGCCCGGTGGGTCCTGGACACGGCCGCGCGGCGCGGCGACGCCGAATTCGAGCTGATCGATCTGATCGACCACCCGCTGCCGCATCTGGACGAGCCCGTGGCCCCGATGTTCGGGCCGTCGGCCCACGAGCACACCCGCGCCTGGGCCGCGCGGATCGCCCCGTTCGACGGGTTCGTGATCGTCACGCCCGAATACAACCATGGGGCGCCCGGCGTGCTGAAGAACGCCATCGACCACTTGTACGCGGAGTGGGTGGACAAGGCGGTCGGATTCGTCTCCTACGGGGTCAGTGGCGGTGTGCGCGCGGCGGAGCAGTTGCGGCTGGTGTGCGGCGGGCTGGGTATGGCCGTCGTGGGCCGCCAGGTCGCCCTCTCGGTGCTCACCGATTTCGAGAACTACACCACCTTCGTGCCCGGCGACCAGCACGAGACGGCCCTGCACGCGCTACTGGATCAGGTCATCGCCTGGACCGACGCGCTCGCGCCGCTCCGGCAGGCCGACCGGATCGACCCGATAGGAGCCCGATCATGATGAGCCACAACGACTTCCGGTCACTCGCCGATCACGTCGAGATCGAGGCGCTGCGGGCCGCGTTCCCCGACGCGGTGATGATGCGCGACTTCGACCGCCTGGCGGCATTGTTCACCGACGACGCGGTGCTGCGGATTCCCGACGCGCGCATCGAGGTCGCCGGTCGCGCCGCACTCCGCGACACCATGCCGCGCATGCAGGACGCCTGGGAGTACTTCGTCCAGCACACCCATCCCGGCGTGACCGAGATCGAGGGCGACACCGCCACCGGCCGCGCCCACATCTGCGAGTTCGGCCGCCTGCGCGGCGGCAGTTCGCATCTGAACTACGCCATCTACCACGACCGCTACCGGCGGACCGCCGACGGCTGGAAGTTCGCCGAACGCACCTACGAGATCCGCTATCTCGACAACTCGCCCCTGCCGGGCTCCCCGCCGGGCGCCGATGGCATCGACGTGGACGCCATCACCGGTCAGGGGTGACGCTACGAATGCCCCGTGGACGGTACCGCGGGGCATTCGTCCGGCGCGGGCTCGCCCCGTAACCGTTGATCGAGCCAATCGATGGCGCCCGGGAAACCGGCGAGCAGGCCGATGACATGTTCGCCGGGCACCTGCCGGGAAACGGCGGGAATTCCCCGCGCGCACTGCTCCCGATAGAGGGCCTGGGATTGTTCGGCGGGAATCCAGATGTCGTGCGCGCCGTGATAGATATACAGCGGCGCACCGGATGTGCGATCCCGCAGATCCGATTGCCGGAAGATTCGATCCGCGATATCGCTGCCGAGCGGATCGGCGGTATCGGCGGCGACCTCGATCGGAATTCCGGTGACGCCGAGCGGGCCGTTGCTGTCGCCGCAGGTGTCTTTGATCGGCGAGGTCGCCAGCCATTGCCCGAGATGGTTCATATACCGCAAGATGTCCGGGTGCTCGCGGGCCATCGCCGCGGCCACCACCAGCAGAATGCCGGAGGCCATATTCCCGTTGAAAGCGTGCGCGATCGCGCGGTAATCGGTGACCAGTCCGCCCACCGCCGCGCCGACCAGTACTCCGGCCAGTTCGGGCGCGTACTCGTGGAGCAGCATGGTGGTGGCGTAGGCGGCGATCGCACCGCCGGAGTAACCGCCGACAGCGAACCGGCTGTCGTCGAACTCGTCGGGCGCCACGGCCCGCGTCGCGCGGACGGCGTCGAGCACGACGTGCCCGGCGACGGTCGGTTCGGCGTAGGACATCCACGGGCCCTCGTGATCGGGGATCAGCACCGCGTATCCGCGACTCAGCCCCCACCAGGTGGTGGGCGGGAACAGATCACCGGCGTTGAACTTGCTGTGCAGGCCGTGTGCCATGGCGTAGCCGGGCGTGCAGCGCAGCCCCAGCGAGTTGATCGGCAGGGCGTTGATCAGAACCGGGCGGTCGCCTCCGCCGGTCCATTCGGCGGCGGGGATCACCAGCGTCGCCGTGCCGAACGACGGCACGCCCGACGCGGCGGTCGTCCGGAACTTCACCAGGATCGCGCGCCGGATCGGCACCACCGACAGCGGCGCGGCCGTCGCCGTCACGTCCCGCCATTGGATGATGTCGCCGGGGTCGCGCCCGTCGAGGTCGGCGGGCCAGGTGTCGAAGATCGGGTCGTTCGCCGGTGGCGACAGCACGCCCCGCCACAGCGCCGACAGTTCCGGCGTCAGCTCCGCGCTGGGCGGCGACGGCGCCTGCGGCAGCAGCGGCGGCGGGACGGTGCGATCGATCCAGTCCTGAAAACCGTTCGGGGAGGCAGGTTCGCCCTCGTCCGCGCCCGCGGGACCTTGTTGTGTCAGCAAGAGGCATGCGGCCAGCAGGCCGACCGTAATTGCCCGTAATGATCTCGATGGTCCCCACATAGTTTGCGCGCTCCCGGCCTCGGACGGACACCACCCTCGCCTATCCGGACTCACGGTAATCGCCACATATGTGTCCACCTAACGCACACGCGGATTCGGTGGACATCACGGTCGGAGCGGAAACCGCGTGAGGATATAGCACTGCGGTTGCTGGACGCTCCACGAAATCCGCCGTTGTGGCATCTACCCGTGCACACCGCGCCCGGTTACCGAGAATTCTCAGAACCGTGGGAGGAATCTTGCCGGTTCGCGTACGCGCGGCCTAGCGTCGGCGCAGTCGGGTTCCGGCAGGGAGGTCGTCGTATGAGTGTCCGCGCACGGCAACGCCCGGTCCGCCGCGCGTACCCGGGGCGGCTGGCCGTGCTGTGCTGCGCCGCCGCGTTGACCTGCACGAGCGGCCTGGCGGCAGCCGACCCCACGCTCGACACACCGGTGCCGGTGCGCGCGCTTGCCGCCGCGGAACCGGCCGACGACGGCTCCCGCCTGCTCACCGCCGTGCAGGGTCCGGGCCGCGTGGTCGACCTGACCGTGTACTCCGCGGCCATGGGACGCCCGCTGGCCGTCGAAGTCCTTCCCGCAGCGGATATTTCGCAACCCGCGCCGACGCTGTATCTGCTCAATGGGGTCGACGGCGGCACCGATACCGGCGACTGGCGCGACGGCAGCAACTGGCTGACGAAGACCGACGTGGCCGAGTTCTTCGCCGATAAACAGGTCAACGTGGTCATCCCGATCGGCGGTGGGGGCAGCTTCTTCGCCGACTGGCGCGCCGACGATCCGGTGCACGGCCGGCAGCGTTGGACCACCTTCCTGACTCGTGAACTGCCGCCGGTTATCGACTCGGCCTTCCACGGCAGCGGCGCCAATGCCATCGCCGGTCTGTCCATGGCGAGTATCTCGGTATTCCAGCTGGCGCTGGCCGCGCCGGGGCTGTTCCGCGCGATCGGCTCCTACAGCGGCTGCGCGCGCACCAGCGACCCGATGGGCCAGGTCATGGTCGACGCCATCGTCACCGCCCGGCGCGGCAACACCCTCAATATGTGGGGGCCGCCGACCGACCCCGCCTGGGCGGCCAACGACCCGTACCTGCACGCGGCCGAACTGCGCGGCACCGCTCTCTACGTGGCCAGCGGCAATGGCGCGGCGGGTCCGCTGGACACCCTCGCCGGACCCGGTATCCACGACAACCCGGTGAAACTGATCGATCAGCTCGTCATCGGCGGACTGCTGGACGCGGTGGCAGGGCGTTGCACCGCGCAGTTGCGAGACAGGTTGCGGGAGCTGGACATTCCCGCGACCTTCGACCTGCGACCCAACGGCACACATTCGTGGGGTTACTGGCAGCAGGATCTGCACAATTCGTGGCCGGTGCTCGGCGCGGCCCTCACGGAGTAGATGGGCCGCCGTCGTCAGCGCACGGTGCCGTCGACCATCGGCAGCGTCCGCATTCGCGGCCATGCCCGCGACCACGGCTCGCTCGGAAACCCGCAGTGCCACAGGGTGACTCCACGGTCGACGCTGGGGAACCCGAGCCGCTCGTCGATCCGCGCCACGGGCGTGGCCGCCGCGAACTCCGTCCGTAGCGCCGTGCGTGGATCGTCGACTCCGACGTACAGCACGGTCGAGGCGCTGTCCGGCGGGGGACCGAAGTAGCCGTAGCCGCGGTTGGGGCTGTACACGCGGGGGAGGGTGTCCGAGCCGGATCGTTCGAGAGCCGCGGCCTGCCAATAGTTCTGGGTGACGATCACCAGGTCGCGGCGTTCCTCGGGTGGTATGCGGCGCACCGCCTCCGTGACCGTCGTGACCAGCCGGTCCCAGCCGCTCGAGCCGTAAAGTCGGCTGCGCCAATCGATCTGGGAGTACCTGTCGGTCGGCTCGGTCATCCGGGCGGTGGGCAGCGGCAGCACCAGCACCGCGGTCACGGTCACCGCGGTGGCCAGCGCCAGGAGCCCGGCGCCGGCCGCCCGCACGCGCCGGGACAGCTCACGATCGGCCAGGTACACCGCACCGGCGGCGAACAGCCCGGGAAAGGCCCCGGCCACGAAGTACGGCCGCAGGCCGCCGGCGACCACGCCGACCAATCCGATCGCGACCATCGGGATCACGAAACGGTAGTGCCGCAACCGATCCCAGCGCAGTCCGGCCCACATGCCCACCAGCAGCAGCAATCCCAGCGGCCCGGTCACCTGGACGATCTGCATCGGCATGCCCGCCAGGCCGCTGGTCGCGAGTTGCTCCGCGCGGACCACCGCGCCCATCGCCAGCTGCGGCCAGCCGTGGGCCTGCTGCCACCGCACGGTCGGTATCGCCGAGGCGACCAGTAGCGCCGACCCGCCCCACCAGGCCGGGCGCCGCAGCATGTCGCGGGGGCCGAAGACGGCCACGCCCACCGTCAGGCCCGCCCACACGATCGGAACGAGCCACTTCACCTGAAAGTCCACGGCCGCAACCAGTCCGGCCAGCAACAGCAAGCGATCGGAGCGGGTGCGCACCCAGCGGATCCACAGCCACGCCACGAGCCCGGTCAGTGTCACGTCGACGGCGAAGGTGCTCAGCATCGCCGACTGTGTCACCGCCATGGGCGTGGCGGCGTACGCCGCGGCCGCCAGCGCCTGCGGCCCTCGACCGCCGCCGAACTCCCGCGCGACCGCCGCGCTGAGCAGGATCGCCACCACGGTCAGCAGCACCGCGGGCAACCGCAGCAGCACCGCCGAACCCGGTGCGAGGAGATCCGCGGCGGCTGCCAGCAGCGGCACGACCGGCCCTTGATCGGCATACCCGAACGCCGGACGATGGCCTGCCGCAATGAAATACAGTTCGTCGCCGCCGAGGGGATAGCGCCCGACCCGAGCGGTGAACAATGCCGCCGCGAGTGCGGCGACGAGGCCGGCGTCGCGCCAGGCGAAAGGCGGAACCGCTGCGGGCGCGGACCGCGCCCCGGCCGGGACAGCGACGACCGTACTGCGGTCCCGCGCGACGACATCGCTGTCCGGCATAACGTTTCCTCCCCAATTCGGATGTGCGAAAGCACTGAAATTCCGGTCCGAAATCATTCGGTGTGCACACGATGACGACGTGTCGGCGAATCACACCGGCGCGCTGCCTCACCAGTGCCCGTGCGATGCCGAAAAGCGAAGTGCCAGAGAAATACTCGGCAATTCCTCGCGGTGTGATCGTAATACTCCCGTGATGACCGGAGAACGGACCGAGCCGAAAACCTGCCACCACACAACCTGTCGCCACCCCGGCTGTGAGGGTGCACCACGCGCGAAACGGCCCTCCTCAGCGGCTGTCCGCTGGCATGATGGTCCGCCGATGTGCCTCGAGATGGACCCGTGACGGTATCGAGCAGGCAGGAACAGCGATGCGAGACAGGATGTCACCACGACCGGTTCGGGTCGCCGGAACCGGCCGGTCCCTGCGCAGACCCGAACCCGTTCGCGGGCAACGGATCACACATACCCTGCACCGGGTACTGGTCTGGAAGGGCTGGACGAACCTCGTCGCGATGGCGACCACGATCGCGGCGGTCGGCGCCCTGTGGTTCACGGGGCAGTCCTTGCGCGCGACGAAGGATCAGTACGCGCTGTCCCAGCAGACCGTCGTCACCGATCGCGTGCACAAGGCCGTCGAACACCTGACCGTCGACAAGCTCGAGGCCCGGCTGTCCGCGGTCTTCCTGCTGGAACGGCTGGCCAAGGATTCGCCCGCGGACCACTCGACGATCTATTCGATCCTGGCGTCGTATGTGCACACCCAATCGCCGGTGTGGAAGTGCCGGCTCGTGGGCAAGCCCGGCGAGCCCGGCAGGCTGGAATACGATGTGCAGACCGTGATCACGGTGATCGGCCGGCGCTACACCCCGTACGACACGGCGGGGACGGACATCGATCTCGGCGAGACCTGCCTGATCGGTGCGCGCCTACGGGGAGCCGACCTGCACCGGGTCAATCTGGCCGGAACGAATCTCGCCGGTGCCGACCTCAGCGGCGCGAATCTGACCGGCGCGAATCTCGCAGGGGCGGATCTGTCGAACGCGCGCTTGGACGGCGCCGACCTCACCGGCGCAAATGTGGCTGGCACCATCTTGTCTCGCGGCCCGGGCACGTAGGTCCCCAATGCCAGGGGCCATGGACACCGACATTACGGCCGCGGGTGGCCAAGAGGTCCGAAACGGTTCATCTGGGTTTTGTTGTCGCGGAAGGTCATCGGTGTCACCCTGGGTGACGTGGCTATGTCCGAGCGGACCCTCCGGGCCGGATACGCCGAGATCACACCGGCGTACCGACTCCTCGATATCGTGCACGCCACCGCACTCGCCCGCGCCGAACGGCGGCTGCAGCGTGAGTTCACGATCCTGTTCGACGCCAACACCATTCACCGTTTCCTGCACGACTCCTACGCGCAGATCGGGGCGCAGGCGCCGGTGAAGCTCTACCTGCCGCTGCTGGCCGAGCGCTTCGCCCGCCAGCAACTGCACGCCCGCGCCAAGGTGGAGGGCCGCGTCGAGCACGCCATGCCGGTGGTGCTGTTCCTCTGCACGTTCAACGCCGGACGCTCGCAGATGGCGCTGGGCTTCTTCGAGCACTACGCGCAGGGCCGGATGCTGGCCTGGTCGGGCGGATCGGAACCGAGCGGCGCGCTCAACCGGGCGGCGGTCGCGGCCATGGCCGAGGTGGGCATCGACATCTCCCACGAATTCCCGAAGGCCTGGACCGACGAGATCATCCGGGCCGCCGACGTGATCGTCACCATGGGCTGCGGCGACCTGTGCCCGCAGTTGCCCGGCGTGCGGCACGAGGATTGGATCGTGGACGATCCGGCCGGATTGCCGGTGGCCGAGGTGCGGCCCATCCGCGACGAGTTGCGCCGTCGCGTGATCGACCTGCTGACCGGCCTGGGCCTCACGATCGCCGCGTGACCGCCGCGCACTCGCCGGGTCACCTGGTGGGCGACCGCGCCGATCTGACGCGCCGGGCTAGCGGGACGACCGTGAGGAATCCGGCTTGATGCGGCCGTGCTGCACCAGGACCGAGAATGCGACCGCCTTGCTGATGCAGTTGTCCGTCCCGCAATTCAGGTGCCGTTGCATTACGCGATGCGCCTCGCCCACCGTCAACGGGTGGCCCGGCGGCCGATGCATCGAAGAGGGTAGCCACGTGTCCTCGGAAGGGATTTTCCGGCGGGCCGAGGTGGTGTTCCGCGCCGGAGCGCCGGGTAATTTCCGGCGGCGGCCGTCGGCGCGCAGAGCGACCATGTTTATCGCGACGAATGCCGCCAGCAGTGTTCCGGCAACCGCGATGACGGAGAGGGGCCAGTGGAGCATGGCATCGTTCACCTTCTTCCGTGTGGAACGAACTCGACCACCAGTCTCCCGCCCGTGTCACGGCGACCCCTTCTCGGGCATGGGAATGCGCTGTCGCTGGATATTCACTCACCCGGCGAATCCGGTGCAACTTTCAACTATTCGTGATTCACCGCGTGGCGAACTCGGCCAAACGCGTGGATACCACTTCGGGCTGCCCATTGTTCTGATGTTCGGCGGCGGTGAGTACATCCAGGTGGTTGTAGCCGGGCAGAAATATCTGTGTATCGCGTGGATTGCCGGATTCGGCCACCGGGATTCCGCCGCTGCCGTGAAAAGTGAGTGCGGGATGGCGGCCGACGCCGTCGGGGTGCAGGTGCCGCGCCGCGATCGAGGGCGCGGTGCCCTGCTGCAGATCCAGCGCCAGGCGCGACGGGAAGTACCACTCGGTGAAGTCCAGCGGCGGCTCGCAGAGGCTGCGCGCGAGCTGGGCAATCGACGTCACCTCGCTGCCGGGTGTGGTCGCGCCGCCGGATTCCGCGCCGACGGCGTCGTAGTCGATCCAGCGGTACACCGTCTGCGGGTCGAAACGCGTGGGGGAGACCTTGGGCGCGTCACCGAAGAAGTTCAGGGCGATCGGGCTGCGCGCCACCGCGTCCGGCATCGGAAAGTTCTTGGCGCCCAACGGACCACCGGCGACGAAGCCCGCGCTGGCCTGCAGGAAGCCCAGCGGTTGGGAATTGTCGTCCAGCAGCGCGCCGAGCACGGCTTCGTTGGTGGCCGACAGCGTCCGCACGTCCGGGCTGCCGGTGGCGAACGCGACCGGGTCCTGCGAGAGCAGGGTGCGCAAGGTCAGGGCGATGTTCGGATTGTCGGGCAGGCGACGGACCAGGTCGTTCACGCCCTGCGGGGACAGCCGGGCGGCGAGCCCCGCCAGGGCCAGCAGGTTGGTCGTCTCCGGATTGATCACCGCCGGTAGAGCGAGCACCGGGAGTGCGGTGTCCAGTTGCAGTGACAGGCCCTCCAGACCGGCGGCCACGGCTGGGGGCGGCGACGGAAACTCGAAGCCGCGCAACGAGATTCCGGCCCTGATGCTGGTGTCCAGCGCGAAATACCCGCCGCACTGGCGGTATCCGGCGTCGTCGGTGGTGGCGGGATCGCCGTCGAAGTCCCAGCCCGCGAAGTAGCCGGTCAGGAATCCGCCCAGGGAGTGCCCGCCGCACAACACCTTCCGCTCGCGCAGTGCCTGGTCGGGCAGTTCGAGGCGCAGCAGGTCGTACTCGTCGCGCAGGGTCTGGGCCAGACCTTGGTCGCGCAGCCAAGCCGCGGCGTCACCGGAGGCGTATCCGGCGAAGCGGCGGCCGTCCGCCGGCGCGCCGTGGAAGTAGTAGTCCGTCGCGCTATCGATCGAGCCGGAGCGCAGGGCGGCCCGGGTGCCGGTGTGGTCCTCGAGGCAGTTGGAGCGGCGGTCCAGCGCCCAGAACTCGATGTGCGCGCCGCGTTCGGCCGCCCGCGCGACCGTATTGCGCGCGACGCTGTCGAAGGCGCCCGCGCCCTCGAAGATGCCGGGCTGCGCGACCAGGACGCGATCGGCGTCGGCCGCGTCCGCCGGCCCGTCCACCGAGCGCCAGCGCAGATACGACAGGCTGTCGCAGGCCGCGGGATGAGCGGGGGCCGCGACGGGCAGCGGCACCGTCCGGGTCACGACGGTCGCGACCACCGAGGTCACCGGCGCCGAAGAGGTGTAGCCGAGCTCCGTCCGCCCCGGATCCGCCGTGGCCACCGCGTGCCCGCCCAGGCAGCACACGGCGAGCACCACACACAGCCCGCCCGCCCGATTCTTCCGCGACATCCGACACTCCTTCGCCGACCGGTGACATCGAACCGGACCGCGCCGCGCGGCAGGACAGGTGTGGCCGACATGGTCACCATTCACAACAACGTGCCGAAAATGTTGCGCCGGAACACAATTTCCGTCCGGCGCATTTCGTCGCGGACTCCCCTGATTGCCTTCCGCGGACGGGGGAATGGCTCTCGACATGGCACTGTTCGTGGGCACCTCGGGATGGCAGTACGCGGATTGGCGCGGCGTGTTCTACCCCAAGGGCGTCGCGCAGCGGCGCTGGCTGGAGCATTACGCGCGCTCGTTCGCCACGGTGGAGCTGAACGCCGCCTTCTACCGGCCGATGCCGCGCACGAGTTTCGAAGGCTGGCGCGCACGCACTCCCGACGATTTCGTCATGGCGGTCAAGGCGACCCGGGTGCTGACCCACAATCGGCGGCTGCTCGATCCGGAGATTCCGCTCGAGCGCATGATCGAGGCGGCCCGCGGCCTCGGCGACAAGCTGGGACCGCTGCTGATCCAGTTGCCGCCCAACCTGCCCGCCGCGCCGGACCGGCTGGCCGCGGTGCTGCGCCTGATCCCCGGCGATCTGCGCGTGGTCGTCGAGCCGCGCCACGAGACCTGGTGGACCGACGAGGTGCGCGCCGTGCTGGAACGCCACAACGCGGCGCTGTGCTGGGCCGACCGGCTGGACCGGTCCGTCACACCGCTGTGGCGCACCGCGGACTGGGCCTATCTGCGCTTCCACGAGGGCACCGGCACGCCGTGGCCCTGCTACGACGAGCGTGTCCTTGCCGACTGGGTGCAGCGGCTGAACGAGACCTGGGACGAGACCCGGGACATCTACGTGTATTTCAACAACGACCCCGGCGGCGCGGCCATCCACAACGCCATCCGCTTCGCGGACCTGGCCCGTGCTACCGGCAGACCCGTGACCCGCACTCCCGCGCCCCTGCCCCCGGCCGTCGACCCGCCGGAGGTGTCCCGGGAGTGGAATACGCCCTGGTGACCGCGCCTACGGCCGCACCGACGACCTGGCTCGCGCGAGTTCGGTGATCGCGCTGGTGGCATGCCGGTCGAAACGCTCCCGTGAAATGTCCAGGGCGCCGTCGAGCCAGGGCCGGTACAGGAACGCCATCGCGCCGAAGATGGCGTGCGCGTTGAGGCGGATGTCGGTCTCGTCGGCGGGACTGCGGTGCTGTTCGGTACCGGCGAGGCTCAGGGCGATGGGCGCGGTGAACTCGACCACGAGTTCGTTGCCGCGCTCCCCGAGCACCCGCGTCGCCTGCGACTCCACGAACATGATGCGGCCGCGCCGCGGATCCTCGTCCATGTAGTCGGTGAAGCGCGCGACGACGTGCGCGAAGATCTCGCCCGGGTCGGGCGGGGCGGTCGTGAGCGCGGCGATCAGCCGGTCGCGGGCGCCCAGCACGACCTCGTCGAGCACCGCCAGCTGTAACTCGTCCAGGTTGGTGAAACTCTCGTAGAAGTACCGCTCGGTCAGGCCCGCGGCGCGGCACACCGCGCGCATCGACATGCCCGCCGCGCCGACGCTGCCCATCAGCTCCAGTCCGGCGTCGAGCAACTGCCGGCGGCGGGTCGCGGTGCGGTCGGCGGGTTCGCGGCCCCGCCAACGTCGCGACTCGCCCCGGGGTTCCTCGGTGGCGGTGGGCATGGCCCGCATCCTCTCACAACCTCGGGCCCGACAAATGTTGACATCACATGCTGTTGACATCATGTGATGTCGACAACTAATCTTCGGAAATTCCCGTGTGATCGGAGCTCACACACAGCTCCACGGCACATTCGGCGTAGCGAGCGTTTCGAGGAGAACGCAATGAAGTTCGGGCAGGCGGCACAATCGCTGGTGTTGAACGTTCTTCGCCCCGGCGGGCTGCTGTCCGCGGTGCAGATCCAGCGGCAGGCTCGCTTGACCAGCTGGAGCACTCGCGCCGCACTGGCACGGTTGCAGGCACGGGGTCTGATCGTCGCGATCCCGTACAAGGGCTGCTGGCAGATCAGCGATCGCGGGCGCGTGACCCCGACGGGTTCGAGGTGAGCCGGTGGCTGCGCTACGGCCGCTGATGTTCGGCTATCTCTGTGACCATCTGGTGGACGACCCGGCCCGCTGGGACGCGCTCATCGCGGAAACCGCGGCCGCCGCGGGCTGCGATCTGGGCGAGGTCTTCCATGAGCAGCGGATGGACTCCGGCCTGCTCCCGCCGCAGTTCCTCGCGCTGATCGACGCGCTGCGCCGCGCCGACGCCCACGTCGTCGCGATACCGGCCGGGCACCTCAGCGGTCACGCGGTACCGGAGATGTGCCTGGTGGATCGGCTGAGGGACGCCGCGGGCACTCGCATTCACGAGATCCGCGAGAGGTCGCTCGCCGGCTGAGCCGCTGCCGCCTCGCTAGTCCGCCGCGCGCGTCTCGGCGCGGCCCGACATGTGCACCAGGATCAGCCCGACGGCCGCCAGCAGGACGTTCTGCAACGCCGCCGAGGACGCGTTGACCTGCTTGTTCGCCCACATCCGGAACCATTCGCCGCCGATGGTGAGGAAGCCGCCCGCGAACAGCAGCACCGCCATGGTCCAGCCGAGGCTCGACAGCCTGGCCGCCACCGCGGTCCGCGCCGCATTGCGGCCCGCCAGCGCCCACCAGCCCGTGCCCGCCGCGGCGAGCAGCACGAACGCGATCAGATACTCCCAGATCACCACGAGGATGTAGGCGATGAGCACGACCGTGCCGTTGGTGATCGCGCGCCACTCGGTGCCGGAATGGTGAATGGTGGCCTGCATCGACAGCACGGCCTCGACCCCGCGCCGATTGGTATCGGTGTCGATGCAGTTGGTGACGGCGACGATCAGGTAGTACAGCCCGGTGATCGTCGCCAGCGCCGTCACGGCCGTTTCCCTGCTCCCGGCCATGTCGAGGAATCGCTTACCGCTGAGACTCAATGTCGCCACCTGATTCGCCGGGTACCGCTGGAAGGACGGCCGCATCGTACGTCGAAGCGAATCCTCGCGCCATCGGAACGCATTTCGCGCGGCTCGGGATGCTTTGTCGCACAGCGGGTCCGGTGTGCCAGGTTTGGCCGCCGCCCCTGCGGATATGCCGGTGCGGGCGGGCCCGGTCTCGCCCGAGTACGACTGTGGCGGCGCATGCGGAGGGCGGTGACATGACGGTGGACGATCGCGATCGCTCCCGCGAGACAGTGGTGGTCGGCATCCTCGCCGACCCCGACCTCCCCGCCCGGCTGGCCCGGGACCTCGGCCACGCCCTGCCCGGCGTGCTGGCGAACCGCGTCGACGACCGGGTCACCTGGCGGACCGAAGTGGTCGACGATCCGTTCGAGGCCATGTATCCCGACTACGACCGACTGGTGGACAAGGCACACGAACGCGTCCGCACCACCGAGTGGGACCTGGCGTTGTGCGTCACCGATCTGCCGTTGCGCGGCCCGCGCGGGTTCGTGATGGCTACCGTCGACATCGACTCCCGGGTCGCGCTCGTCTCCCTGCCCGCGCTGGGCGGCCTGCGATTGCGCCGCCGCCTCACCGACCTGGCTGCGGCCCTGACCGCCCGGATGGAACCCGGCTATCGGCCGGAGACCGGCCTGCTCCAGGACTTCACCCGGCAGTTGGGCTCCCGCGCGGTGCGCGTCGAACGGGCCCGCACCGACGACGAGGTCCACGTGCTCCGTTCCCCGCAGCTCGGGACGGCGCACCTGCTGGCCGGGATGGTGCGGGCGAACCGGCCGTGGCAGTTGCTGGTGGGCTTGTCCACGGCACTGGCCGGCGCGATCGCGGGCACCGCGTTCGGGGTGCTCTACTCCTCGATCTGGCAGCTGGCCACCGCGCTGGGCCCGGCTCGCCTGGCGGGGAGCACCGTCGCCGCCCTGTCGGTGCTGACGGTGTGGATCATCGCCGGGCACGGTCTCTGGGAACGCGACGAGAACGTCGGCGCCACAAGCGATCCGGACCGGCGGCTGCGCAACGCGGGCACCGTCGCCACGGTCCTGGTCGGTAGCGCGGCGTTCTTCGCCACCCTGTACCTGCTCACCCTGGCGGCCGTATTGCTCGTCATCCCACCGGATTTCCTCGGCAAGACCCTCGGGCATGCGGCGGGCGTTCGCGACTATCTGACGATCGCCTTGACCGCGACGATTCTCGGCACCGTCGCCGGGGCGGTCGGCTCCGGCTTGGAGGACGATACGACGGTGCGCAAGGCGGCCTACAACCACCGCCGCCGGGAGCGCTACCGCTGGGTCGAGCAGCGCGGCGAGAGCTGACGCGGGCGCCGCCCACACCCCTGCCCGCATCCGCCGCGCGCCCGCGCACCGACTCACCCGGCGGCGTACCGGTTGGTTGCCGGATCAGCGGGTACGCGCAGGAAGACGGACCGCGCACGATCACGACCGAAGGAGGCCGAGATGACGGCGAACGACCCCGACCCCCACGGCGGCAGCGACACTCGCGATCTCACGGCGGTCGCGCTGGTGTGCACCCTGAAACGCTCCCCGGACCCGTCCAGCAGCGATCTCCTCGCCGAGCAGGTGCTCGCCGAACTGGCCACACACGACGTCGCGGGCTCGGTGGTACGGGTCGCGGACTACGACGTCCGCCCCGGCATCACCGCCGACGAAGGCGACGGCGACCAGTGGCCGCAGATCCGCGAGCGCGTCGCCGCGGCCGATATCGTGCTGATCGCGACGCCCACCTGGGTCGGGCACATGTCCTCGATCGCACAGCGGGTGCTCGAGCGCCTCGACGCCGAGTTGTCCAACACCGACGACGCGGGCCGCCCGGCGATGTACGACAAGGTCGGCCTCGCCGCGATCGTCGGCAACGAGGACGGCGCGCACAAGATCGCGGCCGACCTGTTCCAGGCGCTCGGCGACATCGGATTCACCATCCCCGCGCAGGGTTCGACGTATTGGAACGACCAGGCCATGGGCGGAACCGATTACAAGGATCTCGACAGCACGCCCGAAGCGGTCGCGAAGACGACCGCCACGCTGGCGCGCAACGCCGCGCATCTGGCCCGCCTGCTGCGCGCCGACGGATACCGGTAGCCGCACGACGAGGGAGGGACCATGGACACCAGCCGCCTTGCCGAGGAGATCGCCGCGGTCGTGCGGGACCGCGGGTCGACGGTCGCGGTCGCGGAATCGCTGACCGCGGGCAGGCTCTCGGCGGCGCTGGGCGCGGCCTCGGGCGCGGGGGACTGGTTCCGCGGCGGTGTGGTCGCGTATTCGACGCAGGTCAAGCGTGCCGTGCTGGGGATGCCGGACTGCTCGCCGGTGTGTGAGTCGGCCGCGGTCGCGATGGCGCGCGGGGTGCGGGAGCTGATGGGCGCGGACATCGCCGTCGCGGTCACCGGCGTCGGCGGCCCGGACAAGCAGGACGGCGAACCCGTCGGCTCGGTGTGGTTCGCGGTCGCCACGCGGGCCGGGGTGCGGTCGCTGCACCGGGACCTCGACGGTGACGCGCCGCAGATCGTCGACGCCACGGTGGACCACGGTCTGGAACTGCTGCTCGACACGGTTCGCGGCAGTTAGCGCCGCGACCGGCCCCTTTCGTCCGATTTGCCCTGTGCTGCTTGCTGATTCGGCATCCCGCCGCGATGGCGTTTGCTAAGATCGGCGGAACCGGCGTCGGCCGGATCGGGGCACGGTGCGGCGAAGGGAGTTCGGCTGCTCATGACGGCTGATTTCGCCGAACGCCTGAACAAACTGTTCGACATGGTGCATCCGCCGGGACGTAAGCCGCATACCAACGCCGAAGTGTCCGACATGCTCACCACCGCCGGGCACCCCATCTCCAAACCGTATCTGTCCCAATTGCGTTCGGGCCGGCGCAAGAATCCCTCCCCGGAGACCGTCGCCGCGCTGGCCCGGTTCTTCAAGGTCGACCCGGCCTACTTCACCGACGACGTCTACGCCGCCAAGATCGACCACGACCTCGAATTGCTGTCCCGCCTACGCGGTTACGGTCTGCGGCGGTTATCGAACCGGGCCTTCGACCTCTCCGAGGAATCACTGAACCTGCTCACCTCCATGGCCGACAAGCTGCGGGCCAGCGAGGGACTGCCGACAACCGATCCCGAGTAGGGCGAATAGCGCCCCGCACATGCGCCCGCGGTCCGAATTCGCGGCGAACCCGGAACGCGGCCCGATCCGCCCGCAGAAACAGCGGATGTTTGCTGTCTAGTGACTATTGGCCGAGTGTCCGGTATGTTCCTGGGCATGGCGGATGCTAGCGAGTTGCTCACCTACCAGGTGACGATCTCCCGGCCTGACGACTACGGCGTTTCGTGGTGGCAGGTCGGCAATGCCGGCAGCCCCGCGCAAACTGCCGCGGCGTTGTACGAGCTGGCCACTCGCTGCGCCCTGGAACTGCCGGCGCCCGCCGGTCACTGCTGGTACGCATGCGATATCCGCCTCGCCGACGACACCCAGGTGGACTACTTCGTCGGCTCGATCCGCACCGCCCAGCTGTGCGACCTGCTCCGCGAGACGGCGGCCCGGATTCTCGATGTGACCTCGGCGGCCTCGCGGGGTGCCGGTGAGGTCGGGCATTCGGTGCCGCCGCGGCGGGGCCGTTACTGACTCGGTGAGCGCACGGCGCGGACCCCGGCGAGGACGACCCGCAGGCCGTGCTCGAATTCGGCATCGGGATCGGTGCCGAAGACGGCGGTGACCATGCGGGCGGCGCGCGGGTAGCGCTCGGCGTCGACGGCACGGGCGAGGTGGTCGGCGTCGTACGGGTTGCCGCGGGTGTACTCGGCGCCGGAGCGGGCCTGTTCCTCGATGACGAAGCCGACCGTGTAGTGCAGCATGATCGGGAAGACGCGGTGCGCCTCGGCGGGCGCGAATCCCGCGTCCTCCAGCGTGCGTAGCGTCAATTCCACTGTGCGCCACATGGCTTCGTCGCTGACGTAGGTGCCGGCCAGCACCTTGGCGCCGTCGCGGTGGCGCAGCATGGCGCGGCGCAGGCGGCTCGCCAGCGCGATCACCCAGTCCTGCCAGCTCTCGCCCTGCCGGGGCGCCTCGACGCCGGTGACGGCGGAGACGAAGACCGCCTGCGCCATCGCGTCGAGCAGTTCGCGCTTGTTCTTCACGTGCCAGTACAGCGCGGGGGCCTGCACGTCCAGCGCCGCGGCCACCTTGCGCATGGTCATGCCGTCGAGGCCGACCTCGTCGAGCAGCCCCAGCGCGGCCTCGGCGATCACCGTGGTGTCGAGCTTCACCGCCACCTCTTTCCGTTGGATTGCTTGACAGCTTAACAACGTTCTGGTCTCCTTAACATCGTTAAAGCAAACTTAACGTTGTTAAGGAGACGGTGATGGAGACAACCGATGTCGTGGTGGCCGGTGCCGGGCCTACCGGTCTGATGCTGGCGTGCGAACTGCGGCTCGCCGGAGTCGACGTGGTGCTGCTGGACGCGCTGCCCGCCCGGACCGGTGAATCCCGTGCCGGGGGCATTCACGCCCGGACGATGGAGATCTTCGATCAGCGCGGGCTGCTCGACGGGCTACTGGCGCAGGGCCGCCCGATCCAGGCGGGGCATTTCGGCGGTCTGCCATTGGATTTCAGCGATCTCGACACCCGTTACCCGTATACGCTCGCGGTCCTGCAATCGGTGATCGAACGGGAATTGGACCGTCGCGCAACGGAATCGGGAGCTCCCGTGCGGTGGCGCGCGCCGGTCACCGGCCTGCGCCAGGACGAGGCGGGTGTGACGGTCGAGGTCGGCGGTGCGGCGGAGCCGCGTCGTCTCCGCGCGTCCTACCTCGTCGGCTGCGACGGCGGCCGCAGCGCCGTCCGCAAGCTCGCCGGCATCGATTTCGCCGGAACCGACGCCACCATGACCGGAATGATGGCCGACGTCGAACTCGCCGCACCGCCGGACGGTTCCGTCTTCGCGCAGCGCCGCGGGGTGGGCGACTTCTCGGTGGTGCAGTTCCAGCCCGGCTGGTACCGCCTCATGGTGCAGCGGTACGACCGGGTGCTGGGGCGCGGCGCGACGCTGAGCTTCGAGGACTTCTACGCGAGCTTCACCGAAATCGCGGGAACCGACTACGGCATGCACGCCCCGCGCTGGGTGTCGCACTACGGTGACGCCGCCCGCCAGGCCGACCGGTATCGCGCCGGGCGTGTCTTCCTCGCCGGGGACGCCGCGCACATCCACTTCCCCGCGGGCGGCCAGGGCCTCAACCTCGGCGTGCAGGACGCGGTGAATCTGGGCTGGAAGCTCGCGATCGCCGTGCGCGGCAACGATTCCGGAGATCTCCTCGACACCTACGAGAGCGAGCGCGCGCCCCTCGCGGCGCGCGTGCTGCACAACACCCGCGCGCAGACGGCGCTGTCGCGGCCCGGTCCGCACACCGACGCGCTGCGCGACATCATGAGCGACCTGATCGGCGCCGATCAGGCGCGGCACCGGCTGGGCCGCATGATCACCGCCCTGGACATCCGGTACGACACCGGCAGCGAGCACCCGCTGGCCGGTCGGCGCGTGCCCGACGTGGACCTCGCCACCGACTCCGGCGAGACCCGGGTATGCGAACTGCTGCGCACGGGCCGGCCGATTCTGCTGCGCCGCAACGGGAACCGCGAAACCGATGGGTCCGCCTGGCGCGACCGTATCGATATCGTCGACATCGCCGTCCGCGACGAGCGCTGGACCGTTCCCGGCATCGGTGAAATCGCCGCGCCCGCCGCCGTTCTCGTCCGGCCCGACGGCTACGCGGCGTGGGTCGCCGACGAACCCGGCGCCGAGGGGCTGGCGGAGGCGCTCGGCGCCTGGGTCGGCGGCCGGGTTCGCCGGGAGATCGCTTGACGCTAAGCGGTTTCCGTGTCGGGGTCGTTGTATTCCTGGCCGACGCGGATATGGGCGGTGAGGAGGATGTGGTCGAAGTCGCTGCGGACCGACGGCGGCGGCGGTTGGGCCGTCTCCAGGTCGGCCAGCAGTTGCGCGGACAGATCGCGCAGTTTCACGTTGGTCTCCTGCGACCGCCAGCGGAGCACGTCGAACGCCTGGTGCGCGCTGATGCTGTAGACCCGCATCAGTACCCCCTTGGCCTGTTCGATCACGGCCCGCGACTCGTACAGGCCGGGCAGTGTCTCGTCCAGTACTTCCTGCCGCTGCGCGGCGAGGGTGTCGGTGAGATCGAGATAGTAGCCCGCCGTGCCGATCACGGTGCCCGTGTTGTCGATGATGCGGTCGGCGATCACCATGGCCTGGTGTTCCCGGCCCGCGGTGTCGATGAACCGGTGGCGGCTGGAGAACGATCCGCCGGACCGCACTGCCGCCTCGAGAATCTCCTCGACATGCGCGCGGTCCTCGGGATG
Source organism: Nocardia wallacei (assembly GCF_029868745.1). Classification (GTDB taxonomy): domain Bacteria; phylum Actinomycetota; class Actinomycetes; order Mycobacteriales; family Mycobacteriaceae; genus Nocardia; species Nocardia wallacei_B. Next base: position 25,263 of record NZ_JARWOP010000292.1, on the reverse strand, counting down.
TTTGTGGGCCAATAGTAGGGCCGTCGTGGGCACGATCTCGCCCGGCGTGTAGCCGTGCATCGCGAAGATCTCGTCGGACCACTCCCACCGCTGGTCGGCGAACCAGAAGCGGAAGCTACCCACTGTCCGCGTCGGCGAGAGGTAGGTGTCTGGGTTGTCGTCGTCCGACGCGTCGACGACTTCCCCGGTCTGCTCCGTCACGGGGCAAGTATTACCGCACCGCCCCGGAAAATCCATTCTCACCAGCACTTTCGCACCGCGTTTGCCAGCAGGGGGCGGCGGCCGCTGCCAACGCGCGGGGTGGAAAGGGTTCATTTCTGATGGCTCATCCGCTAATATAAGTAAAAACTTATCAAGGAGGTAGTCATGTCCCTGCTCACCGATCCGGCCGCCATCGCGGGACTGGTGGCGCGCGAGGTCCGCACCGGTTCCCGCGACGGCGCGCCCACCCGCATCGCCGTCGCCCGCCGCACCTACGGCACCGACCGGGCGGACCTGTGGCACGCGCTCACCGACAGCGAGCGGATTCCGCGCTGGTTCCTGCCGATCAGCGGCGAATTGCGGGTCGGCGGGCGCTACCAGATCGAGGGGAACGCCGGGGGACTCGTCGAGGAGTGCGAGGAGCCGCGGCGGTTCGCCGTCACCTGGGAGATGGGGCCGCAGATCTCCTGGCTCGCGGTCACTCTCACCGCGGACGGGGACGGCACGCAGCTCGAGCTGGTGCACGAGGCGTACGTCGATCCGGAGCTGTGGACGCAGTTCGGGCCCGGGGCCGTGGGTGTCGGCTGGGATCTCGCGCTGATGGGGCTGGGCCTGCATCTGTCGAGCGGGGAATCGGTGGATCCGGCTGCGGGAGAAGCCTTCCCGACGACTCCCGAGGGCTTGGCGTTCGTGCGGACGGCGGCCCGCGGCTGGGCCGACGCGGCCGCCGCGGACGGTGACGATCCGGACACCGCCCACGCGGCCGCCGAGCGGACGGTGTCGTTCTACACCACCGTCCCCGAGGACGATCAGCCGTCCTGATGGGGCTCTCTCCCGCAAAGGTCTTCGAGGCGCTGGCCGACCCCGTCCGGCGCGACATCCTCGAACTCGTCGCCGCCGAGGAGCAGCCCGCGGGCGCCGTCGTGGCCGCCGTGCAGCGCCACACGCGGATCTCGCAGCCCGGCGTCTCCCAGCACCTGAAGGTGCTGCGCGACGCCGGGCTGGTGCTCGTGCGTGCGGAGGGCACCCGGCGCCTCTACGCCCTCGACCGCGCCGGCCTGGAGACCGCACGCGCCTGGCTGGCCGAACTCGCCGACCCACTGGCCCCCTTCGCACAACCGCTCGACGCGCTCGCCACCGAGGTCGCACGCGGTAAGCGCACCCGCCGCAAAACCACCCACGCCACACCGAACACGACAGCCCCCGCCGCCCACCGCGAAGAACCCCCGGACAAGAACATCCGCCCCGCATGACCACACCCCGCCCCGCCCCACCGACAATCGCACTACCTCACCGGGTGAGACCGGGTGCACCGATCCTTGGGTACGTAGAGCGTTGCTGACTCGGGCACGCCGATCCCTAGCCGCATGTGGCGTGGTGGCCTGGGCGTGCTGATCCCTGGCCGCGTGTGGCGTGGTGGCCTGGGCGTGCTGATCCCTGGCCGCGTGTGGCGGGGTGACTCGGGCGTGCTGATCCCTGGCCGGGTATGGCGTGGTGGCCTGGGCGTGCTGATCCCTGGCCGCGTGTGGCGCGGTGACTCGAGCGCGCTGATCCCTGGCCGCGTGTGGCGGAATGGTCAGGCATGCCGATCATTGGGCGCGTATGGCGGGGTGAAGCCTGTCTTTGGTCGCTGGGTGCGTGTGGTGCGTCAAGGCTCGGTGGCGATCACCCGGCGCGGTCGGCGGCGAGCAGGTGCGTGACGCCGTCGCCGGTGAGGTGTTCGTGGGCGGCGGGGCGGCCGGTGAGCAGGAGTAGGAGGGCGGTGGCGGGGCCCTCGATGAGGGGGCCGTCGCCGGTGCTCCACTCGGTATCGGTGGCCGCCAGGCGGAAACCGCCGAAGGTCTTGTGGCAGCTGGACATTCCCGTGTTCCAGACTCGGTCCAGGGCGGCGTGCGCGGCGGCGACCGGCACAGGGCGGGAGATCCCGAGCGGGATTGCGATGTCCTGGCCGTGCACGAGCAGGTCCATCAGGCGGTCGGCGGGTGTGGTGCCCGGCGCCGTCCGGCGCTGCCCGATGCTGTCGCGCAGCTGACCGAGTAACGCTGCGGTCGGTGTCCGGTCGGCGTGGCGGATGGCGGTGTCGCGGATCATCCGGTGCAGATTGCCGCGGGCGCGAATCAGGCTGACCAGCAGCAGTCCCGGCCCGGCGGAGGCGGACAGCACGACATGCGCGACCACATCCCGCACGCGCCAGTCCGCGCAGAGCGAGCCGTGCTCCCACTGGTCTTCCGACAGCGTCTCCAGCAGGTCGGCCAGGGTCGTGCGCTCGGCCGCCACAGCGCGCCAGAGATCTTCGGTGGTCATCGTCATCGCTCGCTCCATCGTCCGGGGGTGTACCGGTACGGTAGGAACTCCACCGAGGTGGAGGTTCCAGCGATCGTGACCCACAACACATCCGGCGGCGGACCGATCGGCATCGGCGAGCTGTCGCGGCGGACCGGAGTCCCGGTGCGCACCATCCGTTTCTATTGCGACGAAGCGGTGCTGGAGTCGCGGCGCACTTCGGGCGGGCACCGCGTGTTCGACCCGGCCGTCGCCGTCGATCGGCTGCTGCTCGTGCGCCGCCTCCGGGCCCTCGGACTCGGTCTCGCCGCGATCGTGGACGTCCTGGCCGGTACCACCACGATCCCCGCCGCGGTCGCCGCCGAACGCGATGCGCTCGATGCCGAACTGGCCGTACTGACCTGGCGTCGCGCCGCCCTCCTCGCCGTGGAATCCGCGCCGCCCGCCGCGCAGGCCGCGCACCTGGAACTGCTTGCCGCCGTGGCGGATCGGCGCGGCGCCCGAGATACGGTCGTGGCGTTCTGGCGGCGCGTGCTCACCCCTTTACCGCCCGCGACGGTCGAGGCGTTCCTCGCGATGCACGTGCCCGCCCTGCCGACCGCGCCGGAACCCCGGCACGTCCTGGCCTACGCCGAATTGTCCACCCTGGCAGCCGATTCCACCTTCCGTGTCGCGATGGCGCGGCGGCTGCGGCAGTCGGGCGAACTGCCCGATACCAGGAACGGTGCGGCCGAGCCGGATACGGCGCGGGTCCGACATGAGCGGGCGCTGCTGCTCGGGGTGGGGAGGCGTGCGAGGCCGTGGGCCGGTTGCTCGCCGCGAACCAGCCTCCCCGACCCGGCCCCGAACTCGACCGGTTCGTCGATGCGCACGCCACCGCGCGAGAGGAACGCGACACGCCCCGCTTCCGGCGGCAACTATTATGCGGCGCAAGGATTTCCGACCATCGCATCCCGCGCTACTGGCAGCTCACCAGCGAGGTCACCGGGACCGTCACCGTCGGTGACGCCCAGCACTGGCTGCTCCAGGCCCTCGCGCAAGGGGTCGATGACCTGTAGCGCCCACCGGTCTCGGCGCGCTAGAGTGCACGGTCGGCGCTCCATGCGGACATTTTCCGGTACTCGGATCGGCGGGAACCAGGGGACAGCGGGCAAGCCCGGATCGGGCGTCAACCCGTCGGGGACGGATCGCTGTCGAAGGTCACCGGCAGCGTGCGGGGCGAGCGGAACGGGTGCCCGTGCGGCCGGGTGTCCTGGTCCGGCACGAGGGTCAGGTTCGGCAGCCGATCCAGCAGGCATTCCATGGCGACGCGAGTTTCCATGCGGGCCAGGTTCAGGCCCAGGCAGGTATGCGCGCCGGACGCGAAACTGATGTGCGGCAAGCGCTTCCGCATGATGTCGAACTCCTCGGCGCGCTCCCAGCGGCGCTCGTCCCGGTTCGCCGAGGCCAGGCAGACGTCGATGACCGCACCCGCCGGAATTCGGACGCCGAGCACCTCCACGTCGGTGGTGGCGTGCCGCTGGATCGACGTCAGCGGCGTCTCGTAACGCAGGCCCTCCTCGATCGCCGCGGGGATCAGATCGCGGTCCCGGCGCAGCAGGTCGAACTGATCCGGATGCCGCAGTAGGTGGAACAGGAGATTGCCCGAGGACCGGTAGGTGGTTTCCAGCCCCGCGAGCAGCAGCAGTCGCAGGAACGAGCAGATCGCGTCGTCGCTCAGCCGCTCGCCGTCGACCTCGGCGGTCACCAGGTCGCCGATGATGTCGGCGGTCGGCGCCGAACGCCGTCGGCCGATCTGTTCGAGGAAGTAATCACCCAGCGCCGCAGCGGCTTTCATGCCGCGCGCATAGTCGACGTTGTAGGTGAGCAACTCGATCGCGCGGGCACGGAAGAACGACATGTCCTCCTCCGGCAGCCCCAGCAGTCGCGCGATCACGCGGGTGGGGAACTCGAAGGTGAAGTCCCGCACCAGGTCCGCGTGCCCGGTGGCGGCGACCTCGTCGAGGAGTTGGGTGCAGATCGGCCGCACGATGGCGGGTTCCCAGGCGGCCAGCGACCGGGACTTGAACGCGGCGGCCACCAGATCGCGGTGCGCGCGGTGCCGGTCGCCCTCCATCGCGAGGATGGTCGGTCCCATCAGGGTTCCGATGGTGGCGTCGTAGTTCCTGGAGTTGAAGCCGCGGCTGTCCCGCAGCACGGCGCTGACCGCCTCGTAGGACACGGCCATGTAGCAGTGGCGGTTACGGGCGGACTCGGGCAGCCGGGACAGGTCCATGACCGTGCCCTCGCAGATGTCTCCGGCTCGGCGCAGTGCGGCGAAGAAGGGGTACGGGTCGTGGCCGAGGTCGGCCGTATCGGCGATCGTCATGATGGATGTTCCTCGTTTCGGTCACGGAATAGGCTGTGCCGCTACCGAATTGGAGTAGACCACGCCGACGGTGCCGTCCGGCACACCCGAACGGGTGTACCGCTGTCATTCCGTCGCGGACTCGCCCGGGAAGTAGGTGCCCAGCCTGGCTTCGGTCGCGAAGCACATGATCCGGGCCGTGCCCGTGTCGCTGGGGTTGTGCCGGGCGTGCGGGCGGCCGGTCTCGAACACGATGAAGTCGCCGGTCTCGAGGTCGTGCACCTCGTGCTCGATGCGATACCGGACCGGACCGCTCACCACGATTTCGTACTGGCGTCCCGAACCCGCGACGCTCAGGGCGTCGGGACCGCAACCGGGCGGCAAGGTCATGAGCACCCCGACGATGCGACTCGAGAAGCTCGGCGCCAGCAGTTCGAGTTCGGGATCCGCCGGTGTCCGGCGCAGGGTGACGCGATCGGCGCCCCGGATGACGGCGGGAGCATCCGAAGGCGATTCGAAGAAGGCGTAGACGCCGACGTCCAGCGCCCGCGCGATCGAACCGAGCGCCGCGAACGTCGGATTGCCGACGCCGTTCTCCAAGCGGCTCAGCAACCCGATGCTGACGTTGCTCGCCTGCGCCAGCTGCGCGAGGGTCATCCGGTTGCGGCGCAGCTCTCGGATGCGGTGCCCGATCCGGTGCACCAGCCGGGCGCGCGCCGCGGCGGTATCCTCGCTCGACATCACTCGGCCTCCGGCCGGAACACCGCCAGGTGCTCCACCGGTTCGGCGTTGGCGGCGGAGAGGCGGTGCGGGAACGAGATGAACAGCGAATCACCCACGTGCAGAAGGTATTCGATGCCGTCCTTGACGATCTCCAGCGCACCGGCCACCACGTAGTACAGCACGTCGCCGTGCACCTGCGAGCGCGCGTCGCGGGCTTCCCCCGGCTGCAACACGGCGAAGGCCACGCCCAGCTCGTGCCCGATCACCGGTGTCAGCAGCTCGATGTCGTGGTCGATCGCGGGCGGCTGATACCGGCGGCGTTCCCCGGCGCGCACCACGAGGGTTCGCCGGGCCGGCGGTTGTTCGACGAGCTCGGTGAGATCCATGCCGAGGGTGTCGGCAATCCGCAGCAGCACCTCCACCGTGGGATTTCCGGTGCCGTTCTCGATCTGACTCAACTGGCCCGCGCTGATGTCGGCGCGCTGGGCCAGGCCCTCGAGGCTGAGCATGCCGCGCCGGACCGACCGGATAACCCTGCCGAGTTCGCGGAGCTGGTCGGCGTCCTGCTCCGCCAGCGGCTTCTTCCGCATGGCCTCTTCACTCCTCGTCGTGCGACCGACGGAGCGTAGCAGTTCATCCGGTCCCTTCATTGATTGGATATGAGTTTCCTTCACTGATTGACAACGATCTTCATCGATGCTGTACTCGGTGCCAGTTCGACGATTGCGAGGTCGCGGTGTCGGTCACTGACGATGGACCGGGTGCCGATCCGCACGGCAGCGTGCGAGTCCTGTTGTCCGAGATCGGTTCCGGTGTAGCGGAACTGGTCGTTCGCGCCGGTGACGATCCGGAGTTGCGGGCGCGGCTGATCCGGCTGCAGCGGCACACCGAGAACGCCACGGCCGCGTTGCAGGCGGCGCGCCGGGCGGACGGCGATCGGCGTGAAGATATCGCGGACGCCCTCACGCCGCGCGAGTACGATGTGCTGCGGCTCGTGGCGACGGGCCATACCAATGGTGAGATCGGCGCCCGGCTCGGGCTGTCGAACAATACCGTCAAGTCTTATTTGCGCGCGGTCATGCAGAAACTGCAGGCGCGGAACCGGGCGCAAGCGGTCGCCAACGCGCGCCGGCACGGTCTGTTGTGAGGCGCCTGCCGGGCGATCCGATATGTGTGCCCGGCAGTAGCGAATAAATGTCTCGTTCGCCGGTGATCGCCCGGTTTCCGGCATGTCGACATTCTCAAGGTTGCGTTATGAATGTTGCGTGAGTAAAAGTGCTATATCGGATCCGATAATTCTGCGATAGGGGCACTCTGTGATCGCGACCGGCAAGGCTGAAGTGAAAGCCCGGGCCCGTGGGGTCGAGAAGGGGTCTGTCGCACTGTCTCTGCTGGTCTGCTCGATTTTGACGGGCGGAATAGCCACGCTCACGCAATCGTGGTTTACATCTGCAATTGCATTTGTGTTGATAATTCTGGGATTGGCGGTGACGTTCCGGATCCTGCGCCCATGGCGTTGACCCGTGCCCGCCGCTCGATACGTCCGCCGGCGATGCCGCGCGGCTATATCCGAGACCGATGTCCAGCTACACCCGGGCACACCGAAAGCGATCACGGAACGATCCGCATCGGCTGCGACTTGCCTTGCAGGTGCCGGGCGAGCCAGCGCTTGAATTGCTCGACGCGGGTGGCGCGCGCGGGCCAGAACTCCTGCACGGCGGCATTGAATTCCGCGCCGAGGATGACCGCGAAGCCGAGGAAGAAGGTGAACAGCAGGAACGCGATCGGAGTGGCCAGCGCGCCGTAACTGATGCCGGTGCGGGTCACCCAGGCCAGATACCGGCGCAGCCCGTCGCTGGCGGCCATGAAGAACACGCCCGCCACCAGTGCGCCCCAGAACAGCCGGTGCCACGGCAGCGACTTGTGCAGGGCGAGCTTGTAGAGCGTGGTCAGCCCGACGATGAGCAGCAGCGCGGTTCCCGGGTAGTAGAAGCTGTCCAGCAACCGCAGCCCCGGCTCGCGCCAGCCCTCGGGCAGCGCCCGGCCGATGAGCGTCGGGCCCAGCGCCACCAGCGGCAGCACGAACACGGACACCACCAGGAACAGCACGTACAGCAGCAGCGCGAAGATGCGCTGCCACACCGGATGCCGGGCGTCCTGCTGATCGTGCGCGGCGACGATCGAATCGACGAAGGTCGCCATCGCCGAGGAACCGGCCCACAGCGACAGCACGAAACCGACCGAGACCACCGCGCCGCGCCCGCGCCCCAGCACATCAGCGACCGTGGGGGCGATGAGGTCGTCGACCACGGTGGGACTGAACAGGTTTCGGCTGAAACTGATGATTTTGCCCTCGACGATCTGCACGGTGTCGGGACCGAACCAGCCGCCCACGTAACCGAGACTGCCGAGCAACCCCAGCAGCAGCGGCGCCAGCGACAGCGTCTGCCAGAACGCCGCGGCCGCCGATTTGGCGAAGATCGAATCGTCCCATGCCTTCGCCGCCACCCGGGCGATGAGCTGCCAGGTCCGGTGCAGCGCGCGCCGGGCACGCCGACCCACGGCCGCGCCCGGACTCGGGGCGGCGCTGTCGTCCGGAGTTGGTTCGTGCGCGTCCATCGTGCCTACAGCATCACCTACGACCGCGCCGATTAGGCGAACGGCCGGGAAACGTGTCGCTCGGCGACCGCCGTTCGGTGGGCAGGCGCGCCGCGCGCGACACGCCCGGCTCACGCCCCGCACCGGGTTTCCGGAGCCGCCGCGGGCAGCGCTGCGGAGCCAGCGGTGGCCACCGAGATCCGGACTGCCGGGGCCGCGCGAACCCGGGACCCGCAGGGCGGTCCGGCGGCATGCGATTGGCTTGCTGTCGGTGCGGGTCGCTACTCTCTGTGGAGTGACTTCGGGTGGTGCTGGTTCGTTACGTGCATGGCAGCGCAGGGCTCTCACCAAATATCTGACGACGAAGCCACGCGACTTCCTCGCGGTCGCGACGCCGGGTGCTGGTAAGACCACGTTCGCGCTGAGACTGGCTTCCGAGCTGCTGGCCGACCGCACCGTCGATCAGGTGACGGTGGTCGCGCCCACCGAGCATCTCAAGCATCAGTGGTCGGCGGCGGCGGCGCGCGCCGGGATCGCGCTGGACTCCAACTTCTCCAACTCCACCGGCGGCACCTCCGGCGACTATCACGGCGTGGTGGTCACCTACGCGCAGGTGGCGTCGCATCCGTTCAAGCACCGCGTCCGCACCGAGAACCGCCGCACCCTGGTGATCCTCGACGAGATCCACCACGCCGGCGACGCGAAGAGCTGGGGCGACGCGGCCGCCGAGGCGTTCGGCGACGCGACGCGGCGGCTGGCGCTCACCGGTACCCCGTTCCGCAGCGACGATTCCCAGATTCCGTTCGTCAACTACGAGTCCGACGAGTCCGGATTCCCGCGCTCGCGCGCCGACTACGCCTACGGCTACTCCGAGGCCCTCGCCGACGGCGTCGTGCGGCCGGTGGTCTTCCTGGCCTACTCCGGCGACGCGCACTGGCGCGACAGCGCGGGGGAGGAGTACTCCGCGCGCCTGGGCGAGCCGCTGAGCGCCGAACAGACCGCGCGCGCCTGGCGCACCGCGCTGGACCCGGCCGGGGACTGGATGTCGAAGGTGCTCGGCGCCGCCGACACCCGGCTGCGCCAGCTGCGCGCCACGGGCATGCCCGACGCGGGCGGCCTGGTGATCGCCACCGATCAGGAACGGGCCCGCGACTACGCCGAACTCCTCGAACACATCTCGGGGGCACGGCCGGCGCTGGTGCTGTCCGACGATCCGACCTCTTCCCAGCGGATCGGCGAGTTCGCGGCGAGCACCGATCCGTGGATGGTCGCGGTGCGCATGGTGTCCGAGGGCGTGGACGTGCCGCGCCTGGCCGTCGGCGTGTATGCCACCAGCGCCTCGACGCCGCTGTATTTCGCCCAGGCGATCGGCCGTTTCGTGCGCGCCCGCCGAGCCGGCGAGACCGCGAGCGTCTTCCTGCCCTCCGTGCCGGTGCTGCTGGACCTGGCCGCGCAGCTGGAGATCCAGCGCGATCACGTCATCGGCAAGCCGCATCGCGAGAAGAACGGCCTCGAGGACGAGTTGCTGATCGAGGCCAACAAGCAGCAGGACGAGCCCGGCGAGGAGGAGCGGAAGTTCGTCGCGCTGGCCGCCGACGCCGAACTGGATCAGGTGATCTACGACGGCGATTCGTTCGGCACCGCCACCTTCGCGGGCAGCGACGAGGAGGCCGACTACCTCGGCATCCCGGGCCTGCTCGACGCCGAGCAGATGCGCGCGCTGCTGCGCGACCGCCAGACCCGCCAGGTCGAGGAGCGCAGCGCGGCGGCGGCCGGCGCGGAATCCGGCCCCAGCATCGCGGCCGCGGCCGAACGCGTCGCCACCGCCGACCGCCTCAGCGAATTGCGCCGCGAACTCAACAGCCTGGTCGCCATGCACCACCACCGCACCGGCAAGCCGCACGGCGTCATCCACGGCGAGCTGCGCCGCGAATGTGGTGGCCCGCCAACGGCTTTGGCCACCGCCGACCAACTCTCCCAGCGCATCGCCGCCCTACGCCGCATGTAGCCCCGGCCAGGCCGCGAGGGCGCGGTCGATCGCTCGATTCAGCTGAGACAGGTCGGCGCCGTCTCGGGCCTGGACCGAGAGACCGAACAGGACGGTGGCGTAGAACGCGGCCAGTTCGGCGGTGTCGGTATCGGCGGGGAGGTCGCCCTCGGTCACCCCGCGGTCGAGCCGGCGGCGGATGTCTTCCCCTGTGGCCCTGCGCTTTTCGGTGAGAAAGTCGCGGATGGCGGTGTTGCGGGTGGTGTAGGTGGAGCCGGCCAGCACGACCATGCAGCCGCGCGGTGTGGTGCCGTCGACATACGCGCGGGCATTGTCGCGCAGCATGGCCTCGACGGCGGCGCGCGCCGTGGGCTCCGCGCGCAACGCGCGTGCCGTGTACCCGCCCTCGGAGGTCCCGTAGAGCCCCACGGACTCCCGGAACAACTGCTCCTTGCTGCCGAACGCCGCGTACAGGCTGGGCGAGTTGATGCCCATGGCGGAGGTGAGGTCGCTCATCGACGCGCCCTCGTATCCGTGCTCCCAGAACACCTCCATGGCGCGCCGCAATGCCTGCGCCCGATCGAAGGCGCGGGGACGACCCCGTTCGGCCACGGCCGCTCCTTTCTGTGTCAATCGTTAAATATACCCCTTGACGCCCTCGCCCATCGTCTGCTTGAGTCATTTATGTATTGATCGACACAAAATTAGGAGCGGAGATGAACGACCTGACCGGGACCGTGGCACTCGTGACCGGAGGCAGCCGGGGCATCGGCGCCGCGATCGCGCGGCGGCTGGCCGAGGCGGGCGCCGACGTGGCGCTGACCTACCGCGCCGGTGCGGAGAACGCGGCGAAGGTGGCGGCCGAGATCGAGGCGCTGGGCCGCCGCGCGCTGGTCGTGCGGGCCGACAGCGCCGACGTGGGCGAGACCGTCGCGGCCGTCCACCGCACCGCCGAGTCGCTGGGACGGCTCGACATCCTGGTCAACAACGCCGGTATCTTCCCGGCCAAGCCGTTCGAGGAATTCACCCTCGACGAGATCGATGAGGCGTTGCACATCCACGCCCGGGCCGCGTTCGTCGCCGCGCAGGCCGCGGTCGGGCACATGACCGAGGGCGGCCGGATCATCAGCATCGGTTCCAATCTGTCCGAGCGGGCGCTGTTCGGCGGCTTGGCGCTGTACAACCTGAGCAAGTCCGCGCTCAACGGCTTCACCAAAGCCCTTGCGCGGGAACTAGGTCCGCGCGGCATCACGGTGAACCTGGTGCAGCCCGGCGCCACCGACACCGATATGAATCCGGCGGGCGGTGATCATGCCGGTCAGCAGTTGCAGTTCAATCCGCTGGGCCGGTTCGCCGGTCCCGAGGATGTGGCCGCCATGGTGGCCTTCCTCGCGAGCCCGGCGGGACGCGCGGTCAACGGCGCCGTCGTGACCGTCGACAGCGGCACCAACGCCTGATCAGCGGGCGAAGTACCGCCCCGGCGACACCCCGACCGCGCGATGGAACGCGGCGACGTAGGCGCTGGCCGAGCCGTAGCCGACGCGCTCGGCGATGCGGGCCAGCGGCAGTCCGCCGGCCAGCAGGGGCAGCGAGGCGGCCAGCCGCGCCTGAGTTCGCCACTGCCCGAAGGTGATTCCGGTCTCCGCGAGGAACAGTCGGGCCAGTGTTCGCGCGCTGGCGGTGGCGTCCGGTGCGAACTGGGCGAGCGTGCGATCGTCGGCCGGGTCGCGCAGCAGGGCGTCGGCGACGGCGCGGGCGCGCGGGTCGGTCGGCAGCGGCGCGCCGACCGGGACCACCTCGACCGGTTCGAGCAGGTCGAACACCACCGCCTCCGCGCGCCGCCGTCGGTCCGCCGCGAGCGGATCGGCGCTGTGCAGGAATATCTCTGGGGCGCGGGTGTTTTCGAGGCCGCCGCCGGTGAGGTAGTCGAACAGTTCGTGCAGCAGGCGGTCGACGCGCAGCAGGGTGGGGGCGGTGAAGCGCACCGGGCAGCGGTCCGGCTCGACGAAGATCCCGCGCATGGCGGCGCCGTCGGGGGTTCCGGTGCGGTGCGGCAGTCCGCCGGGAATCCACAGTGCCCGGGTCGGCGGGAGCACCCACTGGCCGCCGCCGGCCTCGACGGCCAGCACTCCCCGTGAGGCCCAGACGATTTGGTGCTGTGGGTGCCGATGCCGATCGAACCAGAGGCCCGCCGGGAGCACGCGCCCGCCGAACACCATCGCGGTCGGCCCGGCGGGCGCCGCGACATCGAGCAGGTGTCCGTTCTGCGACACAATCTGGCAGCGTAGCGTCTCGCGGCCAGCGGCGGGGGCTCCTACCGTCACGGGCATGGGTATGAATCTGGTACACCGCCTGCTCTGCCGCTCCGCCGCCTGGGAACGCGCCAGCGCCACCCGCATCGTGCCGTGGGCGGTGTCGGGTCTCGACCTGGGGGACTCCGCGCTCGAGGTCGGGCCGGGTTACGGCGCGAACGTCGAGGCCTTGCGGCAGCGGGCGCCGGCGCTCACCGGACTCGAGATCGATCCCGTGCTCGCCGCCCGGTTGCGCGATCGCAAGGCCGGTCGCCTGACCGTGCTCGACGGTGACGGCGCCGCGATGCCGCTGCCGGATCACGAGTTCAGCTCGGTCGTGTGCTTCACCATGCTGCATCACGTCCCGTCCCCGCCGCGGCAGGACGACCTGTTCGGCGAGGCCTTCCGCGTCCTGCGCCCGGGCGGCGTCTTCGCCGGCAGCGACGGACTGGACAGCGTCGCCTTCCGCCTGCTCCACCTGGGCGACACCTGCGTCCCCGTACCCCCGGACACCCTGCCAGACCGCCTCGCCCGCATCGGCTTCATCGACATCGAGATCGATCAGGACACGAGAAGTTTCCGCTTCCGCGCCCGCCGCCCGGCCTGATCGACTGGCGCGCGTGCTCTCACCCTGTGTTCATCGCCGAGGCCGGTGCCTCGGTGCTGCCGAAAAATGTTGCGGGGTCGATGGTTTCGAGAGGCGTCCACCGGGGCGGTGCGGTGTCCGAATCGCCGGGCGCGGCGGTGTCCCGGTAGCCTTGCAGATCCAATGCGAGCCAGGGGTTCTCGTCGACCCGCCGGGCCAAGGCGTAGCAGGTGGCGAGCAGGTGCAGGCAGCGAGATTTGCGGGCCGAACAGGAACAATCGGAGTTCAGCAGGCGCGGGGCGACGGAAATGCCTGCGGCGCGCAGGGTCTCGTGCACGTCGTCGGACAGCTCGGCCGTGCCCGGCGGGAGATGTGCCGTGATGGCGGCGATCCGCGCGGCGGGCAGCGGCGCCAGTTCCACGTGGGTCACCGACGCCTGGGCGCCGCGATGGATGGCGGCGCGCACCGTCCGGCCCCCGATCTCCAACTCGACACCGTCGTCGTTGCGGGCGATCCGGCGGGCGCGGGGGAGCAGCGGCTCGGGCCGCGTCACGGACAGCGGCTCGGCCAGACGCACCCAGTCCCGGCCCCACGCGGTATATCCGAAGTCGTTGTCGGGCAAATCAATTCCCTCGCTTCCGGCGCAGGATCTCCAGCAGGTGCTCGTCGTCGAGCCGGGCCAGCGCCGCCACCCCCGACTCGGCGCCGGTGACGCCGGCATCGGTGAGGTCGGCCAGCGCGGACTTGCGGCCGTGCATCCCGGCGATGTGTTCCTCGACGGTGGTCCCGGTGGTGAGCGTGGTGACGGTGACCGTCCGGGTCTGGCCGATCCGGTGCACGCGGTCCGAGGCCTGCGCCTCCACCGCCGGATTCCACCAGCGGTCGTAGTGCACGACGTCGGCGGCGCGGGTCAGGGTCAGCCCCGTTCCGGCCGCACGCAGGCTGAGCACCAGCACTGGCGGCCCGTCCGGTGATTGGAACCGCCGCACGATCTCGGCGCGCCGGGCGGCGTCGAGCCCGCCGTGGAAGAACGGCGCGGTGACACCGAACCGCTCGGCGCAATGGCGCACCAGTAGTTCCCCGGTGCGCCGGTATTGGGTGAAAACCAAAGTGGGAGAGCCGGTCTCGAGGTTGTTGGCGAGCAGGTCGGCGCAGACGTCGAACTTGCCGGAGCGCCCGGCCAGTTCGTCCAGCTCGCCGGTCACCAGGCCCGGATGGTTGCACACCTGTTTCAGGGCGGTCAGCGCCGCCAGCACCCGGGTCTGGCGCTGCGTGCCGCTGCCGAATCCCTCGGCCGCCGCCTGATCGAGCAGCCGGTCGTACAGTCGCTGCTGCTCGTCGGTGAGGTCGCAGACCACATCGCAGTGGATCTTCGGCGGCAGCGCGGCCGCCACCTGAACCTTCTTGCGGGCCAGCACGATCGGCTCCAGGGTGTCCCGCAGCCGGGTCGCGGCCCGCTGCGAACCCTCGTGGATCGGCCGCACGAACCGCCGCCGGAACTGCGTCTTGTGCGTGAACGCCTGCGGCGCCACCAGATTGAGCAGTGCCCACAGTTCGTCCAGGTGGTTCTCCACCGGCGTGCCGGTCAGCGCGATCCGGGCGCCGCCGGTGAGCGCCCGCGCCGCGCGCGCCACCTGGGTGCGGGGATTCTTCAGCACCTGCGCCTCGTCGAACACCACTGTCGCCCAGTGTTGTTCGGCCAGCGCCCGGCCGTGCCCGCGCAGCGTGGGGTAACCGGTCACGACGATGGATCCGCCGGGCACGGCGCCCAGTTCCCCGCCGCGCCACACGACCGGCCGCAGCCCCGGCGCGAACCGCTCGATCTCCAGTGCCCAGTTGCCCACCAGCGAGGTCGGGCACACCACCAGCTGCGGTCCGTCGTCGGCCCGGCCGAGCAGATAGCCGATCGCCTGCACGGTCTTGCCCAGCCCCATCTCGTCGGCGAGCACCGCGCCGCCGTGCGTCGCGGTGGTCTCCCGCAGCCACGCGATGCCGCCGGCCTGGTAGGGGCGCAGGTCGGCCCGCAACGTCGTGCGCAGCTCGGCGAGCACGGCCTGGCTGCCGGCGCAGGCCCGCACGGCTCGATCGGCCGACACGACGGCGGTCCGCGCGGCATTGGGCACGGCGTGCGCGACCGGCGGCAGTTCGGCCGTCGCGCCGCGCAGTACGGTGCGCCAGGCGGTGACCGAGGCGCCCGGGTCGGACAGCGGCACTGTCGCGAACCGGCCGGGTTCGGCCAGCTCGCAGTCGACCGAGGCGACGGTCATGCCCGAGCCGTCGGGCGCGGGCACGGCGAGCGAGACGGGTTCGGTGTCCGCGCCGGACGCGGGTAGCGGTGCGGAACCATTCCAGGTCCACAGCGCGAACATGTGCCGGTCCGGCAGGTAGGTGGCGTGCGTGGTGGGCAGAGCGACTCTCCTGATCTACGTACTATGTACGAGGTATTCTAACTTCGTACAGGGTACCGATATTCCGCGAGGAGCGCCGTGACCGACGATTCGGCCGTCGAGCAGGCAAGACAGCTGCTGAACCTGCTGTGGCGGGAGTCGCTGCCGCCCCGCCCCGGAGCACGCGGCCCCAAGCCGGGTGTCAGCGTCGACGAGGTGGTGCGCGCCGGGGTGGAGATCGCCGACCGCGAGGGCTACGACAAGGTGTCCATCCGCGCGGTCGCCGCCGTGCTGGGACTCGGTCCGATGAGCCTGTACACCTACGTGCCCAGCAAGGAGGCACTGATCATCCTGATGGTCGACGCGGTCGCCGCCGAGGACCCGCCGATCGATCCGGCCCTGCCCGTGCGGGACCGCATGGCCGCGATCGCGAACGTCGTGCGCGCCGAGCTGATCGCCCATCCCTGGCTGCTCGAGGTTCCGCCGTGGCGTCTGGTGCTGGGTCCGGGCCGCCTGCGGCGATACGAACGCCAGCTGGCCGCCCTGGCGGATACGGGCCTGACGGATGTGGAGCTGGATCGAGTGATCGCGGTGCTGTCGGAATTCGCCACCGGCAATGCCCGCATGGCGGTCGCGGCGCGGCACAGCGCCCGCGAGATGAGCGACGCGCGATGGTGGGAAGTGCACGGCCCCTTGCTCGCCCAGGTGATGCCCGCCACGGAATTTCCCCTCTCCGCGCGCGTCGGGACGACGGTCGGGGAGCAGTACCAGGCGCCGGGCGACCCGGACGGCGCGTTCGAGTACGGGTTGGACCGGCTGCTCACCGGCATCGAGGCCACACTCCCGCGTTGAGGTCCGCGCACACGAAACGGGCGGCCACCCGGCCGCCCGTTATGGGTTTCTGTTGACGGATTCAGTTGTCGATCGGACTGAAGGAGCTGATTACAGCGCCGGTGCCGACTCTGTGTCGATCACGGCTTCGAGCTCACGGAGACGGTCCATGTGCTCATTGGCGTGATGCTGGCAGAAGAGCAACTCGCCACCACCGGGAAGGATCGCACGCACGCGCGCGGCCGCCCCGCAGCGGTCGCAACGATCGACCGCGGTCAGTGGGGTGCTAGTCAGTGTTCCTGGCATGACTCCTCCGTCCTGGATCCCGGCGCAGAAGACCGTTCACCTGGTGTGGGGCCCGCGGTCCCTTCCGCGAGCTCGCTACCGCTACTTCCCAGCAGGGGCTATGACTACTCTGTCAGACGTTCGGGACGGGGGCTTTGTTCCCGGAGATGTTCCTTTGTGTTTTCCCTAACACGACCAGGCATTTCGCTGAAAGCGAACAGCCGGGTAGTACCGGGCGAAGCGTAGGTACCCACTTCCGTGAACAGGCCGATCCAGTTGTCTATCCGGAGACTACCCCGGCGCACCGACAATCACACTCCACTGATGGCAAACTTCGAGGCCACCGGGGGTTTTCGACGGCGTGCCGGGCCCGTGATCACCGGCTATGGTCGAGCGATGGACGCCGACGACTCTCGAAATGCCAAGGCGGGCACCCTTCTTCACCTGTGCACCCGCGCCGAATGGGAGGCCGACCGGGCGGTGGGGGAGCGGCGCCCGCCGTCGCTGGCGGACGCGGGGTTCGTGCATCTGTCCACGCCGGAGCAGGTACACCTGCCCGCCAACCGCCTGTTCGCCGGCCGGGACGACGTGGTGTTGCTGTGGCTGGATCCGGGACGCCTGGACGCGCCCGTGCGCTGGGAGCCCGGCGTGCCCTCCGATCCGGCCTCGATGCGTTTTCCGCATCTGTACGGACCGTTGCCGATGGCGGCGGTCACGGCCGTCACCGATTACCGGCCGGGGTCCGACGGCCGCTTCGGCGCGCCGCCGCGGGCACCCGCCTGACCCTGCGGCGGGGGTTGCCCATTTAGGCTGGAAACGTGAACGTCGACGTGACTGCCCTGCCCGGCATCGGGGTACGCAAGGACTTCGAGGTGCGATCGGGCCGCCGGGTCGGCGTCGTCGCGCACCGGGACGGTGGTCTGGACCTGATCATCTCCAAGCAGGACGATCCGGACGCCTGCGCCGCGCAGGTCCCGCTCACCACCGACGAGGCCGCGGCCCTGGCCAACCTGCTCGGCGCGCCGCAACTGGTGGAGAAGCTCAACGCCGATCACCGCGACATGCCGGGCATCGTGACCCGGCAGTTGCCGATCGGGGAGCGGTCGCCCTACCAGGGCCGCATGCTGGGTGAGACGCGGCTGCGCACCCGCACCAAGGCCTCGATCGTCGCGGCGATGCGGGCCGGGCAGGTGCATCCGTCACCGGGGCCGGACTTCGTGCTCGCGGCCGGTGACCTGCTGGTCGTTGTCGGCACACCCGACGGTCTGGACGCGGCCCTGGCGATCTTGACCGACGGGTGACCCGGTGGGCTCCACCGCGCTCGCGCTGATCCAGCTCGGTTCGATCCTGTTCGTTCTCGGAGTGCTCGGGCGCGTGGCCGGAGGCTTCGGAATGTCCCCGATCCCGCTGTATCTGCTGGGCGGCTTGGCCTTCGGCGACGGTGGGGTCATCCGGCTGGAATCGGCGGCCGAATTCGGCCATGTCGCCGGCGAGATCGGCGTGGTGCTGCTGCTGTTGCTGCTCGGCCTGGAATACACCGCGGCCGAACTGGTGACCGGGCTGCGCCGCTCCTGGGCGGCGGGCCTGTTCGACATCGTCGCCAACGCGACACCGGGAGTGGTGGTGGCGCTGCTGCTCGGCTGGGGCGTGGTCGGCGCGGTGACGATGGGCGGCGTCACCTACATCTCCTCGTCCGGGATCGCGGCCAAGGTGCTCAACGATCTGGGGCGGCTGGGTAACCGGGAGACGCCGGTGGTGCTGTCGATCCTGGTGTTCGAGGATCTGACGATGGCGGTGTACCTGCCGCTGCTCACCACGTTGCTGGCCGGGGTGGGTTATCTGGCGGGGCTGCGGTCGCTGGCGATCGCGCTGCTGGCCATCGCCTGCGTGCTGGTGGTGGCGTTGCGCTACGGGCGGTTCGTGTCGGCCATCGTGGATTCCGCCGACAAAGAAGTGTTCCTGCTCAAGCTGTTCGGCGCCGCGCTGCTGGTGGCCGGGCTGGCGTCGGCGCTGAACGTGTCGGCGGCGGTCGGCGCGTTCCTGCTCGGCATCGCCATCTCCGGGTCGACCGCGCAGAACGCGGCGAAGCTGCTGGAACCGCTGCGCGATCTGTTCGCCGCGATCTTCTTCGTGGCGTTCGGGCTCAACACCGACCCCCGGGCCATTCCGCCGGTGCTTGGCTGGGCGGTGCTGCTGGCCGTGGTGTCCGTGCTGACGAAGGTGGCGACCGGCTGGCTGGCGTCCGCGGGACAGGGAATCCGGCGGATGGGCCGGGCGCGGGCCGGGGCCGCGCTCGTCGCGCGGGGCGAATTCTCCATCGTCATCGCGGGTCTGGCGGTGACGGTGGGCGCGGTGGACGGTGAGCTGGCCGCGCTGGCGTCGGCTTACGTGTTCCTGATGGCCGTGCTGGGTCCGATCGCCGCGCGGATCGTCGAGCCCGTGGTGGGGCTGGCGCAGCGGTCGTTTCGCCGCGCGCCCGCGGACGGTTGAGCCGGCCGGGCCGCCGCGCCGTCGTGCCCGGCCGGACGATCAGGCCGAATTCGCCTCGCCGCGTGTGGTTTCGGGCGTGGCATGGCGTCGTCTGGTCCGCCGTTCCAGTCGGCGCGCGACCGTGAGCGCTACCGCCCCGACCAGTAATCCGATCAGCACCGCGGTCAGATGGCCGTAATCGGTGAAAGTGCGCCCGCGCCAGGCGAGTAGCCCGAACCAGGCCACCAGCCCGCCCGCCCACACCAGCCGCGCCACGCCGGACAAGTGGTACGCCAGCGCCGCCAGGACGGCCGAGAAGCCATAGGACGCACCGACATCCGAGACGACCGCCACCTTCAGCGGAATCAGCCGGTGATCGACGGCGTAGGCGATGCCCGTGACCGTGATCAGCGTCGCGCCGACGTGCCCCGCGGCGAAGACCAGCACCCAGCGCACGGTGCCCAGCCAGCGTTCGGCCCACGCCATCACGGTCAGGAACCCGAGCACGATCGTCCACGGGAAGCCGCCCTCGGTCCAGAACGCCGAGGCGACCAGCACCTGCACCGGGTCATCGCGCATGTTGTGCAGATTGGTCGACACCGACAGGATCAGGCGGTGCCCGGCGATATCGCTGATGCCCCGCATCGTCCACCAGGTCACGAACAGCGTGAAGGCGTACGCGCAGGCGGCCGGGGCGCCACCGAGATGGTCATGTACCGCCCGCGCCGCGCGGTACACCCGGAGGCGGCCGTGCCACCACTCCCGCACCACCCGCACGCCGTGCCCGAGGTCGACGGTCCGGGTCCACGGTGAGTGATAGTGGCGCAGGACGGAGGCGGGCACGTCAGCAAGTGTGACCTGTCCCGAGCCCCCTCGCGCGGCGGCGCGCCCCGACCCCGGCGGCACCGCACGCCGGGGCCTGCGTGGCACGCCGACGTTCGGGCCGGGTTGGTGTCGGGTCATACCCCGGCAACAAACGCCAACCGAACGGCAACATCGCCGGACCAGAATCGGCGCGGAGGACGCCGACCGAGTGCCGCAGGAGGACCGCGTGACGATATACCGCCAAAGCTTGGGCGGCACCACCTACGCGTTCGACGGGCTGGTGGAATTGCTCGCCAAGGCGACACCGCGCCGCAGCGGGGACGAACTGGCCGGATGCGCGGCACAGTCCGACGCCGAACGGGCCGCCGCGCAGTGGGCGCTGGCCGAGGTGCCGCTGCGCGAGTTCCTGACCGAGCCGGTGGTGCCCTACGAAACCGACGAGGTCACCCGATTGATCATCGACACCCACGATCGGGCCGCGTTCGCGCCGGTGGCACATCTGAGCGTCGGCGGGCTGCGCGATTGGCTGCTGTCGGCGGCGGCGCGAGGCGACTCGACCGCACTGACGGCGGTGTCCCCAGGCCTGACTCCCGAAATGGTGGCCGCAGTAAGCAAACTCATGCGCAACCAAGATCTGATCGCGGTGGCCCGCGCGGTGCGGGTGCGCTCCGGATTCCGGACCACCATCGGACATCCCGGGACCCTCGCCACCCGGTTGCAGCCCAACCATCCCACCGACGACCCGCGCGGGATCGCCGCGGCCGTCCTGGACGGGCTGCTGCTCGGCTGCGGCGATGCCGTCATCGGCGTGAACCCGGCGACCGATTCCCCCAGGGCCACAGCGGATCTGCTGCGCCTGCTGGACGACGTGCGCCTGCGCTACGACATTCCGGCCCAGTCCTGCGTGCTCGCGCATGTCACGACCACGCTCGACCTGATCGCGTCCGGTGCGCCGGTCGATCTGGTGTTCCAGTCGATCGGCGGCACCGAGGGCGCCAATTCCGGCTTCGGCGTGGACATCTCGCTGCTGCGCGAGGCCGACGAGGCGGGGCGGTCGCTGCGGCGGGGCACCGTCGGCGACAACGTGATGTACTTCGAGACCGGCCAGGGCTCGGCGCTGAGCGCGGGCGCGCATCTGGGCACCGGCGGCAAGCCGGTCGACCAGCAGACCTTGGAGGTCCGGGCGTACGGCGTCGCGCGCGCGTTGGATCCGCTGCTGGTGAATACGGTGGTGGGTTTCATCGGGCCCGAGTACCTCTACGACGGCAAGCAGATCATCCGCGCGGGACTCGAGGACCACTGCTGCGGCAAGCTGCTGGGCCTGCCGATGGGCGTCGACGTGTGCTACACCAACCACGCCGAGGCCGACTCCGACGATATGGACACGTTGCTGACCCTGCTGGGGGCCGCGGGCGCGGCCTTCGTCATCGCGGTACCCGGCGCCGACGACGTCATGCTCGGTTACCAGAGCCTGAGCTTCCACGACGCGCTGTACGCCCGCGCGGTACTCGGTCTCGACCCCGCGCCGGAATTCGCGGCCTGGCTCGACCGGCTCGGCCTGCGGGACGCCCACGGCCGCATTCGCGAGGTGCCGCCACTGTCCTCGCCCCTGCGCGCGCTGGCGGAGTCGTGATAAACGCGAACCGAGACGATCCGATGACCGGCGGTGCCGCGGATGTGTCCCCGCCGGTCGGCTCGGTGGCGATGAACCAGGCTGCGGCGCAAGACTTCTGGGACGAGCTTCGCAAGGTCACTCAGGCGCGAATCGGACTGGGTCGGGCGGGCGACGCGCTACCGACGTGGCGGGTGCTGGAGCTCGCGGCGGCGCACGCCGAGGCCCGCGACGCGGTGCACACCCCGCTCGACGTGACGTCCCTGACGGCAGCCGTGACCGAACTCGGACTCGGCCGCCCGATACACGTGCGCAGCCGCGCCGCCGACCGATCGGAGTACCTGCGGCGGCCGGACCTGGGCAGGCTACCGGAAACCGACCTCGCGCAAGAGCTTTCGCCGGACGGTTGTGATATCGCGGTGATCCTGGCGGACGGACTGTCGCCCCGCGCCGTGCACGAGCACGGACCGGCCGTGCTCGCCGCGTTGAAAGACGAACTGGCACAGCGATATCGGCTGGCGCCGCCGGTCATCGCCACCCAGGCCCGGGTCGCGCTGGGCGATCACATCGGACAAGCTCTGCGGGCGGATACCGTCCTGGTGCTCATCGGCGAGCGGCCGGGACTGTCGGTGGCCGACAGTCTCGGCGTCTACCTCACCCACCGGCCGCGGCCCGGATGTGCCGACTCCCAACGTAATTGCGTCTCGAACATCCATCCGCCGGAGGGGCTGGGCTATGCGGCGGCCGCGCAGGTGGTCGCCGGTCTGGTGGCCGGGGCGCGGCGGCTGGGCCGCTCCGGGGTGGAACTCAAGGACACCTCCGGCCGCGCCGAGGTGGCTGCGACGGCGGGTCGGATCATCGACACGTGATGGGCTTCACCATCGGCGCCTGTCGAAGTCGTCCGGCGGCCCGTCGAGGGTCTGCGTGCGGCTCGGCCAGTACCGGCTGGCGTGCTGGCCGCGGATGCGGGTGAGATCCGGTTCGTCGACATCGGTGATGCCCACCTGCAGCAACAGCAGCAGCGTGACCATGCTGACCCCGACGATCAGCGGCGTCAGCAGTTGATGCGCCTGTGCGCCGCCCGGAGCGTGCAGATGCCCGGTCATCTGCGCCTGCATCGCGAACATGCCGGTGTAATGCATGCCGCACACCGCCAGCCCCATGATCAGCGCCGCGCCGACGGTGGCGGCGAGCCCACGCACGTGCAACGCGAACCACAGTGCCGCCGTCGCCGCGACCACCGCGATGATCAGCGACAACAGCACGATCCAGGGGTCGAAGTGCACCGCGACGTCGGTCTTCATGGCGTACATCCCGGCGTAGTGCATGGCGCCGACGCCGAGCCCGGTGACGGTACCGCCGGTCAGCAGCGCGTAACCGCCGCCCCGCCGCCGGAGGACGATGGACAGGCCCACCCACACCACGCCCATCGCGATCGCTGCGCTCACCAGGGTGATCGGGATGTTGTAGCGAATCGTCGCATTGCGCACCGAAAAGCCCAGCATCGCAATGAAATGCATGACCCAGATCCCGGTCCCGCCGAGCGCGATGGCCGCCGTGACGATCCAGCCGTCGGGTCGGCTGCTACCGCGGGCGCGGACCATGCAGCGCAGCGCCAGCAACGAGCCGGTGACGGACATCAGATAGGCCAGTGCGGGCGTCAGCCACCCGTACGTGAAGTGATTGACTTCCAGCATGCGGACTCCTTGCCAGAACGCTTCCCGCCGACTGCATTACGGCGGCACGCCGGAACAGTAGCGGCGTACTCGCTGGTAGTAAATTTGCAGCAGAACTATTAGGGAAATTAGCTGAGTTTGCTGGGCCGGATGCGCGCAGGTAGCGGGCGTGTCGAAACTCGAGTCCACCGCATGATCTGGTGTTCACCCCCCTTGACGCACGCGAGGCGACGGGCAAACCGACCGCACCGTTCATGAGTCCCTACATCGGGGACATCGGCCGCAGATCCAGCCGATGCATCATTCGATCGACCAGGTCGGGCGGGATGCCGGGTTCGCGGCGGGCGGCCAGCGCCTCGGTGCGGCCCGCCTCGAGCACCTCGTTGCTGATGGCCCGCATCTTGCCGGTGAAACGCAGGCTCCGATCGACCGACTTGCTGTCGTCGGCGGCCTCGGCCGCCTCCGGATCCGCGCGGACCAGACGCCGTTCGAACCCCTCACGCATGCGCTGATAGATCTCGTCGGGCAGATCCTCGCTGTCGGCGATCTCCTCGAGCCGGGCCAGTTCGGCGCGCAGGATGCGAATCCACAAGCGGCGCTCCAGCATTCGCTCCTGCTCGGTGTCGGCCTGCACGTGGGTGCCGCGCACCACGGCGGGCAGCGTCGGCCCCTGCACCAGCAGCGTGAACAGGACCACGGTGAACGCGATGAACAGCACCTCGGCCCGTCCCGGGAAGTCCGCGCCCGCGTCGGTCGTCAGGGGCAGCGCCACCGCCAGCGCGACGGTGACCACGCCGCGCATCCCCGCCCACCACGTCACGACCGACTCCCGCCAGGTGTGCGGCTCGTCGGTGTCGCGCCGACCCCACCAGCGCTGGAACACCTCGGTGGTGACCAGCAGCCAGACCAGGCGCAGCAGCACCACCACGGCGACCACCGCGGCCGCGCCGCCCAGCAGCCGCTGCCAGTCCGGTCCCGTCGCGGCCAGGATGGTGGTGAGCTCGAGACCGATCAGGCCGAAGGCCACGCCGGTCACCAGCAGGTCGATCACATCCCAGAACGAATCGCCGACGATGCGGTACGCGCTGTCGCTGAAATCCGCGGCCGCGTCGGTGAGGTACAGCGCGCACACCAGCACGGCCAGCACCGCCGACCCGTGCCACGCCTCCGCCAGCCCGTACGCGGCGAACGGCAGCAGCAGGCCGAGCGCCACCTGCCAGGCGGCCTCGCTCAATGTGCGCATCAGGCGACTTCCTGCCCAGCCCAGAGCGAGCCCGACCGCGATCGCCACCACCGCCGACACCAGGAAATCGAGCGCGGTGTGCCAGGCCGAGAATCGCCCGGTGACCACCGCCTGCACCGCCACGTTGTAGAGCACCACCGCCGTGACATCGTTGAACAGGCCCTCGCCCTCCAGCACCGCGACCAATCGGCGCGGCAGCCCCAGCCGATCGGCGACCGCGCTGGCCGCCACCGGATCCGGCGGCGCCACCACCGCACCCAGCGCCACCGCGGTAGCCAGCGGCACGCCCGGATACCAGGCGTGGAACACCGCCGCCACCGCCGCGGCCGTGGCGATCACCAGCCCGACCGCGCGCAGCAGGATCGGCCCGGCATTGGCCGCGAACTGCTGCCACGAGGTCCGCCGCGCGGAGGCGTACAGCAGCGGCGGCAACACCAGCGGGAGGATCAGTTCGGGGTTGATATCGAGGTTGGGCACGGCCGGAATCACCGCGAGTGCGAGGCCGAACACCGTCATCAGGACGGCCGGTGCGAGTCCGATTCGGCGGCCCAATGGTTGCGCGAGGATGGTCGCGAACGCCAGCACGAATATCAGCACCAACTGGGTCATGTGTTTTTGGCCTCCGCTTCGCTCCGGCGGCCGGGGGCCTCGTGACCCCGGGCCTTCCCTCCTCCGCTTCGCTCCCCCGCTCCGTCAGTCCAGGCCCGGGGCGGCCCCCGGTGGGGGAGTGCACCTTTGGATGAGGGCAGCACGCGTTGTTCGGACGAGGGAAGTGTGGTTGCTGTTTTCGTGCTTGCGGGGCAACCGCCTTGGCAGTATTGCCGGTGAATGCGAAACGCCGCCGGAGTTGCGGCGGGGGTTTGGGGTTATGGTGGTTTGTGTAGTACAGGTTTTACCGCAGGGCCGGGGGGCGGGGGGG
>NZ_JARWOP010000291.1 GCF_029868745.1 Nocardia wallacei | reverse complement strand
GCCGCGCCGGTGGTGGAGGCCCGCGCCCACGGCGCCCCCAGCGGCGGCGGGCGGGGGGGGAGCCACGAAGTGCCCCCCCGGCGGCCCAGGGCGCCCCCCCCCACCTTCGGGGGGGCCCCCCTCTCTCGCCCCCCCCGCCCCCCCCGCCCCCGGGGGGCCCCGCGAACTGTCATGAGCCCCTTGCCCTTTTCCGATCCGCCGCTGACCGACGGCACCGTGATGCTGCGCCCGTGGCGCGCCGCGGACCTGCCCTGGCGATTCGAGTCGTTCTCCGATCCGCAGTGCCTGCGCTTCTCCTGGCCGCTGACACGGGTCATAGCCTGGCCGTCGTGCGGGATGGGGTGCGACGACGCTTGTGTTCGGGCGCGCAGGATGGTGGCGAGTAGCCGCTCCGTGCAGAGCACGGTCGGAGCGAGCGACGCGAAGAGGTTGCGGGGACCGGGTATTCAGGCCGGTGCGGCGGGCGATGACCTTCGCGGGTGCGGGCGGGAGACTGTCACACGGGGCGGGTCTCCAAGGCTTTGACCAGGCGCTTGATCGGGCTTTCGGCGTTGTAGGCGGCGGCCAGGGTGTGCAAGCCCTCGGGGTCGGCGGGGGCGGTGGGGAGCAGGTCGGAGCCGGAGAGGTGGACATCCGCGTCGCGGACGACACGGACGACCGGCGCCGCCGCCTTCAGGTAGTCGTCGGCGGCGCGGAGTTTGGCCCGGATTCCCTGTGCCAGATCGGCATTCGGGTCGTGGACGGCGGCTATCAGGGCGTCGAGGCTGCCGAAGCGGGAGATCAGGGTGGCGGCGGACTTGTCGCCGATGCCCGCGACACCGGGCAGGCCGTCGGACGCGTCGCCGCGCAGGGTCGCCATATCGGCGTAGGCGGGACCGGCATTCTGTTGCGGCACACCGTACTTCGCCGCCACCTCGGCCGGGCCCCACAGCTCCGCCTTGGCCAGGCCGCGGCCTACATAGAACACCCGGACCGGCGGTGCGGGCTCGTCGCGGACCAACTGCAGCAGGTCGCGGTCGCCGCTGACCACGATGGTCGGGTCGGTGCGCTCGCGGCTGGCGAGGGTGCCGATCACGTCGTCGGCCTCCAACCCGTCGGCGCCGCCGGTCGCGATGCCCGCCGCCGCGAGCACGCCGAGGATCATGTCCACCTGCGGGGTGAGGGTGTCGGGCACCTCCTCCGCGCCGGGCTCGGCATCGTCCGCGGCGTCGAGGCGGTGCGCCTTGTACGACGGCAGCAGGTCGACCCGGAACTGCGGCCGCCAGTCCAGATCCAGGCACACCACCAGCCGTGCCGGGCGGTGCCGGGTGATCAGCGCCGCGACCATATCGGTGAATCCGCGCAGCGCGTTGACCGGCTGCCCGTCGGGCGCGGTGATCTTCTCCGGGATGGCGTGGAAGGCCCGGAACCACAGGCTGGCCCCGTCGAGCAGCAGCAGCGGACCGGCGGCAGGTGAGCTCATGCCCGAGACGCTAGCCGATCGCCCCGACATACCGGCGCGAACTCCGCGGACCATGCGGTGGGTGCGGCGGACGGTGGGGAACGGTAGTGGTTTTGGCGTACCGTCGAGGACTATGAGCGCGCAATCGGAGGCACGGTTCACGGCGGACGTCTACGGGAAACGGCTCGAGCGGGCGGCGGAGCTGACACGGGCCGCGAAGCTGGACGCACTGCTCATCACGCCGGGCCCGGACCTGCGGTATCTGCTCGGGTCGCGGGCACAGTCGTTCGAACGGCTGACCTGTCTGGTGATTCCGGCCAGCGGGGAGACGCCCTCGGTGGTGGTTCCGAAGCTGGAGCTGGCGTCGCTGTCCGGGTCGGCGGCGGGCGAGCTGGGGTTGCAGGTGCTCGACTGGACCGACGGCGTGAACCCGTACCGGGTGGTGAAGTCGGCGCTGAACGCCGGCGCCCGGGTGGCGGTGGACGACACCATGCCCGCGCTGCACCTGCTGCCCATCGCCGACACCCTGAACGCGCTGCCGGTGTCGGCCACCCCGGTGCTGCGGCGGCTGCGAATGCGCAAGGACGCCAGCGAGATCGAGGCGCTGCGCCGCGCGGGCGAGGCCATCGACCGCGTGCACGCGCGGGTGGGCGAATGGCTGCGTCCGGGCCGGACGGAGGCCGACGTGGCCGCCGACATCACCGCGGCGATCGTGGCGGAGGGGCATACCGGCGCCGAGTTCGTGATTGTCGGCAGCGGCCCGCACGGCGCCGACCCGCACCACGCGGTGTCCGATCGCCTCATCGAGGCCGGTGACGTGGTGGTCGTCGACATCGGCGGCCCGGTCGAGCCGGGCTACTTCTCCGACTCCACCCGCACCTATGTCCTGGGCGAGCCGGATCCCGAGATCGCGGCCCGCTGCGCGGTGCTGGAGCAGGCGCAGGCCGCCGCGGTCGCCGCGGTGCGCCCGGGCGTGACCGCCGAATCCATCGACGCTGCGGCGCGAAACCCCTTGGCGGAGGCCGGTTTCGGCGACAACTTCATCCACCGCACCGGCCACGGCATCGGCCTGTCGGTGCACGAGGAGCCCTACATCGTCGCGGGCAACGACATCGTGCTGGAGCCCGGCATGGCCTTCAGCATCGAGCCCGGCATCTACTTCCGCGGCGAATGGGGCGCCCGCATCGAGGACATCGTCGTCGTCACCGAAGACGGCTGCGAGTCCATGAACAACCGCCCGCACGGGTTGACCGTGGTGTGAGCCGCGGCTGGGACAGGTTGACCACGGTGTAAGCCGCGGTTCGGATGGGCTGACCGTGGTGTGTGCTACGGCTCGGACGGGCTGGGGTGATATCTGGCCGGACGACATCGCCCGCCGAGGTTTGTCCCGGAGGGTCGTTCGACCATGGCTGCGTTGCCGGGATCGTGCGTCTCAGGGGGCGGTGAGCGACCGTCAGTCGCGCAGCCTGCTGCTGGTGAGAGCGCGCGTCGCTCGGATGGCGATGACGACTCGCTGCGGATTTTCGCGCGGGGTTCGGTAGCGCAGGGCGTAGCGGCGTTCGCCTTCGGTGACGTCGGCGGGGTCGGTGAGCACCTCCGCCGGGCCCTCCAGGGTGAGCCAGCGGGCGCCGTCCACCTGACTGACGGCGGCGTAGCCGCCGCGCCGCGCGTTGCGGGCCTTGACCGTGTCGCCGGACGTGATGACGCGCGCGATTCCCGCCTCGGGGTCCCAGGTGAAGCCGACGGCGACCACGTGTGGCGTGCCGTCGGCCCGCAGCGTGGTCAGGGTCGCGAGGTGCCGCTCGGTCACGAACTCGAGGGCGGTGGGGGACAGTTCGATCCGGATGTCGGCGCTCGTCATGACCGCGACGCTAGCAAGCGCGAGGGCGGGTGCGGACGGCCGGATCGCCCGGTTTGGCAGACTGTGGCCCATGAGTACGCGCGGACGCGAAGTCGACGAGGGTGCGGTGCTGCTGCTGGGCGGCCGCAGTGAGATGGGACTCGAGATCGCGGAGCGACTGGCGCCCGGCCGGGTGGTGATCCTGGCGGCGCGGCGCAGCGGTGATCTCGCGGAGCCGCGGTCGCGGCTGGAACGCGCCGGTGCGGCCGCGGTGCACCAGGTCGAATTCGACGCCGACGAGGTGGCGAGCCACGGACCGCTGCTGGAGGAGATCGCCGCCGAACACGGACGCCTCGGCGTGGCGGTGCTGGCGTTCGGCATCCTGGGCGACCAAGCCCGTGCCGAGGCCGATCCGGCGGCGGCCGTCGCCGTGGCGCAGACCGACTATGTGGCGCAGATCAGCGTGCTCACCACACTGGCGAATCTGCTGCGCGCGCAGGGCAGCGGCCAGATCGTGGTGTTCAGCTCGGTCGCCGGGATCCGGGTGCGGCGCGCCAACTACGTGTACGGCTCGGCCAAGGCCGGACTCGACGGTTTCGCCAGCGGCCTCGCGGATGCCTTGCACGGCAGCGGAGTTCATCTGTTGCTGGTGCGTTCCGGGTTCGTCATCGGCAAGATGACCGAGGGCATGAAACCGGCCCCGTTCTCCAGCACCCCGGTGCAGGTGGCGGAGGCCGTCGTCGCGGGCCTGCGCCGCCGCGCCGAACGCCTCTGGGTCCCGGGCATCCTGCGCCCGGCGTTCGCCGTCGCGCGTCTTGTCCCGCAGTCGATTTGGCGGCGGCTACCCCGGTGAGCCGGGCATTCGAGCAGGTGAACAGTGGCCGAGCGAGGCGGCTCGATACCGTGACGGCCCGAGGCCGCTGGTCGACAGGCGCCCACAACCTGCAACGCGCGCCCGTCGTGCCGGACTATGCCGACCCGACCCGGCGTGTGCATCCGATATCGGATGCGGCCCGGGTGACACCGTCACGACATGCGCTGTCCGGTAGCCGGAGTAGTGGGCGAACGCCACGGCCACGGCTGTTCGTCGGGATTGTCGGGGATCGATCGTCGACGCTGCGACTGCGCGGGGTTCGGCGGTGACCGCACCCGCGACGATGCCCTGGCCCGCGGAAACGCCGATCGCCGTGGTGGGGATCGGGGCCGACGGCTGGCGCGGGCTCGGTGCGGTGAGCCGCGAGGCGGTCGCGGACGCCGAAGTGCTGTTCGGGTCGGCACGACAGCTGGACCTGGTGCCGGACGAGGTAGCGCGTCCGCATCGCGTGACATGGCCGTCGCCCCTGCTGCCCGCGTTGCCGGAATTGCTCGCGGCACACCGGGATTCGCGGGTCTGCGTGCTGGCCAGCGGGGATCCGATGTTCTACGGGATCGGCGTGACGCTGGCGAAACTCTTGGGGCCCCAGGCACTCCGGGTGCTGCCGCAGCCGTCGTCGGCGTCACTGGCGTGCGCCCGGCTGGGCTGGAACCTGGCGGAGACGCCCGTGGTCAGCGTCGTCGGCAGACCTCTCGAAACGGTGCTGCCGGAACTGGCGAGCGCACGCCGGATCCTGGTACTCGCCTCGGACGAAACCACCCCGACGCGGCTGGCGGATCTCCTGGGCCGCAACGGATTCGGTCCGTCGCGGCTCACAGTGCTCGAACAACTCGGTGGCGGGGCCGAGCGGACCGTCTCCGGCATCGCCGCGTCGTGGGCAGAACCACCGGGCGACCCCCTGAACATCGTCGCCGTCGAGTGCGCCGCCGACCCCGCGGCCCCGCGACTGACCAGGGTGCCCGGACTGCCGGACGCCGTCTACGGCGGCGACGGCCAGCTCACCAAGGCGGAGGTGCGTGCCCTGGCCCTGTCCGCGTTGGCCCCCGCGCCTGGCGAACTGCTGTGGGACGTCGGCGGCGGCTCGGGCACCATCGCCATCGAATGGTGCCGCACGCATCCGGCCTGCCGCGCGGTGAGTTTCGAACGGTCCGAGTCGCGCCGTCGCCAGATCGCCGAAAACGCCGCCGCCCTGGGCGTTCCAGGCATCGACGTCCGCGGCGAGGTGCTCGGCGCACTGCGCGCCGCCGACCTCCCGGCTCCCGACGCGATCTTCCTTGGCGGCGGCCTGACCCAGCCGGAGCTGTTCGAAAGCTGTTGGGACCGTTTGCCGTCCGGTGGGCGGCTGGTCGCCGACGCCGTCACGGTGGAATCGGAAGCCCTGCTGGTGCGTTGGTCGGTCCGCCACGGCGGCGCGCTACGCAAGATCCAGATCCAGCGCGCCGAACCCTTGGGCGGCTTCACAGCGTGGCGCCCGCAGCTGCCGGTCACCCAGTGGTCGGTGACAAAGAACCGATGAAGCGGCACCCGCCCCCAAGCCTGGGGGTGAACGGTCAACTGTCCAACAGGTATTGTCGGTCTCCGGATTCCGATTCTTTGTCGGAAGTTGTTTTCCTGATGGGGAGATAGATGAAGTACAAGAAGTTCGCCGCCACCGCGCTGATCGCCATCGCGTCCACGGGTATCGCGGCCGGCACCAGCTACGCGCAGCCCGCCGCTCCGGCTCCGGGCCAGGTCGAGCAGTCCGCACCGGCGGTGCGGGGCGAGGACCGTGGCGTCGGCTACACCACCCAGCTCGACGCCGCCGCCAAGTCCGTGGTGACCACGGTGACCGGTGGCGCCTTCACCGTCGACCACGACGCCAAGGTGGTCAGCCTGACCAACGGTGCGGGCGAGAAGATCATGGAGTACCCGCTGGCGGTGCAGTCCGGCGACCAGAAGACCGAGGTCGCCGCGGCGATCGACGAGGACGGCCGTCGCCTCACCCTGACCCCCACCGCGGGCTCGGTGGCCCAGGTCAAGGACATCTCCGCGCAGGACTGGTTCTTCGCGGAGCTGCAGCACGCGTCGCTGGGCGCGGCTGTCGGCGCCGTGATCGGCGCCCTCATCGGCTTCTTCTTCCTCGGGTTCGGCCTCATCCCCGGCGCGCTGATCGGCGCCGTCATCGGCCTGCTCGTGGCGGGCGGCCCGTCGCTCATCGACGCGGGCCAGGCCTACTTCGCGGGGCAGTAGTTCTGAAGGTCCTGATTCTCGGCGGCACCCGCGAGGCGCGGGAGCTGGCCGAGATCACCACCGGCGAGCGAGGATTCGAGATCGTCTCCTCGCTCGCCGGTCGCGTTCGCGCACCGGTGCTGCCCGCCGGTGCGGTGCGGATAGGGGGTTTCGGGGGCGCCGAGGGCCTGCGAGCCTGGTTGACGGACAACGACATTCACGCGGTCGTGGACGCGACGCATCCGTTCGCGGGCACGATGTCCGGCCACGCGGCCGCTGCCGCTGCGGCCGCGGGCGTCCCGATCATGCACCTGCGCCGCCCCGGCTGGCGGGAATCGTCCGGCGACCGGTGGACGCGCGTGCCGGACCTGGACGCCGCCGCGAAAACCGTTGCGGCACCGGGCCGGCGAGTGTTTCTCACCATCGGCCGCCAAGGCGCGGGCGCCTTCGCTCAGGTCACCGGCTCGTGGTTCCTGATTCGCGCCATCGACCCGCCCAACGGCCCGCTGCCGCCCGATCACGAGATCCTGCTCGCCCGCGGCCCGTTCACCGCCGACGACGAACTGCGGCTGCTGACCGACCGGCGCATCGACGTACTGGTCACCAAGGACAGCGGGGGAGACCTCACGGCCGCCAAACTCACCGCCGCCCGCACCCGCGAGATACCGGTCGTGATGATCGACCGCCCACCGCTGCCGCCCGGCGCGGCGACGGTGGAAACCGTTGCCGCGGCCAGGGATTGGCTGCGCGCTCAGGCCTGACGGACCGGCCGGTCCAGCAGCGCGGGCAGCCGGTCGAACCATTCCAGAACGGCTCGTTCGTAGCCGATGCCGAAATCCAGCGTCGCCCGCTCGCACCGCGACATCTCCTCGTCGGTGCTCTCGAGGTATCCGGCCAGGCGCTGCTCGTGGATGCGGCGATTGGCGGCGATGATCCGGTCCAGGCGCTCGGGTTCCACGAACTCCCCGAACGACAGCGTCAGCAACAGTGGCACCCGGATAGTTTCGGCGCCCGGATCGCGAGCGATCCACTCCGCGAACGCTTCCCGGCCCGCGTCGGTGAGATGGTAGGGAGTGCGGTCGCGCGCGCCCGGCTCACCCTTCTCGACCAAGCCCGCCTTGTCCATCGAGCCCAGCTCCCGGTACACCTGGCTCTGCGTGATCGTCCAGAAATCCCCGATCCGCTCCTGGGCGAGGTTCACCAGATCCCATCCCGACATCGGCCCCTCGTGCAGAAACCCCAGCAGCGATGCCGCGGTCGAGTTCAGCCCCCGCTTCGACGAACTCTCGGCCACACCAGCCCCTTCCCACGACAACCTTCTACATTGGAATATTAGCCGTGCATAAGCCGGGCCGCAGCGTACCCGGTGCACTGCGTGACGGTGTACCCGTTGCGAGCGGTGCCGGAACCCGCGCGGCTCGGGCCCGGCCGGGGGTAGCCCGTTGGCGCGGGTGGGTGCAGTCGGCGTGCCCGGGGGTGGCCCGGTTGGCGCGGGGTGTGGTCGGCGTGCCTGGGGGTAGCCCGTGCGCGCGGGTGGGTGTGGTCGGCGTGCCCGGGGATAGCCCGTGCGCGCGGGTCGGTGCGGTCGGCGTGCCCGGGCTCGGCCGGTGGTGGCGGCGCGGCGGCGGGTTTGCTCCCGGCGCGGGCCACGGTACCGGACCTGTCCGGCCCGGGCGCTGGGCGGTGCTCAGTGTGTGCCGTAGCGGCGTGAGGTGTAGACGCGGGTGCCGGTCGGGGTGTCGAACGCGGTGGTGGTGGAGGCGCCGACGATGAGCAGCGTGCGCATGTCGACCTGGGCCGGATCGAGGTCGGCGAGTGGCACCACACGGACCGATTCGGCGGGCCCGCCGACATCCCGGCCGACGATCACGGGGGTGTCCGGCTTGCGGTGTTCGAGCAGCAGGTCACGCATGGCCGCCACCTGCCAGGTGCGCTGGGTGGAGGCCGGGTTGTAGACGGCCAGGGCCATATCGGCGGCGGCGACGGCCGAAATGCGCTGTGCCACCACCTCCCACGGCTTGAGCCGGTCCGACAGCGAGATCATGGCGAAGTCGTGGCCGAGCGGTGCGCCGACCCGGGCGGCGACCGCGCCGGCCGCCGTCATGCCCGGCAGCACGCGCACCCGGACGCCGCGCCACCGCGGCTCCGCGGACTCCTCCACGACCGCCGCGGCCATGGCGAACACACCCGGATCGCCGGAGGACACCACCGCCACCCGGCCGCCGCGCGCGGCCAGATCCAGTGCCATGGCGGCGCGTTCGGACTCCACCCGGTTGTCGCTGGCGTGCCGCCGCTGCCCGGGGCGCACGGGTACACGGTCGATGTAGGTCGTGTAGCCGACGAGGTCGGTCGCCTGTGCCAGCGCCTCGGTCACCTCGGGCGTGGTCCACTCCGCCGCGCCCGGTCCCAAACCCACCACCACGACCTCTCCGGAGGTTGCGAACGGAGCTTCGGCCGCGTCCGGCGAGTCCATCGACTCCGGAAGCGTGCCGGGGCGCTGCGCGCCGGAGCCCGAATTGTCCTGCGCGGTCGCGACATCGGAAGCTGTGGCGTTGTCGGTACGGGGTAGCGCGATATGTCCGGCGGCCGTTGTGGCGTCGGTGCCTGGTGGCGTGACAAGTTCAGCGGTTACGGCTCGCGGGGAACGTGGGTGGGACTCGGCTGCCGGACTGCTCGCCGCGGGTACCTGCGCCGTCGGGTGCGGTGTGCGGCTCGCCGCGAGGGTGGCGGCGGGCGCGGGGGACAGGGGGATCTCGGTGGTCGGCGCGGGGCCGGGCACGACGGCGATGGCGAAGTAGGGCACCTCGGCGTCGTCGACCTCGGCGGCGCGCAGCACTCGCTGGCGTCCGCTGCTGGCACGTTCCACGTAGTAGGCGTCGGACAGCCGGCCGGAGTCGGAAAGGGCTTGGCGCACACCGGGATACGTGCGGCCGAGCTTCATGATGGCGGCGGCCTCGGTGCCGGCGAGGCGGCGGGTGAGTTCGTCGGCGGGGAGCGTGCCGGGCAGCACGGTCAGTACCTGCTCGCCCTCGACCAGGGGCGTGCCCAGCGCGGCGGACGCGGCGCTGACCGAGGTGATGCCGGGCACGATCTCGGCCTCGAAACGGTCCGCCAGCCGCCGGTGCATATGCATGTAGGAGCTGTAGAACAACGGATCACCGGCCGCCAGCAGCGCGACCGTGCGCCCCGCGTCGAGATGGGCGGCGAGCAGCGCGGCCGAGCGTTCGTAGAACTCGTCGATGGCGCCCTGATAGCCGCCGGGATGGTCGGTGGTCTCCGTGGTGACCGGGTAGATCAGGTGCTCCTCGAGCTGCCCGGGGCGCAGATAGGGCGCGGCGATCCCGCGGGAGATGCTGCGGCCGTGCCGGGCGCTGTGGAACGCGACCACGTCGGCCGCGCCGATGAGCCGCGCCGCCTTCACCGTCACCAGCTCCGGATCGCCGGGGCCCAGGCCGATTCCCCACAGTTTGCCCTTGGCCGTGTCGCTCATTCCTGTTCGCTCGCAATCGCATTGAGCGCCGCCGCGGTGATGGCGCTGCCGCCGCGACGGCCGTGCACGGTCAGGAAATCCGGGCCGCCGTACTCGGCGAGGGCCTGCTTGGATTCGGCCGCGCCGATGAAGCCGACCGGAATACCGAGCACCGCCGCCGGCCGTGGCGCACCCGCGTCGAGCAGGTCGAGCAGGTGGAACAGGGCGGTCGGGGCATTGCCGATCGCGATCACCGCGCCGTCGAGGCGGTCGCGCCAGAGTTCCAGCGCCGCGGCCGATCTCGTGGTGTGCAGCGATCGCGCCAGGTCGGGCACCCGGGGATCGGCGAGCAGGCAGAGCACCTCGTTGTCGGCGGGCAGGCGCTTGCGGGTGACGCCCGACGCGACCATGGTCGCGTCGCACAGGATCGGCGCCCCGGCCCGCAGCGCCGCGCGCGCCTTCGCCACCACGTCCGGGCTGTGCGCCACATCGGCGGCGAGATCGACCTGCCCGCACGCGTGAATCATCCGCACCACGACCTGGGCGACATCGGCCGGGAACCGGGCCAGATCGGCCTCGGCCCGGATCGTCGCGAACGAGCGCCGATAGATCTCGGCCCCGTCGGTGAGGTAGCTGGTGCGTACATCGGACATGGCGACCAGCCTAAGCGGCGGCCCACCGGCACCGACGCGCCGCCCTGAGCCCGGTCGAGTTCAGCGCGCTGTGCCGGGTGGGGTGCGGCGGTAGCCGCCGGGTTCGGCGACGACATCGGTGACGAGGCCGCGGGGCCGGCCGCAGCGGCGGTCGCAACCCGACCAGTGCTGGCGGCCCGAGACCAGGAGGTCGCGGGCGGCGAGTCCGGCGGCCGGGGCGGCGGGCGCACCGGGCCGGACCCGATTCTCGGCGATCGCGGCCGCGGCGTCGGCGCGGATGTCGGTGCGTGACTTGGCGCAACCGGGCTGCCCGGCGCAGGCGGTCACCAGCAGCCAGGGGGAGTTCGCGTCGAAGATCAGCCCCATCGGCGCGAGGACCCGCAGCACCTGATCGGCGGCCCACTCGTCGAGGTCGGCGAGTATCAGGCTGCGCCACGGCGTCACGTGGATCGGCCGCTCCACCGCGGCGAGGAATTCCGCGGTCCGCGCGGGCAGGCTGCCGAGCGGCACGCCCGCGCCGAGCGCTACCCGGTCGTCGGACTGGACGAACCAGCCGATCGGAACCTCGTGGCGCGCACCGAGTTCCAGAGGTTCGGCGGTGGCCTCGAGACCGAGACGCCCCGCGACCCGGGCGGGGCCGTCCTCGATCTCGTGCAATCGCCAGCGTTCTCCGCGCAGCTCCTGAAAACCGTGCGCCGCCGCCAGCAGCACCTCGACCGCGTCGGCGACGGGGAGCCGGATGCCGGAGTCACGGCCACCCAGGACCAGCGCGTAGTGCTGGTCGGAGACCGCGTGGACGCCGAGGTCGCCACCGAGACCGCTGACATCGCCGCGCCCGTCGTCCAGCGTGAACAGCACCCGCCCCGGCAACTCGGCCAGCGCGGGACTCGACCGCAGCCCCTCGTCGAGCGCCGGAACCAGCGCACGCACATCGGTCCGGCCGCCCACCCGTCCCGACAGCGGCGACGCGACGATATTGCGCACCCGCTCGTGGGTGGGAGCGGGCAGCAGCCCGGCGGCGTCGAGGCGATCGGCGAGGGCGGCGGCATCGCGCACCCGCCGCAACTGCACATTGCCGCGCGAGGTGAGTTCCAGATGATCGTCGCCGAGTTCCCGCGCCGCCGTGGCGAGCGTCCGCAACTGATCGGGCCGCACCGCGCCGCCGGGCAGCCGGATGCGGGCCAGTGGCCCATCGGCGGCCTGATGCAGCCGCAACACACCGGGGCAGGAATCAGGCGCGGAGCGAGTCATGATCCATCCAGCCTACGATCCGCGCCGCTGGACGGAATCGGGTGGCGGGTCCGGGACACTCGCGCGTTCGGGCACACAGGTGCCGCGGCCGGGCGGGCGGCCCGGCCGGAGTATCCGGCCGACGGTCAGCGTGGACTCTCGTCGTCCTCTTCCCGGGCGGGAATCTTCCAGGGCGGCTGCGGAGCGAAGCAGTCGTCGAGCAGATGTGGCCGTTCGTGGTGGTCGAGACGGTCGCGGCGCGAGGTGGACTGGAAGGACAGCAGACCGAAGATCGCCACCGCCGCACACATTCCCGCGGCGATCAGCAGCAGATCGCCTCGATTCCCGGCCGCGGCCGCCAATGCCATTGCCAGCAATGCCACAGCAATCATCATGCAAACAATTCCTGACCAGGCGGCGAAGCGATTCCGCCTGACCCATCCTGGTGAGTTCGGCATATATCGAGCGTACGCCGCCGCACCTGCGTGTGACACAGATGAACCCCAGGTCGTTGCCGGTTCGATGCAGAGTTCGCCGCCGCGGTGGATTGCCAACGCGCCGAAGCGCGTCCGCGCATCCGTTCGCATGCCCCGGCGTGCAGGCCGCGCGACACCCACGCGGTAGCATCCGGGGGCTCGCTCAGCATGAGGAAACCGGTGCAATTCCGGTGCGGTCGCGCCACTGTGACAGTCAGACCCTCCTGCCGGGCGCCAACTGCCGCATGGGCGCGTCACCCGAGGAAGGCCGAACCGTGATTCTGCTGCTGTCCACCTCCGATACCGATCTGCTGTCCGCGCGTGCCAGCGGCGCCGACTACCGGCTGGCCAACCCGGCGCGGTTGCTGGCCGACGATCTCCCGGCGCTGCTCGACGGCGCGGACCTCGTGGTCGTGCGCATTCTCGGCGGCCGCCGGGCCTGGGAGGAGGGCCTGGACACGCTGCGCGCGAGCGGAATTCCGATGGTGGCGCTGGGCGGCGAGATGGCCCCGGACGCCGAACTGATGGAGTGCTCGACGGTACCCGGCGGCGTGGCGGCCGACGCGCACAACTATCTGGCCGCGGGCGGGGCCGACAACCTGCGGCAACTGCACCACTTCCTGTCCGACACCGTGCTGCTCACCGGGCACGGCTTCGAACCCCCGGTGCACCTGCCCAACTGGGGCGAACTGCGGCGATCGGCTCGCGAGGTGGACGGCCCGACGGTCGCCGTGCTCTACTACCGCGCTCAGCAGCTGGCGGGCAACACCGCCTACGTCGACGCGCTGTGCACCGCGATCGAGGACGCGGGCGCGCGCCCGCTGCCGCTGTACTGCGCGTCGCTGCGCACGGCCGAACCGGAGCTGATCGAGACTTTGCGGGCCGCCGACGCCCTGGTGGTGACCGTTCTCGCCGCGGGCGGCAGCAAGCCCGCCGCGGCGTCGGCCGGTGGTGACGACGAGGCCTGGGACATCGGCGCACTCGCCGACCTGGACGTGCCCATCCTGCAAGGGCTGTGCCTGACCAGCGGCCGCGCGCAATGGTCGGACAACGACGACGGCCTGTCCCCGCTGGACGTCGCCACCCAGGTCGCGGTGCCGGAATTCGACGGCCGCATCATCACGGTGCCGTTCTCGTTCAAGGAGTTCGACGCCGACGGCCTGGCCGCCTACGTGCCGGATCCCGAACGCGCCGCGCGGGTGGCGGGCATCGCGGTGCGCCACGCCCGGCTGCGGCACATCCCGGCCGGGCAGCGCCGCATCGCGCTCATGCTGTCGGCGTACCCCACCAAGCACGCGCGCATCGGCAACGCCGTCGGGCTCGACACGCCTGCCAGCGCCATCCGCTTGCTGACCGAGATGCGCGCGGCCGGTTACGATCTCGGCGCTCCGGGCGAGATCCCGGGGCTGGCGGAACGCGACGGCGACGCGCTCATCCACGCGCTCATCGCCGCGGGCGGCCAAGACCCTGACTGGCTCACCGCGGAACAGTTGGAGGGCAACCCGATTCGCATCGGCGCGCAACAGTACGCCGCGTGGTTCGAGACGCTCCCGGCCGCGCTGCGCGACGCCGTGATCGAGGCCTGGGGACCGCCGCCGGGCGAACTGTACGTCGACCGGTCGGCGGATCCGCCCGGTGAGATCGTCATCGCCGCACTGCGTTTCGGCAACGTGGTGCTGATGGTGCAGCCGCCGCGCGGGTTCGGCGAGAATCCCGTCGCGATCTACCACGACCCCGATCTGCCGCCGAGCCACCACTATCTGGCCGCGTACCGCTGGCTCTCGGCGGACGAGACCGCCGGGGGCTTCGGCGCGGACGCCATGGTGCATCTGGGCAAGCACGGCAACCTGGAGTGGCTGCCGGGCAAGACGCTCGGCATGTCCGCGGCGTGCGCCACCGACGCCGCACTCGGCGACCTGCCGCTGATCTACCCGTTCCTGGTCAACGACCCCGGCGAGGGCACACAGGCCAAGCGGCGCGCGCATGCCACCCTGGTCGACCACCTGATTCCGCCGATGGCCCGCGCGGAGACCTACGGCGACATCTCCCGGCTCGAGCAGTTGCTCGACGAGCACGCCAATATCTCCGCGCTGGATCCGGCGAAGCTGCCCGCGGTCCGCCAGCAGATCTGGACGCTGATGCGGGCCGCGAAGATGGACCACGACCTGGGCCTGACCGAGCGGCCGGACGAGGACTCCTTCGACGACATGCTGCTGCACGTCGACGGCTGGCTGTGCGAGATCAAGGACGTGCAGATCCGCGACGGCCTGCACGTGCTGGGCCAGGCGCCCGCCGGTGCGGGCGAGCTGGATCTGGTGCTCGCGATGTTGCGGGCCCGGCAGCTGTGGGGCGGTGAGATCGCGGTGCCCGGCCTGCGGGAAGCGCTGGGGCTCAGCGAATCCGGGGACGAATCGCGGGAACGGGTGGACGCCGTGGAGTCCCGAGCGCGCGCCCTGCTCGCCGCGCTGCAAGCGGCGGACTGGGCGCCCGGGGCGGTCGACGAGGTGCTGGCGGAACTCGTCACGGTCGAGGAGTTCACGCCCACCGCCCAGGGCGTCGCGGCGGACATCGCCTCCGCGGCGGACAATGCCGGTGCGCCGGGAGATGTTGTCGGGCGTGGTGCCGACAAGGCCGTGGTGCCGGGAGACGTTGCGCCCGTGGCTGGGCGTGCTGCGGACGAAGCCATGGTGTCGGGGGATGTTGCATCGGTGGCTGGGCGTGCTGTGGGCGAGGCCGTGATGTCGAGTGACGTTGCGTCTGCCGGGCGCAGTGCCGACGAAGTCGTGGTTTCCGGAGGCGTTGCGCCCGTGGCTGGTTCGGCGCTGGTGGAGGATGGCCCCGGGAGTGCGCGGATCGTGGTCCCGGCTGATCGGGTCGACACTCTGCGGGCCGTATTGCGTTTCGCCGCAACGGAAGTGGTGCCGCGCCTGCGGGAGACCGGTGTCGAGATCGACCGCATCCTGCACGCTCTGGACGGTGGCTTCATTCCCGCGGGGCCGAGTGGCTCTCCGCTGCGCGGGCTGATCAATGTGCTGCCGACGGGGCGCAACTTCTATTCGGTCGATCCGAAGGCGGTGCCGTCGCGGCTGGCGTGGGAAACCGGTCAGGCCATGGCGGATTCGCTGCTGCAGCGCTATCTGTCCGACCACGGCGAGTATCCGCGGTCGGTCGGACTGTCGGTGTGGGGCACCTCGGCGATGCGGACCTCCGGCGACGACATCGCGGAAGTCTTCGCGCTGCTGGGCGTGCGGCCGGTCTGGGACGAGGCGAGCCGCCGCGTCACCGGCCTCGAGCCGATCGCGCTCGCGGAGCTGCGCCGCCCGCGCATCGACGTGACCGTGCGCATCTCCGGATTCTTCCGCGACGCGTTCCCGCACGTGCTGGCGCTGCTCGACGACGCCGTGCGCCTGGTCGCCGGACTGGACGAACCCGCCGACTCGAATTACGTTCGCGCGCACGCCCAGTCGGATCTGGCGGGGCACGGCGACGAACGGCGCGCCACCACCCGCATCTTCGGCTCCAAGCCCGGCACCTACGGGGCGGGACTGCTGCAGCTGATCGACTCCAAGAGCTGGCGCACCGACGACGATCTGGCCGAGGTGTACACGGCCTGGGGCGGTTTCGCCTACGGCCGGGGTCTGGACGGCATCCCGGCGGCCGACGACATGCGCACGGCGTACCGGCGAATCACGGTGGCGGCCAAGAACACCGACACCCGCGAGCACGACATCGCCGACTCCGACGACTACTTCCAGTACCACGGCGGCATGGTGGCGGCGGTGCGGGCGCTCACCGGCAGCAACCCCGAGGCCTACATCGGCGACAGCACCCGCCCCGACTCGGTGCGCACCCGCACACTCTCGGAGGAGACCACCCGCGTATTCCGCGCCCGCGTGGTCAACCCACGATGGCTCGAGGCGATGCGCCGGCACGGGTACAAGGGCGCCTTCGAGATGGCGGCGACCGTCGACTACCTGTTCGGCTACGACGCCACCACCAATGTCGTCGCCGACTGGATGTACGAGAAGCTCTCGGAGAGTTACGTTTTCGACGACGTGAACCGTAAGTTCATGGAGCAGTCGAATCCCTGGGCGCTGCACGGCATCGCCGAACGCCTGCTCGAGGCCGCCGAGCGCAAGCTGTGGGAGCATCCCGAACCGGAGACGCTGGAGCGGCTGCGGCAGGTGTACCTGGAGACCGAGGGCGAACTCGAGTAGTTCGCGCTCGTGTCGACCGTCGGCGGTCGGCCTGTGCCGGGCGTCCGCCTACGCGCGCAGGCGTAGGGGTCCGTGCGTCCGGGGACGGATGTGGCCGGGGCCGCACCGCCGTAGTGTCTTGTCCATGACCTGGAACGATCTCGCGCAATCCAAGTACGCGCTGCTGACGACCTACAAGAAGGACGGCACCGCGGTCGGCACCCCGGTCTGGGTGGCGCCCGACGGTGACCGCATCGTGGTGTGGACC
This sequence comes from Nocardia wallacei, assembly GCF_029868745.1. Classification (GTDB taxonomy): domain Bacteria; phylum Actinomycetota; class Actinomycetes; order Mycobacteriales; family Mycobacteriaceae; genus Nocardia; species Nocardia wallacei_B. The sequence continues at coordinate 24,331 of NZ_JARWOP010000291.1, read as the reverse complement.
AACCCCAAGACCTGGAAGGTGAAACGGATTCGCCGCAACCCGTCGGTCACGCTCCAGGCGTGCGACAACCGCGGCCGGGTCCAAGACGGGGAGGTCGTGGCGGGCACCGCGGAGGTACTCGACGCGGCGGGCACCGACCGGATACGGGGGGTGATCGGGCGCAAGTACGGCGTGCTCGGCACCCTGGCCGTGCAGGGGCACAAGCTGATCCTGGGCAAGGACCGCTCGGTCGGGCTGTCGATCAGCCGGGAGGTTCCGCCCGAGTAGCGTGCCCCGCTCCGCTCAACTACCGGTGGCGATCTCGATACCGACGGTGCCGCGCCGCCCCCGCCGCAGCACACTGCCGGTGACGACCAGCCAGCCCTGCACGGAGTACTTGCGCTTGATCAGCTTGCGCACCCGCTCGCTGCCTTCGTCGTCGAGAATGCTTGCGGTGCCTTCGATTACATCGCCGCGCGGTGTACCGGTGGCGCTGCACGGTTGCAGCGTCACCGCGGGATTGCGGCGGATGCGCTTCACCTTCCAGCTGTCGGCGACCGTCCAGACATACAGCTTGCCGTCGTCGAGCGCCGCCCACAGCGGTGTCCCGACAGGGGTGCCATCCTTTTTGTAGGTGGTCAGCAGAACGTAGTTGGCGGTGCCGACGGGGCCGAAGGGATTGTCCACCGGGAGAGCCTAACCGGCCGTGTCCGGGTCGTCGCCCGTCGGCCGAGGGGGATCGTCGGCCATGCGGTACTCGCCCGCCGCCAGGCGTCGCAGCAGCCGGTCGGTCCATCCGGTGAAGTTGTCGAAGACGCCGCTCCAGAGTTCGAGCAGGTCGGGCGAGTAGGGCGCGTCGTAGCGGCTGGGAAACTCGGACCGCATCGTCAGCAGGCCGTCGCGGATCTCGGCGGTGGCCCGCTGCTGCGTGGTGAGCAGGTCGACAACCTGCTGTCGCGGCAGCGCGTCCATGAACGCGATGCCCGCGCCGAGTTCCTCCATGTCGACGCTGACCAGCGCGGCCCGCAGGCTCGCGAAGAACTCGTCGTCGCCGGCCGCGGTCAGCTCGAACAAGGTGCGGCCGGGGCCCTGGTCGCTGTCCTCGGTCCGCACCGCACGCAGCTTGTCCTCCGCGGTGAGCTGTTTGAGGGCATGGTAGATCGATCCGGGCCGGACATTGGTCCAGGTCTCGGCTCGCCACGACAGCAGTTCCCGGCGCACCGCGTACCCGTAGGTGGGCTGATGCAGCCGGATGACTCCCAATACGAGCAGGCGCACGGCGGACACGAGGCTCCTTTCGATCGACCACCATGCTAGTCAAATTTGACTTCCCCTCGCCAACCGACTTACCGTGAGCTAGTCAAATTTGAATACAGCAGGAAGGGAGGGGATGGGTGGCCATCTCGATTCCGGTGCTCTGGAGCGGCGATCTGCCGGTCACGCTCGAGTTCTATCGCGCGCTCGGGTACAAGGTGACCGACGAGCAGTCCAGGCCCTATGCCTACGCCGTGCTGCATCGCGACGGATATCAGATCCATCTGGGACCGACGCCGCCGCAGGCCGGGAGCGCCGAGGAAGCGCACGTGGGCTGCCTCGTGCTGATCGATGACGCCGCGCATCGGCATGCGGAATTCAGCGCGGCCCTGCGCGAGCATTACGGCCGGGTCCCGGCGCGCGGCGCGCCGCGGATCACTCGGTTCCGGCCGGGGCAGACGCGGTTTACCGTCGTGGACCCCGCCGGCAATTCGATCATCTACATCGAGCACGACGAACCCGACATCGAGTACGGCGGCTCGCGCGAACTCACCGAGCTCGCCCGGGTGCTCGACAACGCTCGGATCCTGCGGGACTTCAAGACCAACGAGGCCGAGGCGATCCGGGTGCTGGAGGTGGGGCTGCGGCGGTTCGACCGATCCGCCACGCAGCTCGAGCGCGGCCGCGCCCTCGCGATGCTGGCCGATATGCACTCGGCCGCAGGCGATGTGGAGCGGGCGGCCGAGCGGCGGCGGGAACTCGCGGCCCTGCGGTTGGCCGCCGACGATCTCGACGCGCTGCGCGCCGAGTATCCCGGCGTTCGCGAACAGGGCTGAGATCCCGTGGTTCAGTCGGCGAGGGTCAGCACGCGCGGGCCATCGTCGGTGACGGCGATGGTGTGCTCGGAGTGGGCGGTGCGGGAACCGTCGGCCGAGCGGAGCGTCCATCCGTCCGGATCGGTCACGATGCGGTCGGTGCCCGCGGCGAGCCACGGTTCCAGGGCGAGGGTCAGGCCCGGGCGCAGGCGCATGCCGCGGCCGGGGCGCCCGGCGTTGGACACGTGCGGGTCCTCGTGCATGGTGCGGCCCAGGCCGTGACCGCCGAATTCGGTGTTGACCCGGTAGCCGTAACCGTGGGCGACCTCGGCGATGGTGGCGGAGATGTCGCCGATCCGGTTGCCCGGCAGGGCCACCTCGATCGCGGCGGCCAGCGCCTCCTCGGTCGCGCGGACCAGGCGACGATCCGGTTCGGCGGCGGTGCCCACGATGACCGTGATCGCCGAGTCGGCTACCCAGCCGTCGATGCTCACCGCGAGGTCGATGCTCAGGACGTCGCCGTCGCGCAGTGTGTAGTCGAACGGAAGCCCGTGCAGCACCGCGTCATTGACCGACAGGCAGACGGTGTTGCGGAACGGTCCGCGCCCGAAGGAGGGTGCGTAGTCCCAATAGCAGGAGGTGGCGCCGCGTTCGCGGATGCGGTCGCGCACGTGCCGCTCCAGGTCCAGCAGATTGACTCCCACCTGTGCGCGTTCGCGGAGTTCGGCCAGGACTTCGGCAACGAATCGGCCGGTCACCCGCATCCGTTCGATCTCGGCGGGTGTTTTCAGTTCGACCACGAGCATCCTCCAGTTCGGTATTTAAATACCACCGTAGCGCTTGCGGTATTTGAATACCAACCCGTAGGGTAGCCGCATGGTTCGCCTACCCCTTACCCCCGCTCAGGTCGAGGCCGGTCGACGGCTCGGCGCCTACCTGCGCGCGGCACGGGCGCAGCGAGACCCGGCCGCCGTGGCGCGCGAGGCGGGCATCTCCCCGGAGACGCTTCGCAAGATCGAGTCCGGCCGCTTGCCCAGCCCCGCCTTCGGTACGGTGGTCGGTTTGAGCCGCGCCCTGGACATTCCGCTACAGGAGCTGGCGGAGGTCTGGCAGTCGGCGGCCTTGGCCGAATCGGCCTAGCGCCGGCGGTTTTCGGCAGGCGTGCCACTCATTCGGCGGTGAGTTCGGTCGGTATGGCGATCACGTCCACCATCGCGCCGTTGCGCAGCACCGTGACGGGGAGGGCGCGGCCGATGGCGTCGGCGAACAGGTGGCGTTGAATGCCCTGGGCGTCACGGATTTCCGCGCGGTCCACGGTGAGGACCAGATCGCCGCGGCGTAGACCGGCGCGATCGGCGGGGCCGTCGCGCACCACTTCCACGACGCGCAGCGCGGCGCGGCGTCCGACGCGGGCGGCGAGCGCGGCGGGCAGTGGGGCGGGAGCGCCCACCACCCCGAGGTAGGCGCGCCGCACCCGGCCGTCGGTGCGCAGGGCGTCGACGATCCGTCGGGTGGTGGAATTGATCGGGATCGCCAGGCCCAGTCCGATACCGGCGACGGCGGTGTTCACCCCGACCACATGCCCGGACGAATCCGCCAGCGCGCCACCGGAATTGCCAGGATTCAGCGCGGCGTCGGTCTGAACGACATCCTCGATCACCCTGGTGCTGCGCCCGGCGCCGACCGGGACGGCCCGGCCGAGCGCGCTCACCACACCCGCGGTCACCGACCCCGCCAATCCGAGCGGGCTACCCACCGCCACCACGAGTTGACCGACAACCAGCCGGTCGGCATCGCCGAGCGTGGCCGCGTCGGGTGCGTCGCCCCGGGCGTACAACACGGCCAGGTCCGACAACGGGTCCACCCCGGTCACGTCGAACGGCGCGGCGCTACCGTCGGCGAACTCGACGGTTCCCGCCCGCGCCGACCCCACCACGTGAGCGTTGGTGAGCAGGTATCCGTCCCCGCTGACCACGACCGCGGAACCACCACCGCGACGGGTCTGCACGCTCGCAACGTGCGGAGTGACCTGCCGGGCGACCGCAACCACCGTGCGTGAATACGCGTCGAGTGCCACCGCTTCCGCCTCGGCCGCCTCATCCGCCTCCCGGTGCACAACCGGATCGCTCTCCGGACCGGCCTGCCCGTCCGAGCCGGCGCCGCCGCCGAGCCTCCCCGCGATCGCATCCTCGTCCACGACGATCACCATCCCGCTTACATGATTACACCGCTATCCCTCCAGCATCCGCCGAATCCAGGTCCCCGCCCAGCTGTTCGCCCCAGGCGCAATCTGCCTGTCGAAGACGAGACGTTGACAGTGCTCGCGCAATCCGAAATCACCCGCGCTCGGCGAAGCGCCCAGTGCCTGACCTCGAGAGGGTTCGTCCATACGGAGCGGCACGCCCCGGCGGCTCTGGAGACCGTATGCGCTTCACCGCCATGGCGATTCAACCCGTTCAGTTGCCCGGACGCTGCCCACTCCCTGACGCGAGGCACTTGTTCGGTCGGTGGAGTAGGTGGTCGGGCAGGGCAGGAAGCTCAGGGACGGAGGTGCGGGGTGGCGGGTGGGGCGTCGATGACTCGTTGGGGGGCCAGTTCGGCGGAGTCCTCTACGTAGTCGCGGAATTCGAGTAGGGCGTGGTCGAGTAGGCGGGTGACCGCGCCGCGGAGGGTGGAGGAGTCGGCGGGGCGGACGGTGATGGTGCGGCTGCCCGTCTCCATGTAGCGGCCGTCGTCTTCGATGTCGTACCAGCGCACGGTGCCGACCTTGCGGGGTGGGCGGAGGCCCTGGCGGCGGGGGCCGCGGAAGATGGTGACCACTCCGGCGCCGGTGGCGGGGCGGCGGATGAGTTCGCGGTAGCGCTGGAGCGGGGTCGATTCGCCGGTGTAGCGGAGGATCGGCTGGCGTTCGGGGTAGAGGTCGGCGGCGACGAAGGCCTGGGCGGGGCGGGTGCCGGGCGGCTGTTCCGGGAGGAGCATGGTCAGACGGTCGGGTAGTCGGTCGGCGGCGGTGATGGAGAGTTCGATGCGGCCGCGGCGGGTGAACTGCATGGCCAGTGCGGCGTGGCGGTCGTGCCGGGCGGCGGCGACGCGGATCGGGCCCGCCTGGTCGGACACTCCGTGGATCTCCGCCCACACCTCCGGCTCGGTGAGCACCGTGAAGGCGCGGCGCAGCAGGTCGGCCTCGTTCCAGTTCAACCGGCCGCGTTCGGAGTACTCCTGCCGCACTCGGGCCCAGAATCGGTCGCGCTCGTTGACGTGCCCGAACCGGGACAGGTAGTCGAGCGGGTACAGCATGCGGTCGTTGGCCGGCCCGAACCACAGGGCCGCGAACTCCTCTTCATCGAACGACCAGGACGCCATTACTCACCTATCACGGGTGGAACATTGCGGTAGTTGTCCGGGGCGGTTGCGGTGCTGCGGGGATGAACGGTCTCCACCGGTACGGATCCGATAGTGCCGGAACGGGTTTGGTCACCGCCAGAGTCCGGCGCGCGGTCGTGCGTGTGAGATTCCTCGCCCTCGGCGACCGCCGTATCCCCGGCGGGCCGTGATTCGGCGGTACCGGAATCCGCCTCGCCCGTGGTCGGTGCGGGCGGGTCGGTGGCGGACGTCGGCTGTGAGCTGGGCGGTGTTTCCGCTGCGCCCGAACGGGTTTCGGGAACGCCGCTGCCGTCGGGCTGTGCCGGGGGTGCCGTGATGAGGCCGCCGGCAGAACCGGGTGCGTCGCTGTGGGAGAGAGATGCGCCGGAATCCGCCTCGCCCGTGGTCGGTGCGGGCAGGTCGGTGGCGGACCTCGGCTGTGAGCTGGGCGGTGTTTCGGCTGCGCCCGAACGGGTTTCGGGGACGCCGCTGTCGTCGGGCGGTGCCGCGGGCGCTGTGATGAGGCCCTCGGCAGTGCCGGACGCGTCGTTGTGGGAGGGGGACGCGTCGGGTTGCGGCGCGCTGGTAATGACCGAATCGTTTTCTCTGCTCGTCTGTGTGCCCGAGTCCTTGACGAGTTCGCTTGCGCCCGCGGTGGGATGGTGTTCTCCCGTGCCTGTTGCGGAAGCGCGCGGGTCGTTACCCCCATCAGCCGACTCGGCATCAGTGGAAGGGTTCTCCGCGTCGATGGCGGCGGGATCGGCTTCGTCGGTGTCGGTTTCGTGGTGCTTGTCGAATCGGAGGCCGTAGCGTTCTCGGTCACCCACGTAGCGGCGCACGCGGGGCATCCGGTGCACCGGATCGTCGGCGGTCTGCGCGAGTTCCGCGGCAGCCGTGCCGCTGATCGCCGTCGCGCCCGCTGCGGTGTACGGCGTGAGGTCCGGGCTCGCATTCGGGACGGCCGGACCCGCGAAGCCCGGAATTTTCGGTGTCGGCGCGGGCGGAACCAGGGGCGGGGCAGGCGGATTTGGCATCGGAGCGGGCGGCGGTACCGGCTTGCCCAACGGTGCGCCCGGCGGCGAAGCCGGGGCACCTGGCTGCGGAGACGGCGGAACGTTCGGCGCGGGAGCAGGTGCACCGGAGCTCGGTGCCGGAGGGTTCACCGGCGCGTTCGGCACAGAGGGGCTCGTGGGCGCGTTCGGCACTGGGGGACTCATGGGCGCGTTCGGCGCAGGCGCGGGAATGGGCGCGCTGGGAAGGGGTGGCGGCACGGGAACCGGCGGCACTCCCGGTGCGCTCGGGACGGGGATCGAGGACAGCGGGCCGGGTGCGGCGGGGATCGGCGCGGAGGGCGCGGACAACGGGCCGGGGGCTGCCGGCGCGGACGGTGGTGGCGTGGGCGCCGTCGGCGCACCGGGAGACTGTGGCGACGAATGCGACCCGGGCACAGAAGGATTCGACGACTGCCCCGGCTGTGCGCCCGCCCCACCGGCCGTTCCCGCACCACCGTTACCGGTAACCCCCGCGGTACCTGTATGCGAGCTGCTTGTAGTGGCCGGACCGTTGGAACCGTCGTGCGCCGAATCACCGTGTGTCGCAACCGTTCCCGGCCCTGGAGCCGGACCCGGACGCGGATTCTCGGGAACGGCATGGTCGACCGGTTTCGGCTCGCTCGTCTCCGACGGCCCCGCGGGACCGGGCCGCGGCTTCTCCTCACCCACCGGCCGTTCGGGCCGTGGCGGCGGAGCGTCGTGCCCGCTGTGACTACCGGCCGTCCCCGATGGCCGACCGCTGGAGTTCGGAGTCCCCAGCCCGCTGCCCACCGGTCCGTGATGGTTCGGTTTCGGCCGCGTGCCCGGCGAACCGAAAAGCGACGAGCCGGACTCGGGATCCGCCGAGGCGCCACTCGACAGCCCCGGCACACCGCTGAGCAGCGAACTGACCGGTCCGGTATTCGTCGCGGCCGTGGCGCCGTTGACGGGTATGCCGCTCGACGCCGCCGTCGTCGCGCTGCCGGTGAGCGACCACCCACTGCCGGACAGCAAGCTGTCGAGGGGCCCCGACGACGCGTCCGCGCCGGCGAGCGACACCGCGGCGGGGAAGGCGGGCAGTCGCGCGTCCTGATCGAGGAACGGCAGCACGTACCGCTGTTGCATCACCTGGCGGGCGTCGTCCTGCGCCTGCTGCGCCGCGCGAGACTGGCCGTCGTAGCCGGTGGGGTCCTCGGTCTGGTCGGCCGTCACCGGAACCGGTGCGGGCACATAGGCTTTGGTGGTGACCGCGGCCAAGGCCGTGTTCGCGACGACCTGGCCGGTCTGCTCGAACAGCTCGGCCAACTGCCCGGCCCGGGTGCCGTAGTCGGACAGTGCCTGCACCGCGGTGTCGGCGGCCACCCCCGTCCATCGGCCGTCGACGGCCGTGCGGACGGCCTGGACCAGCCGGCCGGTGGATTCGCGCCACTGGTCGCGCGCCTGCTGCCAGGTCGTGACGACCTCGGCGGTCTGATCGTTCACGGTCTGGAAGGCGTCGTAGATCTGCTGGTGGGTCAGCGCGTCCACGTTCTCCGGGTTGGTGATGCCCGGCTGGTCGTATCCGGTCACTGCGCGCCCCCGGTCGTCGGTCCCGGTGTGATCGCCTGGAATTTCGCGGCGAACTCGCTGTCGGTCTGCTGTAGTCGCTCGCGGATGGTGCGGAACAGGCTCTGCACTTCGTCGGCGACCTGCCAGTGGCCCTCGAGCGCGTCGTAGGCGCTGGTCGCGCCGCCGGCGCCCTTTCCACGCAAGCGCCCCACGAGGGTCTGGGCCGAGGTGAGGACGGCGGATTGCTCGCCGACGCCCCACGATTCGTGCTGGTTGACTTGCTGCACCAGCTGCTGGATGGCGCGGATCTCGGTCTTGCGCTGCTCCATCGCCTGATCGAGCGCCACGAACGCCTGCGGGTCCACGTGCAGCGCCACCGCACCCGTCCTGGCCTGCTCGATCAGCGGGCCGAAGACCTCGTGACCGCTGTCATCTACCATGCTGCCCCCGTACGACTGCGTGCGTGCCTGTGCTGAATTCGACGCAGCCGCACTCGTTTCGGTTCCCTCGATCTCGGCTGCGGCGTTCGGACCGGCCGTCCGGTGGGGCGATTGTGCCACACCCGCCCGGGTGCGGACAGGGTATCGCTAGGTGGCCCGGCTCACCGAGGACATGTGGAAGTCGGGAATCCGCAACGGCGGCATGGCGGTTCGGGTGAACCAGTCCTTCCACTCGCGGGGCAGGGTGATCTCGGTGCGGCCCGCCTCGCCGACCCGGCGCAGCAGATCCAGCGGGCTCTCGTTGAAGCGGAAGTTGTTGACCGCCGCGGTGACCGCGCCGTTCTCCACCAGATACACCCCGTCCCGGGTGAGGCCGGTGAGCAGCAGCGTCGCCGGATCCACCTCGCGGATGTACCACAGGCAGGTGAGCAGCAGCCCGCGCTCGGTGCGCGCGATCATCTCGTCCAGCGTCGCGCCGGAACCGCCTGTCATGAGCAGGTTCTCGCCGGGCACCGTGACCGGGGCGTCGAATTCCGCGGCGGTGGCGCGCGGGTAGACCAGCGATTCGACGACCCCGTCGCGGACCCAGTCCGCCCGGCGCGCGGTGAGGCCGTTGTCGAACACCGACATCGCCTCCGAGGACGCCGGAGTCGCCACGAACGGGCGGTACTCCAGTCCCGTGGCGTCCGGGTCCGAGTACAGCGTGAGTGGAATGTCGGTGAGCCGCTCGCCGATTCGGGTGCCGCCCGCGCGGGCGAACGCGGTGTGGCCCTCGTGGGCGCCGCGGCCCTCCATGGCCCACATCATGTAGATCATCAGATCGGCGACCGCCGACGGCGGCAGCAGTGTCTCGTAGCGACCGGCGGGCAGCTCCACGCGGCGGCCGGACCAGTCGAGGCGGCGCGCCAGCTCGGTCAGCAGCGCGGGCATCTCGACATCGGTGAAATCGGTGGTGCCGGTGCCGACCCAGGCGCTCGCCAGGTCCGCGCCGGCGCCGCGCTTGCCGTTGATCTCCACGGAGCCGGTCGGCTGCACCCAGCGGCGGCGCACCCCCGTGGAGGTGCCCAGCCAAGTGGAATGCAGCTGGTGATGGGCGAAACCGTAGAGCCGGTCGGCGCCGTCGAATCCGGTGGCCAGGTCGCGGGCGAGCGGCTCGAAGACCTCGATGCCGGTGGTTCCGGGAGCACCGGTCCACGGCAGTTCGCGGTCCGCGCCCGCGGGGCCGAGGGCGTCGGGATCCAGCAGCGGCACGGCGTCCGCGGCGGGCTCGGCGGTGCGCGCGGCCTCCTCGCTCGCGCGCACCACGGCCTCGATGTCGGCGGGATCGACGCTGGTGGAGGCGACGCTGCCGACCCGCGCGGACCGCGGCCCGTCCCGGAAGATCGAGACGACCGCCCAGTCCCGCGCCACCGACGATCCGTTGGTGGTCATGGAGTTCCCGGCCCAGCGCAGCGACGTGTCGTAGGCGTCGGTGACGAGGACGATGGTCTCGTCGGCGCGGGCGGCCCGCAGCGCGCGGTCGACGACCTCGGCCGCGGGGATGACTTCGGCTGCGCTCACGGCATTACCTCGGGGGCGGTCGGCGGGGCGGGCTGGATCCTCGTTGTGCGGCCGCTCACGACTGCCCGGCCTCGGAGCGAGTGTTGAGCACGTTCACCCCGCGCACCAGCACCGACGGGCAGCCGTGGCTGACCGCCGCCACCTGGCCGGGCTGGGCCTTGCCGCAGTTGAACGCGCCGCCGAGCACCCAGGTCGACGGCCCGCCGACCGCTTCCATCGCGCCCCAGAATTCGGTGGTGGTGGCCTGGTAGGCGACATCGCGCAGCTGTCCCGCCAGCTCACCGTCGCGGATGCGGAAGAATCGCTGCCCGGTGAACTGGAAGTTGTAGCGCTGCATATCGATCGACCACGACTTGTCGCCGACGATGTAGATGCCGTTCTCGACGCGGGAGATGAGGTCGGCGGTCGTGGTGTCGCGCACCGGATCCGGTTGCAGCGAGACGTTCGCCATCCGCTGGATCGGCACGTGGTGCGGGGAGTCGGCGTAGGAGCAGCCGTTGGAGCGGTCCAGCCCGAGGCGCGGGGCGAATACCCGGTCGAGCTGGTAGCCCACCAGGACGCCGTCGCGTACGAGGTCCCAGCGCTGGCCCGCGACGCCCTCGTCGTCGTAGCCGACCGTCGCCAGCCCGTATTCCTGGGTGCGGTCGCCGGTCACGTGCATGACCGGGGTGCCGTAGCGCAGCGTGCCGAGTAGGTCGGGGGTGGCGAAAGAGGTTCCGGCGTAGGCGGATTCGTAGCCGATGGCGCGGTCGTACTCGGTGGCGTGGCCGATCGACTCGTGAATGGTCAGCCACAGGTTGGTGGGGTCGATGACGAGGTCGGTGGGCCCCGCGACGACACTGGGCGCCTTCACCTTCTCGGCCAGCCACTCGGGGATCCGCGCGAGTTCACCGTGCCAGTCCCACACGCCGTCGCTCCCCGCGACGTACTCCCAGCCGCGCCCGGCGGGGGCGGCCAGCGTGCGCATGGTCTCGAAGACGCCCGCGGCGGGATCGACGGTGATCGCCTCCAGATGCGGATGCAGCCGCACCCGCTGCTGGGTGATCGCCGAGCCCACGGTATCGGCGTAGTAGGTCTGCTCCTTGACCTGGAGGACGGCCGCGGTGACGTGGTCGACCCCGTCGGCGGCCGCCAGCCGCCCCGAATACTCCTGCAGCAGCGCCACTTTCTCCGGAGTCGGCACCGTGAACGGGTCGATCTCGTAGGACGAGACCCAGGTGGCGTCGCTGTACACCGGTTCGGGCGCGAGTTCGACCCGTTCGCGGTTGAGCGACCGCAGTGTGGTCGCGACCGTCACCGCGCGGCGCGCCACCTCGGCGGCGGTCGCGGGGGAGAGGTCGGCGTGGGAGGCGAAACCCCAGGTTCCGTCGACGACGACGCGGACCGCGATACCGAGATCGGTGGAATTGCCGACGGCCTCGACCCGGCCGTCGCGCAACCGGATCGACTGCGTCACCAGCCGGTGCACGCGCAGATCGGCATGCGTGGCGCCGGCGGCGCGGGCCGCGGTCAGCGCCGCGTCGGCCAGCGCGGCCAGCGGCAGGGCGCGGAACTCCTCGTCCACCACCCGGTTTGCGATACTCACCCCCGACACGCTAATCGGTTGCCGACCGGTCGTTCAACCGTCGCCCCCGGAATGCCGTGCGGCCCAACGCGACACGCCGTGCAACTCTGCATCGAGTGCAAACACGCACGACATGCGGGGTGGCACCGGGTGCAGCGCACGCGCCGACGCGCAGCCTGCCGGGTGTTTCGTGATCTATGCCGTACCGTGTGCCCGCGTGCCGCCATCCGCACTCCGTGACCGCAAGCGGGAACGCACCCGCCGTGCCCTCCTCGAGGCCGCCGTCGACCTGTTCGAAACCCGTGGCTACGAATCGACCACCGTCGCCGACATCGCCGCGACGGCCGAGGTGGGTACGAGAACCTTCTTCAACTATTTCGAGAGCAAGGAGGAATTGCTCTTTCCCGAGCCCGACGAACGCGTGCGCGCCGCCGTGCACGCCATCGCCACCCGGCGTCCGGACGAACGGCCCGTCGAGGTGTTGTTACGGGCGTTACGCGCGGCCGGGGACAACCCCGGCGACCATCTGGGCGACGATCTCGCCGCCCGCATCTCGGTCCTGCGCGCCCAGGTTTCGCGCACGGTGCCCGCGGTCAGCGGCCGCGCCGCGCACGCCCAGCTCGCCGCGCAGCAGGAGATCGCCCGGCAGCTGCGGGCCGCGTTCCCCGAGGAACTCGACGAGGTCGGGGCCGCCGCGCTGGTGGGCGCCGTCGTCGGCGCCGTCTCCGGGGCACTGACCGTGCTGTTCTCCGGCCGCCACGCGCTCGAGGACGGCGAGCGGCTGCACCACAAGATCCGGGAGACCACCTCGAAGGTGCTGGCGCCGTGGCTGGCCGAGCCCGCGCCCGCCGCCGAGGCCCGCTCGATCCGGCACATGATGGCCGAGGCGCGCTGCTGACCCCGCGCGCCGCGCTCAGCCGAACCGCTGCCAGCCCAGGCGGATCACCATCCCGACCACCACGACCAGCAGCACCACGCGGACGAAGCCGGCGCCGCGGGCCAGCGCCATGCGCGAGCCGACGACCGCCCCGGCGATATTGGCCGCCGCCATCGCCAGGCCCAGCGTCCAGATGACGTGCCCGGTGGCGCCGAGGAAGATCAGCGAGCCGAGATTGGATCCGCAGTTGATCACCTTCGCCATCGCCGCCGCGCGGACGAACTCGGTGCCCAGCAGCGTGGCGAAGGTGATGATGAGGAACGTCCCGGTGCCCGGCCCGAGCAGCCCGTCGTAGCAGCCGATCAGACCCGCCGCCAGCGCGACGACCAGGATCGTCTTGCGCCGGGTGGGCGGATCGGTGGCCAGGGTGACGCCGATCGAGGGCCGGGCCGTGACGAACAGCGCGACGCCGATCAGCACGACCATCACGATCGGGATGAAGTAGTCGCGGTCGATCAGCGCGACCGCCGCGGAACCGGCCGCCGCCGCCACCGCGGCGATCACCGCGCCCGGCAGCAGCAGCCGCCAGCGAATCGGCACCTTGCGCGCGAAGGTCACCACCGCGGCGGTGGTGCCGGAGAACGCGGCGATCTTGTTGGTGCCCAAGGCGGTCTGCGGCGCGATGGCCGGAGCGACCAGGAACAGGATCGGCAGGATGATCAGCCCGCCGCCGCCGACCACGGCATCGACCCAGCCCGCCACCGCGGCCGCGGGGAGCAATACCGCCCAGTCTGCGAGTTCCACGGGCCGAGACAACCAGACGTCGGATGATCCGGCAAATCCGGTCCACACCTAGGCTGAGCAGGTGCGTCGATTCAGTCTGTGGCTGCGCGGGAAGCCGATGGTGGCCGACTCGATGCTCGCCCTCGCCCTGCTGCTGCTCGACCTCGCGGTGATTCGCGACAAAGAGCAACTCCCGCTGCACCTGACGCTGGCGCTACTGGTCCCGCTGCCGGTGGTGTGGCGGCGGGCCTACCCGCGCGCGAGCGCCGCCGCCCTGCTGGCGCTGGCGATCGCCACCACCGCGATCAGTCACGTGACCCACGTCGATCTGGCGCCGCCCGCGCTGCTCGCGGTGGGCATCATGCTCTACACCCTGGTCGCCTACGTCGGCCGGCGCGAAGGGTTCCTTTATCTGGCGGCACTGGCCGTCGACGGCACGCTGTCGATCACCGTGCTGCACCAGACCGTCTGGTCGACGGCCGGATTTCTGGTCATGTACTACGCGCTGTGCTGGACGCTGGCCGAATTCCTCGGCGCCCGCCACGCCTACGACCGGGAGGTGGCCGCCCGCCTCGCCGTCGCCGACTACGACCGGGACCGCAGCGCGCACGAGGCCGTCTCCATCGAACGCACCCGCATCGCCCGCGAACTGCACGACGTCGTCGCGCACGCGGTGAGCGTGATCATCGTGCAGGCCGACGGCGCCAAATACGCCCTGCGCCGCGACCCCGACGCCGCCGAACAGGCGTTGAGCACCATCGCCGCCACCGGCCGGGACGCCCTGCGCGAACTGCGCCGCACCGTCGCGCTGCTGCGCACCGAGCACGCGCCCGAGCAGTTGCCCCAGCACGGCACCGCGGGACTGGCGAAGGTGGTCGGAATGATGCGCAGCGCGGGGCTGGCGGTGGAACTCGAGCTGACCGGCGAACTCGACGATGTCGCGCCGGAGGTGAGCCTCGGTGTCCATCGCATCGTGCAGGAGTCGCTGACCAATACCTTCCGCCACGCCGGGCCCGATCCGAAGGCGTGGGTCCGGGTGCGCCGCCGCGACGAGGATGTCCTGGTCGAGGTCGACGATCTCGGTCACGCCGCCGAGGCCGCCCATGCCACCGGCGCCGCGCGCACCGCCGATCCCGCTGTCCGCGCGGCACTGACCGGCAGCGGCCTCGGCCTGGTCGGCATGCGCGAGCGGGTCGCGGTCCTCGGCGGCACTCTCGAGGCGGGCCGCCGCGCCTCGGGCGGGTGGCGGGTGCGAGCCACGATCCCCCTGGAACGCGAGCCGATGGAGTAGGGCGGACGGCGGCCGATAGATTGGGGGCGTGCCGATCACCGTTCTCGTCGTCGATGACCAGGAACTCATGCGAGCCGGACTGAAGATGGTGCTCGGCGCCCACCCCGATGTGGAGGTGGTGGGGGAGGCCGACAACGGCGCCGCCGCGGTGACCCGGACCCGGGAGCTGCGCCCCGACGTGGTGCTCATGGATGTGCGGATGCCGGTCGTCGACGGCGTCACCGCCACCAGTCAGATCCTCGAATCCGGTTGCGGCAGCAGGGTTTTGGTGATGACGACCTTCGACCTGGACGAGCACGCGCTGGGCGCGCTGCGGGCCGGGGCGAGCGGGTTCCTGCTCAAGGACACCCCGCCGGAGGACCTCATCTCCGCCATCCGCAGCGTCGCCGCGGGGGACGCGGTGGTATCGCCGAAGGTCACCAAGCGGCTGCTGGACCGGCTCATCGCCGACGACCCGGCACACATGCGCGACCCGGCGGTGCTGGACGTGCTCACCGCCCGCGAACGGGAGGTGCTCGGCCAGATCGCCGCCGGGCGCTCCAATGCCGAGATCGCCGCCGCGCTGTTCCTCTCCGAGGCGACGGTGAAGACGCACGTCGGCCGCGTACTGACCAAGCTCGACCTGCGCGACCGGGTCCAGGCGGTGGTGCTGGCCTACGAGACGGGACTGGTCCGGCCCGGAGCGTGACACCCGGATCCGCCTTTCTCAGCAGGAATTCAGCGTCGACGGGAGAAATCCGGGCGCGCCGGACGTTGCACGGGTAGATCGTTTCGAAAGGATCGCCATGCCCGCCCTCTTGTTCGCGCTCTACCTCGTCGCCGAGATCGCCGCACTGGTCGTGGTCGGCCACCTGATCGGCGTTGTGCCGACGATCCTGCTGCTGATCGCCGGGTCCGGACTGGGCATGATCCTGGTGCGCTCGCAGGGCCGCCGGGTCTTCGACCAGTTCCGCCGCGCCGGTCGCGGGGAGATCGCGCCCGGCACCGCCGTGGCCGACGGTGCGCTGGTCGCCCTCGGCGGCGTCCTGATGTTCGTGCCGGGCCTGATCACGTCGCTGTTCGGCCTGCTCCTGCTGCTACCCACCCGTGCGCTGCTGCGCCCGGTGGTGTCGGCCTTCGCCACCCGCCGCATCGATCGGCTGTCGATGGCGACCGGCTATCACGGCGTGGTCGTCGAGCCCAGCGGCGACGTCGTCGACGGGACGGTCGTGCACCAGTACTACGACGACGGTCAGGGCGAGGCCCGCCCGATGCTCGACGGGCGCTGACACTTCTCGCTCGGCCCGGGCGAACCCCCGTTCCGGTATGCGGCACACTGGACTGCCGTGAGTACCCAGTTGCTGGTCGGCGGACGCATCTACAGTTCCAGTTCACCCGACGCCACGGCGATGGCGGTGACCGACGGCACGGTGGTGTGGCTGGGCGCGGACCGGCCCGGACGGGCGCTCTATCCGGATGCCGAGATCATCGAACTGGACGGGACATTCGTGGCGCCGGCGTTCGTCGACCCTCATGTGCACGTCACCGCGCTCGGCCTGCAACTGACCGGACTGGATCTGTCGGGGGCCACCTCGCTGGCGCACTGCCTGGCACTCGTGCGCGACTACGCCCTGGAACATCCGGGCGCCGTGCTCGGCGACGGCTGGGACGAGACCCGCTGGCCCGAGGGCAGGCCGCCGACGGCCGCGGAGATCGACGCCGCCGCCGGACCGGGCCGTTCGGTGTATCTCGTTCGGGTGGATGCACATTCGGCCGTCGCGTCCACCGCGCTGCTGGACGCCGTGCCCGCGGTCACCGCGGCGGCCGGATTCACCCCGGGCGAGCCGTTGCGCGCCGAGGCCCATCACCTGGTCCGTGCCAGCGCCCTCGGCGGACTGGATCGTCCGCAACGCGACCGCGCCCGCCGCGCCGCGCTCGACCACGCCGCCGCGCACGGCATCGCGGCCGTGCACGAATGCGCCGGACCGCAGATATCCGGCCGCGCGGACGTCACCGAACTCCTCGAATTCACCCACGGCGTGCAGGTACGGGCCTATTGGGGCGAGGCCGTCCGCAGCGCCGGCGAGGCGCGCTCGCTGATCGAGGAACTCGGGGTGCACGGACTCGCCGGAGATCTGTTCGTGGACGGTTCGATCGGCTCGCACACCGCGTGGCTGCGCGCCCCCTACGCCGACCGCGACACCACCGGCGTCGGCTATCTCGACGCCGACGCGGTCGCCGCGCACGTGCGGGCCTGCACCGAAGCGGGCATCCAGGCCGGTTTCCATGCCATCGGCGACGGGGCGCTCGAGGCGGTGGCCCAAGGGTTTTCGCGGGTCGCCGCCGAACTGGGCGGCCCGGCCGTCGCGGCTCGCGGGCATCGCGTCGAGCACGCCGAACTGCTCGACGCCGCACAGATCTCGGCGCTGGCGGCCTGCGGCGTGATCGCCAGCGTGCAACCGGGATTCGACGCCGAGTGGGGCGGCCCTGCCGGCATGTACGCCGCGCGGCTGGGTGCCGAGCGCGCCGCCGCCCTGAACCCGTACGCCGCGATGGCCGCGGCCGGGATCTCCCTCGCGATCGGGTCCGACGCCCCCGTGACCGCCCTGAATCCGTGGGAGGCCGTCCGCGCGGCGGTCCACCACCGCACCCCCGGCCACCAGATCTCCCCGCGCGCCGCATTCGCCGCCGCCACCCGCGGCGCGTGGCGGGCGGGCAGCGTCCGCGACGGCGTCGCGGGCACCCTGGTCCCCGGCGCCCCCGCCTCCTACGCCCTGTGGGACGCGACCGACCTGGTGGTCGCCGCCGCCTCCGATAAGGTCCAGCGCTGGTCCACCGACCCACGCTCCCGAGTCCCCGGCCTCCCCCCACTCGACCCGGGCGCCGCACCCCCGCGCTGCCTCCGCACAGTCCACCGCGGCACCACCATCTACGAAGCCTGATCAATCCGACGGACCGGCGGCCGCGTCGCCGAAGTCCGGCACGGCGTCCCCGGCGTGGGTCCGCCCGGCCCGCGTCCGCGCTGCATGCGCACCATCCACTGCGGCGGCATCGACCACGTGGCCTGACCGGTTCGCCGGTCCGGTCGGCGCGTCGCTGTCGGTAGGTACGGCTTCGCCGCTCCGCCCGCGTACCGGACCCTCACGCTGCCTGCACTGTCCGCTGCGTTCCACCCTGTGGGCCTGGCCTGGCCGCCGATTCGGTCCGCCGGTCGCAGAGGCCCGGTATGGCGGCCCCGGCGGAGGGTGGGTGGGTCGCGGCCGTAGCATCGACGCGGTGTCGAGCAGGACGTCGTGGGCCGTGCGTGGGGTCTTTGGTGCCGGTGGGCGTTCGGAGTTCGCGGGCGTCGTGTCGACGCGGCGCCGGGTTGTGGTGTTCGCGGAGGAAGCGTGAGCGGACGGTGGGGGGCGCGCCTCGCGACAATGGTGTCCGGGTCTGCTCGCGAACCGCGGGCCGGTGTCGGCGACGCCGCGACGGGAGGCCCGGAGCGGACGGGTCTGCGGGGCTGGGTCGCGGGGCATCCGGTGTGGTGGCGAATCGGCGGGGCAGTCATTGCGGGGTTGCTGATCTATGCGAGCTTCCCGCCGCGTACCTGCTGGTATCTCGCCCCGTTCGGGATCGGCGTGCTGACACTGGTGGTGCGCGGATCCGGCCGTCTGCGCGGGGGATTCGGGTACGGGCTGGTGGCGGGGCTGGCGTTCTTCGTGCCGTTGCTGCCGTGGACCGGGATCTATGTCGGCCCGGTGCCGTGGCTGGCGCTGTCGGCGGCGTGCGCGGTCTACGTGGGCCTGTTCGGGCTGCTGGCGCGGCTGGTCGGTACGGTTCCGGGCTGGCCGCTGTGGATCGCGGCGATGTGGACGCTCACCGAATGGGGTCGCTCGAGTTTCCCGTTCGGCGGATTCCCTTGGGGCCGTCTGGCATTCGGCCAGGGCGACGGCTGGTACCTGCCGCTCGCGGCGGTGGCCGGGGCGCCCGGCGTGAGCTTCGCGGTGGCGTTCACCGGAACGCTGCTGGCGGCCTTGGCGTTACGCGCCGCCGACCACCGAAAGCCCAGGTGGCTACCCGGAATTATCACTGTCGCAACGGCTGTGGCTATCATCCCGTGTACCGGAGTGATCCTCCGGACCGCGCTGCCCGCCCCGGACGACGGTGACCGGCCGATCACGGTCGCCGCGATCCAGGGCAGCGTGCCGCGGCTGGGACTGGACTTCAACGCGCAGCGCCGCGCCGTCCTCGACAATCACGTCCGCCGCACCGAGGAACTGGCCCGCGCCGTCGCCGCCGGACAGGCCCGGCAGCCGGATGTGGTGATCTGGCCGGAGAATTCGTCCGATATCGACCCGCTGCGCAACGCCGACGCCGCCCGCGAGATCGGCGCGGTGTCCGCCGCGATCCACGCGCCCATCCTGGTCGGCGCGGTACTGGTGAACTCCGACGACACCACCACGAACTCGGTGCTGGTGTGGAACGGCCTCGCCGGACCGGGGGAGCGGCACGACAAGCGGATCATCCAGCCGTTCGGCGAGTATCTGCCGATGCGCGGGTTCTTCCGGCACTTCTCCGAATACGCCGACCGGGCAGGCTATTTCGTGCCCGGCCACGGCGACGGCGTGGTGCACGCGCAACCCGCGGGCGGGGGACCGCCGGTCGCGATCGGCGTCGCCACCTGTTACGAGGTGGCCTTCGACCGCGCCTTCGAGGACTCCCTGCGCGCCGGCGCCCAACTGCTGACCGTGCCCACCAACAACGCCACCTTCGGCGACACCGAGATGACCTACCAGCAGCTGGCCATGTCCCGGGTGCGCGCCGTCGAACACGGCCGCGCCCTGGTGGTGGCGGCCACCAGTGGGGTCAGCGCGATCGTCACCGCCGACGGCGCGGTGGCCGAGCAGACCCCGAAATTCGTGCCCGCCGCGCTGGAGGCGACGCTGCCGCTGCGCACCGCCACCACACCGGCGACCCGGCTGGGCCCGCTGCCCGAACGCGTGTTGTGTATCCTTGCCGCGGCTGTTGTTGTGGCTGTGGCTATTCGGCGGCGAATTTCGCCGCCGGAGCATCCGGTGGATGCGGGCGCGCTCGGCGGCCGAGTGCGCCGCCGGTCGGCCGCACCGGCTCCCGCCGAGTAGCGAACACCTGGGCCACGGCCGGGCCGGTGCGAGCGTCACGCATCGGTTCGCGTTGCCGCACACTATTCGCCGAGTTATTGCGAGACACGACTTCCCTTGTCAGGGGAAGTGCTTGAACTGCGTTTTCTAAACATCTTTGTGGTTTGCGAAGAGGTAGCTGACCGAAGTTCCTCTCCGCCAATGTGGTTCGAAGTGCAACATCTCGAGATCGCTACCGATCCGCCCGACGCCATGCTCCGAATCATAGGGCGTGGATCACGTCCTACGGCGGGTGCGTGCGCGCACCCGCCGCAGCGTCGTTCTCGAGGGCTTGGGGGAGTTGCGTCAACAGCGGCAGAACGGAGTGATTGATGAGTTCATTGGCCACCGATCGCGTAGTCCAATGCACTTCCGGCGAATTCTCAGCACAGCCCTTTGATCTGTCGCCCGCGCAGACCGCGATCTGGTACGCGCAGCAGCTGGAACCGGACGTTCCGCTGACCGTCGCGCAGTACGTGGAGATCCACGGCGACCTCGACGTCGGCCGGCTGCTGTACGCCGTCGAGCGGTTCGGCGCGGAGGCTCAGGTCGGGCAGGTGCGGCTGCTGGAGGTCGACGGCATTCCGCAGCAGGTGGTCGATCCCGCGCGGCGGCCGGGCTGGGCGCGCGTCGACCTGCGGCACGAGCCGGACCCGAAGGCGGCGGCGCTGCGCTGGATGAACGAGCACGCCGGCAGCCCCATGGATCTCGAGCACGACCCGCTGACCACCAACGTCGTGCTGCGCCTAGGCGCCCGCGACTACATCTGGTACTCCCGCGGCCATCACATCGTCATCGACGGATACGGCGCGATGAACGCGCTCACCCGCACCGCGGAGATATATACAGCCCTGGAGAACCACACCGAGCCGGTCGCCTCGCGCGCCACCGCGCTGGCCGACCTCTACGCCGGTGAGTCGAGTTACCGTGAGACCAGCCGCTTCCGGGCCGACCGCGAGTACTGGACCGAGCAGCTGGCGGGCGTCGGCGCGCCGATGAGCCTGTCCACCACGAGCGTCGCCGCGCCCCCCGTGACCGGCCGCCGCATCGCCGCCGCGATGCTGCCCGCCTCGGTCGAGGCCGACCTGGCCGCGGCCACCGGCACGTTCGCGACCCAGAACTCCACCCTGTTCGTCGCGGCGCTGGCCTGCTACGTGCGAGCCGCCACCGGAAACCCCGATGTGGTGCTGAGCCTGCCGGTGTCGGCGCGCACCACGGTCGCGCTGCGCCGCTCGGCGGGCGTGGTGTCGAACGTGGTGCCGATCCGCATCCGTTTCGACCCCGGCACCACCGTGCGCGATGTGGTCAAGGCGGCCGAGTTGCAGATCACCGGCGCGCTGCGGCACCAGCGCTACCGGCACGACGACATCCGCCGCGACTGCGGCTATTCGCGCGACTCCCGGGGCTTCTTCGGCCCGATGGTCAACATCATGCTGTTTCACAGCGAGTTGCGTTTCGGCAGCCTGGTGGGCTCGCTGAACGTGCTGTCCACCGGACCGGTGGAGGATCTGTCGATCAACCTCTACAACGGCGCGGGCAACCGCATCCACGTCGATTTCGAGGCCAACCCCCAGCTGTACGGGAGCGCGGAGCTGGAGAGCCACCACGGCCGGTTCCTGGACTTCCTGGCCCGGCTCCTCGCCGCCGACCCCGCCACGCCCGCCGCCGCGGTGCCCGTGATCACCGTGGCCGAGCGCGAACTGGTTGTGCGGGAATGGAATTCGACGACTGTCGCGCGGCAGGAAGGCACGCTGGCGAGCCTGTTCGCGGCGCGCGCCACCGCGTGCCCGCAGGCCACGGCCCTCGAATTCGGCGACGAGACCGTGTCGTACGGCGCACTGCACGAGCGCGCCAACCGGTTGGCGCGCGTGCTCATCGAGCGCGGCGCCGGTCCGGACACGGTGGTCGGGCTGGCCCTGCGGCGCGGTATCGACCTGGTGGTCGGCATGTACGCGATCGTGCAGTCGGGCGCCGCGTACCTGCCGATCGACCCCGATCACCCGGCCGAGCGCATCGGGCACATGCTTGAGCAGGCCCGACCACTGTGCGTACTCACCCTGTCCGGCGACGACTGCGCGCTGCCGCCTTCCGCCGCGCGCTTCGACATCGATACCGCCGACATGGCCGCGGTCAGCCCGCTCCCCGTGACCGACGCCGAGCGCCGCACGCCGCTGCGGCCGGATCATCTGGCCTACGTGATCTTCACCTCCGGCTCCACCGGCAGGCCGAAGGGCGTCGGCGTCTCGCATGCCGCGATCGTCAACCGGCTGCGCTGGATGCAGCATGCCTATCCGCTGGACGAGACCGACGTGGTGCTGCAGAAGACGCCCGCCACTTTCGACGTCTCGGTGTGGGAGTTCTTCTGGCCCTTGCAGATCGGCGCGCGCCTGGTGATCGCCGCCCCGGACGGGCACCGCGATCCCGCCTACCTGGCCGCGCTGATCGCCGAGAAGGGCGTCACCACAGCGCATTTCGTGCCGTCGATGCTGTCGGTGTTCGTCAGCGACACCGACGTGCGCGGCTGCACCGGTCTGCGCCGGGTGTTCTGCAGTGGCGAGGCGCTGCCCGCCGCCACGGTGCGCGAGTTCCGCGCCGCCCTGCCCGCCGCCACGGTGGAGCTGCACAACCTGTACGGCCCGACCGAGGCGGCCGTCGACGTCACCGCGTGGCAGTGCGCGGGGGCCGAGGACAGCGTGCCGATCGGCGCACCCGTCTGGAACACGCGCACCTATGTGCTCGACGAGTACCTGCGCCCGGTCCCGCCGGGGGTGACCGGCGAGCTGTATCTGTCGGGCGTCCAACTGGCCCGCGGATACCTCTCCCGGCCGGGACTCAGCGCCGAACGATTCGTCGCCGACCCGTTCGCGGCCGGCACCGCGGGCCGCATGTACCGCACCGGCGACCTGGTCCGCTGGCGGCACGCGGAAGGCACGGGTGTGCTGGAGTACCTGGGGCGCAGCGACTTCCAGGTCAAGATCCGCGGCGTTCGCATCGAACTCGGTGAGATCGAGGCGGCCCTGGCGGCCGACGACCGGGTGGCCCGCGCGGTCTGCGTGGCCCACCGCGCCCCCGGCGGCGACGAACTGGTCGCCTACGCGGTCGCCGCCCCCGCCGCCACGGTGCGGGCCGCCGACCTGCTGTCCGCGCTGCGCCGCCGGCTGCCGGGCTATCTGGTGCCCGCGCACCTGATCCTGCTCGACGAACTGCCGCTGAGCCCCAACGGCAAGGTGGACCGGAAGGCCCTGCCCGCACCGGAATCCGGCCCGCGCCGGGGCCCCGGCCCGGCGACCGGACCGCGCACGGCGCTGGAGCGGCAGCTCGCGGCGATCGTCACCGAGGTCCTCGGCGGCGACGAGATCGGCGTGGAGGACAGCTTCTTCGACCTCGGCGGCAACTCGCTGTCGGCGGCTCGCGTGGTCGCCCGCGTCAACAGCGGTCTCGGCGCCGCCCTGACCATCCGGGATCTGTTCGAGTCGCCGACGATCGTTGCGCTCGCCCTCCGGCTGGACGCGCACGGCCCGGACACCGCCTCACCGGCCCTCGGCGCGGCGCCGCGGCCCGAGCACATCCCGCTCTCGCTGGCCCAGCAGCGGTTGTGGATCCTGAACCGGTTCGCCGAGCATCCGGCGGCGTACAACATGCCGCTGGCCGTCGAACTCACCGGCCCGCTGGACCTCGAGGCGCTGCGCGCCGGACTCGTCGACGTGCTGGAACGGCACGAAAGCCTGCGCACCACCTTCCCCGATGCCCCGACCTCCGCGACGGCCGCCGCGGTCCGAGGCCCGGTGCAGGTGGTGCATCCCGCCGCGGAGATCCCGCTGACACTGGAGCCGATCGACGCCACCGGCACCGACGCGCTCGCCTTGGCCACCGAATACGCGGGCTACGGGTTCGACCTGCGCAGCCAGGCCCCCATCCGGGTGGCGCTGTACGCCACCGGTCCCCAGTCGCACGTGTTTCTCATTGTGCTGCACCACATTTGCGGCGACGGCTGGTCCATCGCGCCGCTGGCCCGCGACCTGATGACGGCCGTCGCCGCCCGCGCGGCGGGATCGGCCCCGCGCTGGCTGCCGCTTCCGGTGCAATACGCCGACTTCGCCCTGTGGCAGCGCGAACTGCTCGGCGACGAAGACGATCCCGCGAGCGCGCTGTCGCGGCAGCTGGCGTACTGGCGGGGCGCGCTCGCCGGTCTGCCCGATCAGCTCGACCTGCCGACGGACCGGCCGCGGCCGATGCGGCGCGACGCGGCGGGCGCCACCGTCGAGTTCGCCATTCCGGCCGCCACCCGCCGCGACATCGCGGAGCTGGCCGCCGAGCGCGGCGTGAGCACCTTCATGGTGCTGCACGCGGCACTGGCCACCCTGCTCGCGCGGCTGTGCCACAGCACCGACATCGCGATCGGCACACCCATCGCGGGCCGCTCCGATCCGGCGCTCGACGACCTGGTCGGCATGTTCGTCAACACCCTGGTGCTGCGCACCGCGGTCGACCCGGCCGCCGGTTTCGACCGCATGCTCGACCGGGTCCGCGAAACCGACCTGGACGCCTTCGCCAATTCGGACGTGCCGTTCGAGCGGCTGGTCGAGGTGGTGAACCCGGCGCGCGGCCCCCGGCCCCCCCCCCGGTTACAGGTGATGCGATCCAAACAGAAGACCCCCGCGCTGCGCAACGCTCTGCCCCGCGTCGCGGCGCGGGGGGTGCCG
>NZ_JARWOP010000290.1 GCF_029868745.1 Nocardia wallacei | reverse complement strand
GCCGAGCGGGGCCGGTGAAGACCGCCGCGCGGGGCGGAAAGGCGGGAGCCGCCCCCCGCGCGCGGCGGGGCGGGGGGGGGGGGGGGGGCGCCGCCCCGCGGCGCCCCCCGCGCCGGCGCCCCCCCCCCCCCCCCCCTCGGTGTGTCCGGGGGTGGTCAGGCGTCGAGCACGCGGGCGGTGCTGGCCACGACGGGTGGCTGGACGGACCAGGGGAAGTTGATCCAGCGGTCGGTACGCCGCCACACGTACTGGCAGTCGACCTCCGAGCGGGGCTTCTGGTAGATGACCGCGCAGCGGACCTCGGCGACCTTGTCGGCGCAGAAGTCGCGCACGAGTTTCAGGGTGGCGCCGGTGTCGGCGACGTCGTCGGCGACGAGGACTCGCGCGCCGGCCAGGTCGACGGCCTGCGGGACGGGCGGGAGCATGACGGGCAGGTCGAGGCGCTGGTCGACGCCGGTGTAGAACTCGACGTTCATGACGTGCAGGTTCTTCACGTCGAGGGCGTAGCCGAGGGCGCCGGCGACGAAGAGTCCGCCGCGGGCGATGGACAGGATGAGGTCGGGTTCGAAGCCGTCGTCGGCGACCTGTTCGGCGAGTTCGCGGCTCGCCGAGCCGAACAGGTCCCAGGTGAGTTCTTCCCGATCCGGCACGGGCGGCCCCTTTCGGTGGTCGATGGCACGAACTTAGACCACGCGGGCCGCGGGTGTGCCGTGATCGCGGCGCTACACGAGGCGGTGTCCGCCGTCGACGTGGAGCACGGTGCCGGTGAGGAATTCGTTGGTCATGACGGCGAGGAAGGCGCCGGCGAGGTCGTCGGGGCGGCCGACGCGTTTGCCGGGGAGTCGTCGGGCCATGGCGGTGAGTTGTTCGTCTTTGGCGTCGCCGGCGAATTGTGTCCAGATGGGGGTGTCGACCCAGCCGGGGGAGACGGCGTTGACGCGGACCGGGGCGAGTTCGAGGGCGAGGGCGCGGACGAGTCCTTCCAGTGCGGCGTTGGCGGTGGCGACCATGGAGCCGCCGACGGCGGGCCGGTAGGCGGCGATGCCGGAGGTGACGGTGAGCGATCCGGTGAGCAGTGGTGCGGCGTGTTTGGCGACGAGCCAGGGGCCGAGCACCTTGATGTCCACGACGGTGCGGGCGTCGGTGAGCGCGAATCGGCGGAGTGGGCCGTAGCCGGTGCTCATGTCGGCGGCGGTGACGACGACGTGGTCGAGGGTGGTGCGGTCGGCGAAGAGGTGTTCGACGGAGCTTTCGTCGGCGATGTCGACTTGCCTGTGGTGCAGGCGGTTTCCGCCGTCGAGGGTGGTGGCGGCGTCGGCGAGGCGGGTGGTGGAGCGTCCGGCGATGGTGACGTCGTGTCCTTCGGTGAGTAGCCGGGCCGCGAGGGCGAGGCCCATGCCGGAGCCGCCGCCGATGATGAGGGTGTGGGTCATGGCGTCGACTGTGGCGGCTGTGGGCAGGTGCGGGGAGGCCGTGTGTGGCCTGGCCCTGGCGGGGCCACCCCGGGGAGCATGGTCCGGGGGCAGACTGGTCGGGTGAGTGAACGTCGTGTGCTGGGGGATTTCCTGCGGGCCCGCCGGGGACGGGTGCGGCCGGAGCAGGTTGGGTTGCCGGTGGGGACGGGCCGGCGGCAGACGCCGGGGTTGCGGCGTGAGGAGGTGGCGTCGCTGGCGGGTTTGAGTGTCGACTATTACGTCCGGTTGGAGCAGGGGCGGGATACGAATCCGAGTCCGGCGGTGCTGGACGGGCTTGCGGTGGCGCTGCGGCTGGACGAGGACGAGCGCGCGCATCTGTACCGGTTGGCGCGGGTGGTAGCGGATCGTCGGGGGCGGCCGGTGCCGGTGGCCGCGCGGCCGGGTTTGGTGGTGTTGCTGGAGTCGGTGCGTCCGACGCCGTCGTTCGTGCTCGATCGGTTGAGCAATGTGCTGGCGGCGAATCCGGAAGGGCTGCGGCTGCTGTCGGGTATCGCCGAGTGGGAGCCGGTGCGGCGCAACCTGGTTCGGTACGTGTTCGGGCATCCGGCGGCGCGGGCGGTGTTCGAGGACTGGGAGGCGATGGCGAAAGACTGTGTGGCGCATCTGCGGACGGTGCAGGGCGAGGATCCGTCGTCGCCGGGACTGGCGGTGTTGACGGCGGAATTGTCTGCCGCGAGTGCCGAATTCGCGGAGCTGTGGGCGCATTACGACGTGCGTACGAAGCGGGGTTCGCGGCGGGTGTTCCGGCATCCGGCGGTGGGGTGGTTCGCGTTGACGTCGGAGATTCTCACCGCGCCGGACGGTCAGCGGTTCGTCGCGTTCCAGGCCGCGCCGGACGGCCCGGACCGCGACGCGGTGGCTCTGCTAGGGCTGGTGGGTGACGATGTACCAGAGCACGGCGAGCGTGCCGAGCACGAACAGTGGTGAGATCACCCAGGTTTCGACCTTGTTGCCGGTGCGGTCGATGATGGGCACGCTGAAGCGTGGTTTGAACGGCCACAGCAGTCGGCAGCCGCGGTCGGTGAGGCAGTCGCCGAGCAGGTGGGCCAGTGCGCCGAGGCCGACGGAGAACGGCAGCCAGGACGGTTTGTCGGAGATCCAGTGGTCCATGGCGAAGGTGCCGGCGACGGCGAGCACGGTGACGGAGAAGTAGGAGCGGAAGCCTTCGCCGGGCGGGCACAGGTTGAGGGCGCGCAGGGCGAGGGCGAGCAGGAAGAAGACGAGTCCGAGGGTGAACCAGCGGCCGATCCAGTGTTCGCCGGCCCAGGTGCCGAAGGCGGCGGCGACGACGAAGGCCAGGGAGTGGGTGGCGTGGCGGTGTCCGCCGGAGATGGCCGAGATGAGTCGGCAGGCGGTGTGCGAGATCGGGCCGAGCACATGCGAAATGGTGCCGTTGGGATGGTCGGCGTCGGGAAGCAGGGCGGCGCCGGCGGTGAGGAAGGTGCCCATGAGCAGGTCGACGGTGCGGAGTTGCTGGCCGCTCTGCAGTACGGGGTAGGTGAGAATCGAAAGTGGCAGCACCGCAGCGGCTCCCGCCCAGGCCAGTGCGCCACTGGTCGCATGTGAATGTCCTAGCACCGTGGCAGGTTAGCCGATCTTGATCGGTGGTCAGCCGTGGGTGCGGGGGTCGACGATGCGGTCGAGTGCGTGGAGGTCGGATTCGAGTGCGTAGAAGGCGCGCAGTGCGATGGCGAACGCGAAAAGTCCACCGACACAGAGGCCTACGATCGTGCCGAGGACCAGTTGCTGATGGTGCGGGGTGAGGAAGACGAGTCCGGCGGGGACGCCGACGAGTGGAACCGTCGCGGCCACACCGAGATACACGCGGCTGCGGCGGACGAGGCGGTGCAGTCGGGTGACGTCGTCGGTGGTGGTGTGTCCGGCGGCGACGAGGCCGGGGTAGTACCAGCGCAGCATGAAGAAGGTGACGGGGAAGTAGGTGTAGACGACGGCGACCGCGGCGGCGACGAGGTTGGAGGCGATGAGGTTGACGGTGAGCCCGGCCGGGAGGGTGCCGAGGGAGTGCAGTTTCACCAGGAAGACGCCCATGGCGGCGATCCATCCGGCGAAGGTGACCACGGCGATGCGGTCGCCGCAGGCCAGGGTGTCGCCGCGGGCCTTGGCGAGGGTGGGCGGGTCGAATTGTCTGCCGCGGCGCAGGCCGACGGGTACCAGCAGCACCAGCCGGCACCAGTAGAGCAGGAAGGCGATGGCGAGCGGGTAGGCGATGACGATGAGCAGGTAGCCGAGGCGGGTGATCTGGGCGGCGGCGTCGGCGCCGAGTTCGTGGCGGATGAGTCCGATGTTGTGTGCGGCCAGGTACATGCCGCCGAGTAGCTGTCCGAGCAGGCTGGACAGGGTGACCACGGGCATGGGGCGCATTTTGAGGCGGGCGCGCAGGCTGTGGGCGGGTGGATCGACGAGGTCGCGGGCGGCGCGGTCCTGGCTGAGTTCGAGTTGGTGGGCGAGTTCGAGGCCGTTGGCGTAGCGGTCGGCGGGGTCGGGGGCGAGGCAGGTGAGCAGGGCGTGGCGGAGCACGGCGGGGCAGTCGTCGGGCAGGGTGGCCGCTGCGATGGGCCGGCGGCGGCGTTCGATCATGGCGTGCAGTGAGTGTTCGGTTTCGCCGGCGCCGTGTTCGTCGTCGAAGGGGAGGTGTCCGGTGAGGAGTTCCCAGAGCACGACGGCGAGGGCGTAGAGGTCGCTGCGGGTGTCGAGGTCGGCGGCGGTGGTGGAGCTTTGCGGGTGGCAGGCCTCGAGTTGTTCGGGCGCCATGTAGGGCAGGGAGCCGCCGAAGTAGGCGACGGGGTTGGCGCCGGGCAGGTGGCGGCTGAAGCTGATGTTGAAGTCGGCGAGTTTGGGGAGGCCGTCGGCGGTGAGCAGGACGTTGGCGGGTTTGATGTCGCGGTGCAGGACGCCGCGGTGGTTGGCGTAGTCGAGGGCGGCGGCGAGGCGGCTGCCGAGCCAGGCGACGGTTTCGGGCCAGGTGAGTCGCTGGAGTTCGGCGCGGGTGGCGGAGGGTTGGGGTTCGAGGACCCCGCCGGTGGTGGCGGCGGCGTCGACGGCCTCGAGCAGCAGTCGGCCGGAGCGGCGTTCGGGTGGGGTGCGGCGTAGCAGTCGCAGCACGCCGAGCAGGGTGCCGCCGGGCACGTACTGCATGTACATGAGTTTGAGGTGCTGGTCGGTGATCTGGCGCTGGTCGAAGACGCGCACGATGTGGTCGTGGTCGAGCTGGGCGAGGGTTTGGGGTTCGGTGCCGCGGTCGTGGGAGATCTTGACCGCGACGAGGCGGCCGAGGGTGCGCTGGCGGGCGAGGAAGACACGGGCGAAGGCGCCGTGGCCGAGGGGGAGCAGCAGGTCGAAGTCGTCGATGGTGGCGCCGGGGTTGATGGTGTCGAGCGCGTCGAGGGCGGTGGGGTCGGCGAGCATGGTGGTGCGCAGGCCGTCGACGTCGAATCCCTCGGTGATGCGGGCCATTTGGGTGGGGTAGTCCTGCTCGTATTCGCGCAGGTCGATGTCGGTGCGGCGGCTGCGGGCGCTGATTTCCTCGTAGATCAGGTCCGGGGGCAGGGGTGCGGCGGCCAGTTCGGGGTAGCGGTCGCGGTAGTCGGCCAGGCGTGGGGCGTCGTCGTCGCGTTGCCAGCGTTCCTGCAGGTCGACCTTGATCAGTTCGATGAGGGCGGTGCGGCGCAGGGCGGGTTCGGTGGGCAGGTGCGCGGACAGGTCGGGGGGTGTGCCGGTGGATTGCCATTGTTCGGAGAACAGGGCAACCAGGCTCGTCAACGCGGTCTGTGTTGCCGTAGCGCGGTCGGCACCGGGGTCGGGTGCGGTCGCGCCGAGGTCGTCATCCATCGTCGCTCGCTTCGAAGTGGAAGTTCCCGGGCCCGGCCCCGAGAGTATTCGATCACTCGTCGCGGAGATCGGCGGTGTGCCGATTCCGTTACGTCGTGCCGGATATCGCACGTCATCATCCGGTGGGTTGCGGGCGGTGTGCAAGCCCCTTGTTCCCGGGCACAGCGGCTCTGGCCGCAGTGGACCATAGCGAGATATGCTGCGGCGGGTCGGTTTTCCGGAGGAAGGGGTGGGCGCGTGACGGTCGCCGCCGCGGTGAAAGAGCAGATTCAGCAGGTCGGTGGGGGATTCATGTTCTCTCGCGAGGCGAAGGCGTTCGGCGCCGCGACCGGTGTCGACGGGTTCCTCGGGCCTTATACGCGCGGGCGCGGGGGTGTGCTGGGTGAGGTGGACGCCGATGTCGTCGCGGCGGCGTTCGGGTTCTTCCGGCCCGAAACCGTCCGCGCCGCATGGGAATCGGTCCGGATGCCCGCCGCCGAGGCCGCGGCCGGCTATCTCACGGCATGCCAGGAGTTCGGTCGCCGGAAGCTGGCGGACTTCGACGGCGCGGCGCCGCTGGCGGAACTGCTGGAGGCGGTGGCCGACGCGGCCGACCCGGCCGGGGTGCCGTTGTTCGCGGGATGGCGGGCGCTGCCCCGGGCCGCCGACGCGCCGGCGCGGGCTCTGCAGCTGATCCACGTGCTGCGCGAGTTGCGTGGTGGCCTGCATCTGCTCGCGGTGCGCGCACAGCTGCTCGGCCCGCAGGCCGCGGTCCTGATCTCCGGTTCGCCGCGCCACAGCGGCCCCGACCAGGCGCGCCTGTTCGGCTGGCCGGAGCCCTTCCCGGAGATCACCGACGACCAGCGGCAGCGCTGGGCAGCGGCCGAGGCATTGACCGAGGAGCTGATCGCCCCCGCCTTCGCAGTCCTGGACGAGAAGGCCTCCGACGAGCTGGTCCGGCTCCTGAACGAGACGCACGCGACCGTCTTCGGCCGCCGCTGAACCCTGCCGGGCGGGCCTGGGTACGCGAGTGCATGCCCGTGACGACGCCACCTACGTCGATGTCCTGGTCGAGAACGACGCTGAACCTGCCCGGGCGGTGCCGGAGAGTGCCGAACCTGTCGGGACATGGCGGAGTGCGGGGGTGTCGGCCTTGTCGGGGCGCGCCGGTGATGTCCGGGGTGCCGGTGGTGGAAGGATCGAGCACGGTACTGCGCTGGTTGTGTGCGTGTCGGGCCGTGCGCGAAGTGCTCGCGGCCCGTGTCCGATGACTGTGGGCTGCGGCCGGGAACGGAGGATGGCGTGGGGATCGGCATAGCTGGTGTGCGCGTGGGACATTGGACCGATACGAAGGGTGCGACCGGATGCACCGCCGTGGTGCTGCCCCCGGGCACGGTCGCCTCTTGCGAAGTGCGTGGCGGGGCGCCCGCCTCGCGCGAACTGGATGCGCTGGCACCGGACAAGTCGGTGCTCGCCGTGGACGCGATCGTGCTGACCGGAGGGTCGGCGTTCGGCCTGGCCGCCGCCGACGGCGTCCTGCGTTATCTCGAGGAACAGGGTCGCGGCGTTCCGACTCCCGCGGGTCCCGTCCCGGTGGTCCCGACCCTGGCGCTGTTCGACCTGGCCGCCGGAGACCCCGCGGCCCGGCCCACTGCCGACTCGGGATATGCTGCGGCACAGGCGGTTTCGGGTGAACAGGTACTGCACGGCCGGATCGGCGCGGGTACCGGCGCGTACACCTCCCAGTGGCGCGGCCCGGACGGTCGCCGCCCCGGCGGGCTGGCCTACAGTGAACACCGGCACGGAGATCTGGTGGTCGGCGCGCTGTGCGCGGTCAACGCGTTCGGCGACATCGACGACGGCGTCGCGCCGATCTCGCTGGATTCGGTCGCGGTCTTCGACCAGGTCTTCGATTTCGCCCGCACCCACACCACGATCGGCGCGGTCCTCACCAACGCCCGCCTGGACAAACCGTCGTGCCGCATCGTTGCCCAGGGCGCCCACGACGGCCTGTCCCGCGCGCTCACCCCGCCGCACACCCGCTTCGATGGCGACGGCTTCATCGCCGCGGCGACCGGCGAGATCCCCGCCCACGTCGACACCGTCCGCCTGATGGCCTTGGCGGCCGTCACCGACGCCATCCGGTCTCTCGCTCGCTGAGCGATCCAGCGATGCGCGCAGGTCATCGCGCTCGACGCAGCGGGCCATGAACTCGTCGATCTCGACGTGTGCGCCGAACCGCCACGCCCGCAGCCGAATTCGGTGCCCGTCGGCCTGGAGGACGAGCGAGCACGGACAGCGGTGGAATCAGACCGCCGGGGGAATGTTGGCGTTGTGGTGGAAGACGTTGCGGGGATCCCACGCCGCCTTCACCGCGGCGAGGCGGTCGTATTTCGCGCCGTAGGAGCGCCGGATACGGTCCGGGTCGTTCTCGACCAGGAAATTGACGTAGGTGGCGTCGTCACGGGCATGTACTCGCAGCGTGTCCCACAGCTCGCGCACCCAGGCCCGTTCGGCGTCGAACGTCGCGGGGTCGGGGCAGGCGGCGGAGATGTTGATGGCCCAGCCGGGGGAGCGCGGCCCGGAGAATGCCGTGGCGTCCTCGGGCACCTCGCAGTACGCGCCGTCGAGCGGGAAGATCGGTACGAGGGTCAGCGGGGAGCCCTTGCGCGGTACGGCCGCGGCGATCGCTTCGAGCACGGCGTCCCCGAGATCGTCCACATAGAGCGACTTTTCGTAGGAACGCATGCCCCACGGGGCCGCCGCGTCGAACATCTGCTGCAACGCCAGATAGGGGATCGGCGTCACCAGCTCCCACGCCGGTGCGGGCGCGGCGGCCCGCAGCGGGGCCAGTGCGGCCGTCAGCCGGTAGGGCTCGTCCCAGCCCGCGATCCCGACCGCGCACCCCGGGCGGCCTCGGAAGTGTTCCGGCACGAATTCCTCCGGCGGCGCCGACAGCCCGAACATTGCCACCCCGTATGTGCGTGGCAGCCGGTGCATGGTGTCGCGGACCGCCGCCAGCCCGGCCGCGGCCTGCTCCGGTGTCCAGAACAGCATGGCCAGTTGCACCATCGGCGGCACCGGATGCAGCCGGAACTCGAACTCGGTCACGATGCCGAAATTGCCGCCCCCGCCGCACAGCGCCCAATGCAGGTCGGGATGGGACTGGGCGGACGCGGTGACGATCTGCCCGGTCGCGGTCACCACCTGCGCGGAAACCAGGTTGTCGCAAGTCAATCCGGCGCGGCGGGTCAGCCAGCCCAGTCCGCCGCCGAGCGTCAGCCCGCCGACCCCGGTGTGGCTGATGAATCCGCCGGTCACTGCCAGGCCGTGTACCTGCGTGGCCGCGTCCAACTGTGCCCAGGTGGCGCCGCCGCCGCATCGGGCGCGCTGCGAATCCGGTTCTACCACAACGGAATCGAGCATCGACAGGTCGAGCATTACCGCGCCGTCGGCGACCGCGTGCCCGGCATAGTTGTGGGCGCCGCCGCGGACGGTGAAATCCGTGCCGGAGCCTGCCAGGCGGCGCGCGCACACCGCTACCTCGCGCGCCGACACCGGTCGCACCACCAGCGACGGCGTCCGGTGGATATCGCCGTTCCACACTCGGCGTGCCTCGTCGAATCCGGCGTCGCCGGGGGAGAGCACGGCTCCGTCGATCTCCGCGCGGATCGCGTCGGCCTCGAACCCCAGAGTGGTCATATGCTGTGCCTCTTCCGATCGGCCGAGCACCCTCGAACCCACGATAGGAATCGGCTACCGCGTCACGTCAGGGCCGAAGGTCCTCGCCGCGATGTTCAGAGCACGTCGAACCGGTCCAGGTTTCATAGGGGAAGCCGTCCTACCTCTTACTTGACATAATGTCGATTATCGGCGCAACAACGGGGCTTGTGCGGCGGGGTGAATGTGTTGTGTTGCAGCATGTTCTGGCTTGCTGGCCGCCGCCTGGGTCTGCTGCTCTTGTTCGTCCGTGCCCGCTCGGTTGTTTGCGTGGCGTGATTCGGCGGATTTCGGCCTAGCCACGATTCAAGATCTTTTCGGTGAACCTGCGCTTCGATAGGAAATCTTCCGACGCGACTGAAACCCCTCTCGATACCCCGATCCCCTGCGATTTCCACCCTTCCATTAATTCGTCACTGTGACGTAATCGGACGGCGAATCTCGGTAATTGTCGTTGCCGGGCGGTCTGTGTCGTTCTCGGAAATCGGCGCGCTCGCGAAGGTCTCGGGTGGGTATCAATTGTGATCGGGTGCCGGTGGTAGCGGATTAGTATTGCGCTCAACGGATTGTTTGTGATGCTCGAGAGATCCTGCCACCTGCCAGGCGGCGGGTTTTATGGCTAGAGAGGTCGGTGACTCGATGAGCGGCAAGCGTTACCTCGGATGGACGGCACGATCGGCGATGTGTGTCGGTGTCGGTGTGGCCTCGGCGGGCCTGATGCTCGCCGGACCCGCGCAGGCAGCCCCGCTGTGGCCCGGCGGGCCCGATTTTCCCGGGGTCGAGCCGCTGGTTCCACCCGCTCCCGTGGTCGCGCCGTGCACGCAGGCCGGCGCCAAGGTGTGCATGCGCCTGTCCACGAACGAGGCCTGGCTGCTCGACAGTGACGGCAAGGTGGTTTTCGGCCCCACCCCGATCTCGCACGGCCGCCCGGGATATGAGACTCCCCCGGGCGTATTCCGCGCCGCATTCAAGAAGATCTACCACTGGAGCACCATGCACAACGCGGAAATGCGTTTCGCGGTGTTCTTCAACGGCGACATAGCCACTCACATCGGCCCCATCGAAGAACAATCCCACGGCTGCATCCGCATGACCCCCGACGGCGCCGAAGCCCTCTACAACCACGTCAACCCGGGCGATATCTTCGAACTGGTGGTGTGAGCGGAAAATAGCTAATTCTTGCGGAGAGTCCCGGCGATATCGCCGATGATGCCCTGCATGCGGTAACGGACACTGCCGTCGGCCGCGAGGCTCAGCTTCGACCAGTTTCCGTCGTCCTGGCAGCCGAGAGCCGAGGTGTTGCCGGCCGTCAGCCTGGCCTGCAACGCGATCTCGTCCGCGGTGGCGGCGGTCAGGGTTTCGGCGCGTTCGCAGGTGTCGCCGCTGTTACGGCTGGTGTTGCTGGCGGTGCCCAGCTCGTCGCCGACGCTGCCGTCGTGCAGTTGGACGACGATGTTGTAGGTGACGATCCCGTCGGTCGCGGTCCCTTTCCAGGTGCCGACATAGGTGCTCGGCAGGGTCGTGGAAGGCGTTGCCGTGCTGGAGGTTTCGGGCGCGCTGGTGGAGTCGGCGGCTGAGGTTTCGGCTTCGGCGGAGTCGAGGGGCGGGCTGTCGGGCGCTGCGGTGGAGGCGTCGGTGGTGTGGGTGGTGTTGTGGTTGTAGGCGAGGATGCCGCTGACGGTGCCCGCGGCGGCCAGGACGGCGGCGGCGATGGCGGCGAGGAGGGCGGTGCGTTTGGGGCGGTGTGCGGGTGGTGGCGGGAGGTCGCGGCGGATCGTGGTGCCGGGGTGTGCGGGGCCGCCGGGTGGATGCCATTGGGCCGCAGCGGGATTCGGCGCAGGTGGGTGCGTGTCGGGGTGTCGGGGTGCGGTGGGGTTCGAGGTGGGCTGGTGCGCGCCGGCGCCCCGGGGCTCGGTGAAGAGCGGGGCCGGTGGGGCGTCGACGGCCGGTGCCAGGATCTCGAGGTCGAGCAGCGCGATGGCGCGGCGGCTGATGTCCTCGAGAATCGGGGCGGGCAGCCAGCCGCGAGTGTCGGGGGTTCCTAGCGGGGCGAGGCGGGCGGCGAGATCGGTGGGGGTGGGACGGTTTCCGGGTTCCTTGTCGAGGCAGGCCGCTACCAGGGTGCGGAGGCTGTCGGGGACGCCGTCGAGGCGGGGCTGTTCCTGGACGACGCGCCACAGCATGGCGACCGAGTCGCCGCTGCCGAACGGGCCGGTGCCGGTGGCGGCGTAGACGAGCAGGCCGCCGAGGGCGAATACGTCGGCCGCGGGTCCGGCGGGTGCCGTGCCGGTGATCTGTTCGGGGCACATGTAGCCCGGTGAGCCGATGATCTTGCCGGTGGTGGTGAGTGCGGTGTCGTCGGCGGCGCGGGCGATGCCGAAGTCGATGACGCGCGGGCCGTCCACGACGAGTAGCACATTGGATGGTTTCAGGTCGCGGTGGACCAGTCCGGTGGCGTGCACGTCGACCAGCGCGCGGGCGAGGCCGGTGGCGAGGGTGATCAGTGCGGGTTCGGGCAGGGGTCCGTAGCCGTCGACGGCGTCGCTGAGTGAGAGGCCCGAGACGAAGCCGGTGGCGAGCCAGGGGCGGTGGGTGTCGAGGTCGGCGTCGAGGACGGGGACCGTGTAGGGTCCGGCGACGCGGCGGGCGGCGGCGACCTCGCGGCGGAAGCGGGTGCGGAATTCGGTGTCGTCGGACAGGTCGGGGCGGACCACTTTGACCGCGACGGTGCGGCCGCCGCTGTTGCGTCCGAGGTAGACACGTCCCATGCCGCCGGATCCGAGGACGCCGAGTAGCCGGTACTGCCCGATGGTGGTCGGGTCATCGGGTCCCAGTGGGCGCATCTGTGAAGGTTTCCTTCCCCGGTCCTGCTGCCGGTGCGTGGCCGGCGTGCACCTGATCCCACACGAGCGCACGGGTGTCGCGCAACTCCGGCGTGCGCTACTCCCCTCGGCACGGTGTCAGCTCACGATCCATAAAACGTCACAGTGACGTTTCTGGAATGGGTTGCGGGCTCATGCCAACTGCGCGCATTCAAACGCGTCGTGGAGCATGCTCACCCGTGATGGCGGCGGTACACCGGCACCGCGCCCGGATGCAACGGCACGCCATCGGTCCCGATCAGCGACCGCACATCCAGGAACTGTGTCCCCGCCGCCTCCGCGGGAACCAGGTCCTCGGGCCGGGTGATGAGCAGTTCGGTGAGCGCCGCGGCGGCGTGCCCGGGCAGCGATCCGGTGGTGACGAGCAGATTGGCGACCCCGATGGTCCGCACGGCCGCCGCGCCCGGATACGCGTCGGCGGGGATGGTGACGCGGTCGTAGAGATAGCCGAACCGGTCCCGCATGGGCTGCGCGAGATCTCCGAGGTCCAGTAGCCGCAGCGCGTGTGGTACGTCCAGGGCCGGTGTCGGGACGCCTCCGGCCCACAGCAGCGCGTCGATGAAGCCGTCGTCGAGGGAGGTGACGGCGTCGCGCAGCGCGAGGTGGGTGATCTCGACGTCGCGCCCGGGCTCGAGTCCGGCGGCCCGCAGCAGTCTGTCGCCGGTGAATGTCGCGCCGGAGCCGGGTGCGCCCAGGCTGATGCGCGCGCCGCGCAGATCCGCCGCGGTGCGGATCCGGCCGGTATCGCGGACGACGAACTGCAGGTAGTTCTCGTAGACGCGTCCGAGGGCCAGCAGCCGCTCCCGGTCGGGGTCGGCGTCGATCGAGTCGGCCAATGCCAGTGCCGCGTCGACCTCGCCGCGGTCGAGCATGGCGAGATTGGCGAAGGATCCGGTCGTGGTGACCGGTTCGATGCGGACGGTGCCCGTCGTGGCGGCGGCGCGGGCGAGCAGTTCGGCGAACGCGTGGTAGAAGCCGCCCACCTCCCCCGCAGCCACCCGCACGGTGGGTGTCGGGTCCCCGCCGCAGCCGGTGAGCGCGGCCGCGGTGAGAGTGCCGGTGGCGCACAGGAATCCGCGCCGGTTCACGATGGCGCCGCCGCGGGCAGTTCGATGGTCACCGTCAGTCCGTGCGGGTGGACCTGTTCGATGCGCAGGCTGCCGTGGCGGGCCTTGACCAGTGCGGCGGCGATCGGCAGTCCGAGGCCCGATCCGCCGGCGGTGGCGGTGGAGCTGCGGAAGAAGCGGGTGGTGAGCCGGTCCAGTTCCCCGGCGGGCACTCCGATGCCGTCATCGGTCACTGTCACGGTCACCGTGTCGCTGTTGCCGGTGACCGTCAGGCGGGTGTGTGCGCCGGTTCCGGCGTATCGGCACGAATTGCTCAGCGTCACATCGAGTATCTGGGCGAGGACGGCGGCGTCGGCGGCGGTGTCGAGGTGTCCGGCGGCGTCGAGGGTGAGGGTGAGTCCGGCGTGGTCGAAGGCGCTGCGCCAGGCGTCGGCGCGGTCCTGGGCGACCTGGACGGCGTCGCAGGTGGCGGTGGTGGCGCCGGCGGGTTCGAAGTCGGTGGTGGCTTCGGCGACGGCGAGGGTGAGCAGGCCGTCGAGCAGTCCGGTGAGGCGTTCCACTTCGGCGGTGGCGCCGCGGAAGGTGGTGGTGGCGTGGGCGGGGATGGCGGGTTCGAGTGAGTCGAGGCGGATGGTCAACGCGGCGAGCGGGTTTCGCATGGCGTGCGCGGTGTCGGCGACGAGCTGGCGTTGCGCCGCGGCGGAGTCGGCGACGGCCAGCGCCATCGTGTCGAAGGATTCGGCGACGGCGCGGATTTCCGGTGGGCCGCCGTGGCGGCGGGTGATGCTGGTCTGGTCGACGGCTTCGGGGCGTGGTTTGGGCAGGGTGGCGGTGAGTTTCTCCACGGCGCCGGACAATTCGGCGAGCGGGCGCAGTACCCAGCGTGACAGCGCCAAGGCCAGCACCATGAACAGTGCCATCGCGGCGAGGGCGCCGCCGGCGACGATGCCCCAGGTGCGCAGGATGTCGGTGCGGGC
This sequence comes from Nocardia wallacei, assembly GCF_029868745.1. Taxonomy (GTDB): domain Bacteria; phylum Actinomycetota; class Actinomycetes; order Mycobacteriales; family Mycobacteriaceae; genus Nocardia; species Nocardia wallacei_B. Next base: position 27,317 of record NZ_JARWOP010000290.1, on the reverse strand, counting down.
GCGGTCGGTGGAGGCCTGGATGAGGACGGCGCCGTTGACCTGGACGCCGGTGCCGATGGGGCGGGCGATGTGCACGGTGGCGGGGCTCCACGGCATGAGTTGTGCGACCGGTGCGGGGCGCTGGTTGCGGCGCGCGGCGGCCAGGGCGGCGACGACGGCGGGGCTGGCGGGGGGGGGGGGCCCCCCCCCGCCGCGGGGGGGGGGGGGGGGGGGGGGCGCGGGGGGGGGCGGGGGGGAGGGGGGGGGGGGGGGCCGGGGGGGGGGGGGGGGGGGGGCCCCCCCCGGCGCCGGCGTGGGTGGCGCCGCGGGCGTCGACGACGAGGACGTTCTCGCCGTAGAGCTGGTGGTAGCGGCCGGTTTCGGCGGTGAGGGCGCGGGTGTCGCCGGTGGTGGCCGCGGTGGTCGCGAGGGCGGCGAACCATTCGGCGTCGCCGGTGCGGCCGAGGACGAGTTGCTGGGTGCGGCTGGTGGCGGCGGTCAGGCACAGCGGCACGGCGAAGGCGAGGACCGCGAGGGTGGCGAAGACGGTGAGGGCGGTGAGGACGCGTCGCCGCATGTGGTCACTCGCCCCAGCGGTAGCCGTAGCCGCGGATGGTGGTGATCAGTCCGGGCCGGTCGAGTTTCTGGCGCAGTCCGGTCATGTGCACGTCGAGGCTGCGGGAGACGGCGACGAACGCGTCGCCCCAGATGCGGTCCATCAGTTGCTGGCGGCTGACGGCGGCGCCGGGGCGTTCGACGAGGGCTTGGACGAGTTCGAATTCCTTGGCGGTCAGCGAGATCGGTTGTCCGGCGACGTCGACGCGGTGGGCGGCGAGGTCGACGCGGACGTCGCCGGTGGTGACGACGCGGGCGGCGGGTGCGGTGGCCGCGGCGGCGCGGCGGGTGACGTTGTCGATGCGGGCGAGTAGTTCGGCGATGCGGGGTGGTTTGACGAGGTAGTCGTCGGCGCCGCCGCGCAGGCCGCGCACGATGGAGCGTTCGTCGCTGCGGGCGGTGAGGATGACGACGGGGACGGTGCTGACCTCGCGCAGCCGGCGCAGGACCTGCAGGCCGTCGGCGTCGGGCAGGCCGAGGTCGAGGATGACGGCGTCGTAGCCGCGGTGGGCGATGAGCAGGTCGGCGCCGCGGCGCAGCCGGTGGGCGTGGTGCCCGCGGGCGGTGAGCGCCTCCACCAGGGCGTCACCGACTCCGTCGTCGTCTTCGACCACTGCCAACTGCACGGTGTGATTCTCCCGTAAACGGTTCGGCCCGGCGCACCGGGTCCGGTCGCGGCTGCCTGGCCGAGGCGGGCAGTGCGCGGGTGACTGGGTTTATCTGGTGGTGACCGGGTCGGCGGCCGGGCTGGTTTCCTCTGTGGCGTCGATGGGTGAGTTGGTGGAGGTTTCGCGCATGAACCAGTAGGTGATCAGGGAGATGAGGATGGTGGCCGAGACGTACCAGAAGAACACCGATTCGTGGCCGATCTTCTTGAGCCACAGGGCGAGTGATTCGGCGGTGCCGCCGAACAGGGCCGCGGTGAGGGCGTAGGGCAGGCCGACGCCGAGGGCGCGGACCTTGGTCGGGAACAGTTCGGCTTTGACGATGGCGTTGATCGAGGTGTAGCCGGTGATGATCAGCAGCGCGGCCATCATCAGCGCCCAGGCGGCGACGGGGTCGGTGGTGTGGCCGAGGACGGTCATGATCGGGACGGTCCCGACGGTTCCGGCGACGCCGAAGAACACCAGCAGTTTGCGGCGCCCGATGCGGTCGGACAGGGCGCCCGCGATCGGTTGCAGTACCACGAACACCAGCAGGGCGCAGAAGTTGATCCAGGCCACCGTCGATTTGCCGATGCCCGAGGTGTTGATCATGTATTTCTGCATGTAGGTGGTGTAGGTGTAGAACGCGATGGTGCCGCCGAGGGTGAGTCCGACGACGAGCAGGCATTCGCGGGGGTATTGCAGCAGGACGCGCAGCGAGCCGCGGCCGGAGTCGGGTGCGTCGTCGCGGGTGGTGGCGGCGGCGCGGAAGGCGGCCGATTCGTCCATGCCGCGGCGCAGGATCATGACGATGATCGCGCCGGCCGCGCCGATGACGAACGGGATGCGCCAGCCCCAGTTGTCCAGTTGCGCGGTGGTGAGGAACTGTTGCAGCACGATCTGCACGGCGAGGGCGACCAGTTGCCCGCCGACGAGGGTGACGTACTGGAAGCTCGAGTAGAAGCCGCGTTTGCCCTGGGAGGCGACCTCGGACAGGTAGGTGGCGCTGGTGGCGTATTCGCCGCCGACCGACAGGCCCTGGAGCAGCCGGGCGATCAGCAGCAGTGCGGGGGCGGCGACGCCGATGGTCTGGTAGCCGGGGGTGGCGGCGATGAGCAGTGAGCCGGCGGCCATCACGGTCACCGACAGGGTGAGGGCGGCGCGGCGGCCGAAGCGGTCGGCGTAGCGGCCCAGTGCCCAGCCGCCGAGGGGGCGCATCAGGAATCCGACGGCGAACACCGCCGCGGTCGACAGTAGTTGTGCGGTCGGATCCCCTTGGGGGAAGAAGGTTTTGGCGAAGTAGACGCTGAACGCCGCGTAGACGTACCAGTCGTACCATTCGACGAGGTTGCCGATGGAGCCGCGTAGGACGTTGGCGACGACTCGGCGTTCACCGCTACGGCCCGGTACACCGGGGCTCGGCTGTGTCGTTGTCACAGGGGGTCTCCTTCCCGACGCGGCTTCGCATCGTTCGCAGACCACTGTGGCGGCAGTCACAGGCCTCGCGACAGTGTCCGGGCCGTTTTCTAACAGTCGCTTAGGACGTTTCGAGCTTGGGGACCTTCGGGATCTCGTCGGTGCGCGGGACCTCGGTGCCGCGCAGTGAGGCGCCGACGGTTTCGCGCAGGAACAACCAGGCGACCAGGCCGATCAGGCAGGCGCCGACCATGTAGTAGGCGGGGAACAGGTGCCAGTCGGTTTCGTCGATGATCCATTCGTTGATCAGCGGCGCGGTGCCGCCGAACGCGGCGGTGGACACGTTGTAGGCGAGCGCGAAGCCGGCGTAGCGGACCTGGGTGGGGAAGATCGCGGGGAAGGTCGCGGAAATGGTCGACAGCTGCGGCACATACAGCAGGCCGAGGATCACGAACCCGAGGATCGCCCAGCCGAGCCCCTGGCCCATCAGCCAGTACAGCGGCACCGCCAGGACCGCGAGCGCGATCAGCGAGAACAGCCACATGGGGCGTCGTCCCCACAGGTCGGAGAGGCCGCCGCACAGCGGCAGCACCAGCGCCATCACCAGCTGTCCGATGAGGACCATGGCGGTGGTCTGGGAGTCGCCCAGGCCGATGGTCTTGTTCAGGTAGGTGGGCATGTATGCCAGCAGCGTGTAGTTGACGACGTTGAGGGCGATGACCAGGCCGCCGAGGGTGAGCAGTTCGCGGCGGTACTTGGTGATCAGTTCGATCAGGCCGGTCTTGGGGTGTTGCTGCTCGGCGACCTCGGTGAACACCGGGGATTCGTCGAGCTTGTTGCGCAGGTACCAGCCGACCAGTCCGAGAGGCACGGCCAGCAGGAACGGGATGCGCCAGCCCCACTGGTCCATCTGGGTGTCGTTGAGCAGCACCTGCATCAGCAGCACCACTGCGGAGCCGCCGATGAATCCGGACAGGGTGCCGAATTCCAGGAAGCTGCCCATGAAGCCGCGGCGGCGGTCGTCGACGGATTCGGCGAGATAGGTGGCGGCGCCGCCGTATTCGCCGCCGGTGGAGAAGCCCTGGACGACGCGCAACAGGATGAGCAGGATGGGGGCGGCGACGCCGATGCTGGCGTGGCTGGGCAGCAGGCCGATCAGGCCGGTGGCGCCGGCCATGAGCAGGATGGTGGTGGCGAGGACGGCTTTGCGGCCGATCTTGTCGCCGAGCGGTCCCCACACCATGCCGCCGAGGGGGCGCAGGACGAACGAGATCGCGAAACCGAGCAGGGTGCCCAGGGTGCCCAGGCTGCCGGGGAAGAATGCGTCGGTGAGGTATCCGGCGGTGGCGGCGTAGGCACCGTAGTCGTACCACTCGGTGGCGTTTCCCATAGCCGCGGCGGCTACGGATCGGCGTTGCTGTGGTAGTTGCGGGTCGGCGCTCGTCACGCGCGCTCCTCTCCCCTGTTCATGGTTGTTGCCGGCTCGTTCTGCGTCGGTGGACACGAGCGCGAAGTCCGGGGATACCCGATTGCGGGTGCGGGCAAACGGGGCGTTATCGATGCGGGCCGGTGGGGAATGCGGGCTGAACTGCATGGACGAATATCAATGTGATTGGTAACACATTGTTTTCGGGTGGGCAACTGTGCCTGCGTGACGCGCCGGGGCGATGCCACCGAAATCGCCGATTCGGCCCGCCGCGCCGCCGCGCGTTCTACCGTCGGAGCAACTGCTGCGGTCGGCGGAACGAGGCCTGTGATGAGCGAACCGATCACCTCCTGTGCCGCGTTCCAGCGCGTCGCCGCGCTCGACCCCGACGCGGTCGCGGTGCGTTCGGTCGGCGGCGCCCGCTCGCTGACGTGGCGCGAATACGCCGGGCAGGTGCGGGCGGTGGCGGCGGGGCTGGCCGCGCTGGGTGTGGGGCGCGGGGACACCGTGGCGCTGATGATGGCCAACCGGGTCGAGTTCTATCCGCTCGAGGTCGGCGTGCAGCACACCGGCGCCACCTCGTTCTCGGTGTACAACACGCTCTCGGCCGAGCAGCTCCGCTACGTGTTCACCAATGCGGGGAACCGGGTGGTGATCTGTGAGGCGCAGTACGTCGACACCGTGCGCGCGGCCGGGGTGGCGATGGACACCCTGGTGTGTCTCGACGGCCCGGTGCCCGGCACGGTCGGCGTCGCGGAACTGATCTCGCTGGGGCGCCCCGATTTCGACTTCGCCGCGAGCTGGCAGGCGGTACGCGCCGAGGATGTCGTCACCCTCTGCTACACCTCCGGCACCACCGGCAACCCCAAAGGCGTCGAACTCACCCACGCCAATCTCGCCGCCGAGGTGTACTCCTACGCGTCGGTGATGCCGGTGGCGTTCGGCGACCGGCAGACCTCCTACCTGCCCAGCGCGCACATGGCCGACCGGCTCACCGCCCTGTATCTGCACGAATACTTCGGCACCCAGATCACCGCGGTGCCCGACCGCGCGCACCTGCCCGCGGCGCTGGTGGATGTGCATCCCACCATCTGGGGCGCGGTGCCGCGGGTGTGGGAGAAGTTCAAGGCCGCCATCGAGTTCTCGGTCACCGCCGAACCCGACCCGGGGCGGCGCGCGGCACTGGAATGGGCGCTGGAGGTGGCGCGGCGTAAGGCCGCGGCGCAGCTGGCCGGGCAGTCGCCGAGCCCGGAGCTGGCCGCGGAATGGGCGCGCGCCGACGCGACGGTGCTCTCGGCGCTGCGCACGAAAATCGGCCTGGACCAACTGAAGTGGGCGCTGTCGGGGGCGGCGCCGATCCCGCCGGAGACACTCGGTTTCTTCTTCGGCCTCGGCATCCCGATCTCCGAGGTGTGGGGCATGTCGGAGCTGACGTGCGTGGCCAGTGTCAGCCCGCCCGGGCAGGCGCGGCTGGGCACGGTGGGGCGGCTGCTGCCCGGGCTGGAGGGCCGCCTCGCCGACGACGGTGAATACCTGGTGCGCGGCCCGCTGGTGATGCGCGGCTACCGCGGCGAACCGGACAAGACCGCCGCCGCGGTCGACGCGCAGGGCTGGCTGCACACCGGTGACATCCTCACCTGCGACGAGGACGGCTACCTGCGGGTGATCGACCGCAAGAAGGAGCTGATCATCTCCAGCGGCGGTAAGAACATGTCGCCGGCCAACATCGAGAACGCGGTCAAGGCCGCCACCCCGCTGATCGGGGCGCTGGCCACTATCGGCGACAACCGCCCCTACAACACGGCGCTGATCGTGCTCGACGCCGAATCCGCGCCACCCTATGCCGCCCAGCGGGGACTGCCCGACGCCTCCGCCGCCGCGCTCGCCGCCGATCCCGGCGTGCTGGACGCGATCGCCGCCGGGGTCGCCGCGGGCAACGCGACCCTGTCGCGGGTCGAGCAGATCAAACGGTTCACCGTGCTGCCGGTGTTCTGGGAGCCCGGCGGCGACGAGGTGACGTTGACGATGAAGCTGCGCCGCAAACCCATCGCGGCCAAGTACGCCGCCGAGATCGAGGCCCTCTACGCCGAACACCCCGGCGCCACCGTGCGCGAGCCCTCGGCAATCATCACCGCCTGAACGAGGGCACGGCTACCGCGCGGCAGCCGAGAGTTGCGCTGGCACGAAATAGTCAGGGGGACAACGGGTTCGGCGTGCGTCGGGCGGGGTCCCGGCCGGTCGCGTGCCCCGCACCGGGACGCGCAAGCCGGTACCTGCGACGGAAGCGCGTGTTCCGCGACCGGAATCGAGGACGGCGGGAGTACCGTCGGGGTATGGGCGGCTACCACGAGCCAGGTCGCGACCACTACCCGCAGCAGCCCGATCCGCGGCAGCGGTCGGCGCGCGGCCCCCGGGTCGACTTCGCCAGACTGTGGGCCGGTGGCGTCGGCGCCGCGATCGTGGTGGCCCTGGTCATCCTCGTCGGGGTCCTGCTGGTGCGTGGCGTGCTCGGCTACGGACTGCTCGCCCCCGAAGGCGACGGCACCTACGGCAACGCCAGTACGACCGGATACGCGCTCGGCGGCGCCGCTGTCGCACTGCTCGCCACGGCGCTGCTGACCGTGCTGCTGCTGTTCATGCCCAACCCGCTGACCCTGTTCTCCTGGATCGGCGCCCTGTGCACCGCCGTCGCAGTCCTGCTGCCGTTCACCCTCACCGCCGACCACGGCGCCCAATTCGCCACCGCCGCCATCAATCTCGTCGCCGGCGTCGCGCTCACCTCGGTACTCGGCTCCGCCGCCCGCGCCTCCATCGACGGCTCCGCGCGCTGACCCGAGCGTCGGCGCACGAGGACGTGCCGGACACGTCAGGAACCGCGGCAGTCTCCGGCGAGTCCCCCCTGACGGGCCAGCACCCGGTGCGGCCGACCGCGCGGCAACGGCGTGTTCGCGTGGATCACCGCCGGATGGGTAGGTTCTGCAGCGGTACCGACGAACGGAGGTGGGCCGGGCCGTGTGGACCCGACCGGCATGGTGGTGGCGTGCGCTGATCGTGCTCTCGGCCTGGGCGGGGCTCGCGACGGGGACGAGTTCGCTGGTGTACTTCACCGTCGACAGCAACGTCCTCGCGCTCGGCTACTACCTCGGCGCCGTCTACTGGATGACCCGCCGCGCCACCACCGACGCGCCCGCGCCACGGCTGCGCGGCGCGGTCGTGCTGTACACCACCATCACCGGCCTGGTCGCGCACTTCGTGCTGCAGCACGGCGCCAGCCCGTTCCCGGGCCTGGTCGCCGGACCCGATCGGCTGAGCCACTGGTCGGACTTCCTGCTGCACTACCTCACCCCCGCACTGGTCTTGCTGGACTGGGTGCTGTTCGCGCCCCGCAACGCCGCACGATGGCGTGACGTGCCGCTGTGGCTGTGCTTCCCGATCGGATACACCGCGGTCGTGCTGGTACGCGGGGCGCTGTTCCCGCACTTCCCCCACCGCTACCCGTACCCTTTTCTCGACCCGACCGGCCACGGCTACGGCGCGGTGGCACGCGAAATCGGTGTGCTCACCGTCGAATTCGTGATACTGGGCCTCGCGGTCGTCGCCGCCGACCGGCTCGCCGCCCGCCTGCGCCCGCGGCGCGATCAGGACGCGGGCCAGAACTCCCGCAGCGACACCGCCGCGGCCGCGGACTGCCGCACCCCCGCCTCGTAAGCGGGCGCCAGCGCGGCGCGATCGAACACGTCGGCGCCGAACGCGGCGATCGCGCCCGCGTCGGGAACGATCGACACCACGGTGGCCGAACCCAGCTCACCGTCGGCGCGGGTGCGGGGGAACATGTGCGCCAGCGGTTCCACGATCACCACCACCTCGGCGCCCGCGGCCAGATCGGCGTTGATCGACGAACGCATCCCGCCGTCGATGTAGCGGCCGTCGCCGATCGGTATCGGCGGAAACACCCCCGGCACCGCGGTACTCGCGGCCAGCGCCTGCCCGAGCGTCGCCTCGTCCGCGCGGGTCCACGTGCGCAGGTCCCCGCTGCCGATATCGATCGAGGTGATCACCAGATCGCGCCGCGGCCACCGGGTGAGGCCCACCAGCGCCGCCATCCGCGCCACATGCTCCTGCGGATCGCCCGCCTGGGCCGCGACCGCCAGCTCGCCCACGCGGCGGCGTGCCTGCGCGGGCGCCAGTGCCCGGTCGGCGAGGGTCGCGAAGATCTCCGCCAGTTTCGCCGCGTCCACCCGCAGCGGCGGCGTGCCGTCGCGGGGCGGGGTCAGCAACCGGGCGATATCGCCGTCTCCGGCGAGGACCGCGCCCACCACCGCACCGGCCGACGTGCCGACGAACCGGTCCGCCCGCCCCGGATCCACCCCGGCCGCCCGCACTCCCGTCACCAATCCCGCCATCCACGAGATCCCCACCGGGCCGCCGCCACCGAGTACCAGAGCGGAACGGAAACCGTTGGGCGACAACGCGGCAGCCATACCCACACCCTAGCCCACCCTCGCCCGGGACCGGCACGGTAAGCTCGGCGGACGCATCCGGACGAAAGGCACGCCGATGACAGTCGGCATGGTCCTGTGGGACCACCGCCCGCGCTTCGACGCGGGCACCGTCACCCGGCACTGACGCCGGCCGCCTTTCCCGCTCCTCGTCGAAGCGCTCACCGTCCCCGTCACGGTCGATCGCGAGGAGTTCCGTCGTGTCCCCCCGGACCGCACACATCACCGAAACCGCTGCGCCGCCGGTGCGGCTCGTCATTACCGACGACCGGACCAGCGCCGACACCGCGCTGCGGCACGCCCGCTCCGGCAGCACACTGCTGTGGCGCGGCGACTACCACAACGCCCGCCATCTCCTGGCGGCCATGCGCCGCCGGCTCGACCGCCCCCGGCGCGGCGCCCCGCCCGCCGACCCGGCGCACGCCTTCCACCGCTACCGGCAGGCCCGCGCCCGGCGCGCGCGACTGCTGTCGTGCCTGGTCGTCGAACTCGGCGCCGACTACACCCTCGCCCTGCGCCGCGCCCCGGACGTGAGCGCCGCCTGCACCGCGGCCTACGGTCGCGCGACCGGAGACCGGCTGGTGCCACTCACCGAACTGCTCGGTGTCCTGAGCGCCCATCAGTGGCGGATCAACGGTGTCGAGGTCCCCGCGCTCGGTGCCCGGATTCATCCGCACTACGGTGTCTTCGCCCCGACCCGGAACGAATACACCGACCTCGTCGCCCGCGCGCCGGTGCCCGACGGCACCCGATTCGCCGTCGACCTCGGCACCGGAACCGGCGTCCTCGCCGCGCTGCTCGCCCGCCGTGGCGTGCCCCGCGTGCTCGGCACCGACCTGTCACCGCAAGCGGTCGCCTGCGCGCGCGAGAACCTGGGGCGGCTCGGGCTCGGTGATGTCGAGATCCGCCACGGCGATCTGTTCCCCGACGTGCGCGCCGACCTGATCGTCTGCAATCCGCCCTGGCTGCCCGGCACACCGGTGGCCGCGCTCGACCACGGCGTCTACGACCCGCACAGCGCCATGCTGCACGGCTACCTCGACGGCCTCGCCGACCATCTGACACCGGGCGGCGAAGGCTGGCTCATCTTCTCCGACCTCTCCGAACACCTCGGCCTGCGCGCCCCGGGCGACCTCGGCACCAGAATCGCCGCCGCGGGCCTACAGATACTCGGCCGCCTGGACACCCGGCCCCGCCACCGCCGCGCCGCCGACCCCACCGACCCGCTACACACCGCCCGCGCCGCCGAAACCGTCACCCTCTGGCGTCTGGCCCCGCGGTCGAGTCGGTGACGAGCCCGCTGCCGTGAAAAACCGTTGTGCCCCAGCCCAATTCGAGGTCGGACGGGCACGTGTGGGCTGCGGAGGGGAATCAGCGGCCCTTCCACACCGGGTCGCGTTTCTGCGCGAACGCCTGCACCCCTTCGGCGGCGTCCTGCGACGACAGCGCTGGGCCCGCCAGCTCGCCCTGCCGGGTGAACGCCTCCTCGACCGACCAATCCGGGGACTCGTCGACGATGCGTTTGCTCGCCGCGACGCTCAGCGGGGCGTTCACAGCGATCCGCTGGGCCAGCGCCAGCGCCCCCGCGAGTGCCTCGCCCGGTGCGGTCAGTTCGTTGACCAGGCCCAGTTCGGCGGCGCGGGCCGCGGTGATCGGGTCGCCGGTCAACGCCAGCTCCAGCGCGATCGCGCGTGGGAGCCGCTGTGCCAGCCGCAGCACTCCGCCGCCCACGGCGACCAGCCCGCGTTTGACCTCCGGGATCCCGAACGTCGAATCGGTCGCCGCCACCACGAGATCCGCCGACAGCGCCAGCTCGCAGCCACCGGCCAGCGCCGGGCCCTCCACCGCGGCGATCAGCGGTTTGCGGGGCGGTTTCGCGGTGATGCCCAGCGGGCCGCGGCCCTCGGTCATGGGTAGCTCGCCGCGCGCGGCGGCCTTGAGATCCATTCCGGCACTGAAATATCCGCCCGCTCCGGTGAGGACGGCGACCCGCGCGGCCGGATCGGCGTCGAAGGCGTCCAGGGCCCGTTCGATGCCCACCGCCGCGGCATGGTTGATGGCGTTGCGGACCTCGGGCCGGTTCACGGTGATGATCGTGACCGGTCCGCGGCGTTCCACCAGCACCGGCGGCGCGGGCGGGGCGGGCAGCGCCACCCGGTCGCGGCCCTCGACACGGATCTGCCCGCCGGTCACCGTCACCGGCACCCCGAGCAGATCGCCGTCGAGCAGTTCCGCTCGCAGCTCGGACTGATTGCTGCGCAACAGGATCCGGGCGCCGTCCGCGGTGATCAGGCTCAGCACCGCCGGTTCGGGGTCGCCGGTGCGGGTGAACGGCACCGTGTAGGCCTCGATCACCGCGGGCCCCTCGTGCTGGTCGCGGGCCGGGCGCGGCGGCGGCGTGTCGATGATCGGCCGCAGATGCCGGTAGGCGGCGCGCGGCGGGCGCGCCGAGTACACGCCCAGCGCGTGCTTGGTGACATACCAGCCCAGCGACGTCGCGAGCCCGTAACTGTCCGGTGCGGCGCGCAACCGCGGCACCAGCGACGCCACCGCGTGCCCGCCGTAGTTGTTGCCCGGGCCGCCGCCGAAGGTCAGCCCGCCGGTCACCGAGGGTGTGCGCGCCGGATCGTCGACCGCCAACCCCAGCTCCCGCGCCGCGATCTGCACCGCCACCGGGAAACACGCGTACAGGTCGACGTGCGCGACGTCGTCGATGCCGATCCCGGCGTGGTCGAGCGCCGCCGCGCCCAGCGCCCGGATCGCCGGGGACGCCGCCAGCTCGGCGCGTTCACTGGTGAACCATTCGTCGTGCCCGGACGCGCCGGCGTGCAGGAATACCCACTTGTCCTGCGCGATCCCCGCGGCCTGCGCGGCGGCCGCGCTGCACACGATGATGCCGCTGGCCATGTCCACGGTCAGGTTGGCGCATTCGAGTTTGGTGTAGGGGGTGGACACCATCCGGTTGTCCGCCGACACCGCCGCGATCTGCTCGGCGCTGAATTGCTCCGGCTGCCAGGCGTATTCGTTGTCCGCGGCGACCGCCGAGAGCCGCGACCACAGGTCCGCGATCGCCTGGGAATGCTCGTCGGGGGTGCGGCCGAGGCGATGGCGGTTGGCCGATTCCAGCAGCGCGTACATGTTGATCGGCGCGATCAGGCCCGCCGCGGTCTCGGCGGCGTTGTTGGCGGCCTTGTCGATGCCCACCGTCCGCGTCGGCGCCACCCCCGGCCCCTGCTCCGGCCACGACAACTCGACCCCCGCCCGCTGCGCGGCCGCCTGCGTGGCACCCGCTTCCGCGCCGGTGACCAACACGATCTCGTACTCCCCGGCAGCCACCGCCGCGGCGGCCTCGTTGATCGCCAACTGCCCGCCGTCCCCGCCGAACGGACTGGTCTGCACCGTGTCCACACCGGACGCGCCGACCCGTTCGGCGACCATCGCGCCCAGATCCCGGTACTGCCACGACGTGCACGCCACCGCGAACACCGCCTCCGCCGCGCGCAGCAGCGACTCCCCGGCGCCGGCATCCTGCGCCGCGCGGCGCAACGCCCGCACCGCCAGCCCCGCCGGATCACCGTAGGCCGGGTCGGGGGTGCGCTGCACCACCTGCCCGACACCCACCAGCACCGGCGTCCGCGGGTCCAGCTCCACCCCGGAAGCGGTGTGCGGCACCGGGTTACGGACCGGACGGGTGCGCAGCGGGCCCGCGGCGGCGAGCGCGGCGGGCAGCTTCGCCAGCGAATCGCGCATCGCGTCGCCGAGGCTGCGCGCGACCGACCCGCCCAGCGGGCCCTCGATCGGCGGCCCGGCCACCCCGGCGTCGAAACGCACCGTCGACCGCGACTCCGTGCCCGACACGCTGATCCAATACCCGATGCGCACCTGCTGCGGCGCCTCACCACGCAGCTCGAACCCCGACGCGCCGACCGCGGCCACCGTCCACCGGATCTCGGCCGGCAACCCCATCACCAGCGCCTGCTGGGTGAAGGTCAGGCCCTCGCGCAGCGGGCCCGGCGCGCCGTCGCGCCACCCGGTGTGCAGGGTGAACCAGTCGCCGAGCCGATCCAGATCCGACAGATACGCGACCACCGACTCACGCGGCGCCTCGACCTCCTGGGAGGCGTGCGCGGTCTTGGTGAACTCCGCCAGCCCCGGCGGCGCCAGGCGTTCCTCCCCGGCCACCGCTTCGGCCCGGGGCGCGTCGTGGCGGCCGCGCAATCCGGCGACCAGCTCGCGGGCCAGGCGCGGATCGCGGCGTATCGCGCCGAGCAGGGCGCTCCCGGCCCGGAGCTGTGTGCGTACCGCACGAATCCGATCGCGTCCAGGCACAGGTGCCACCGTCCAACCTCCTCGTCGAGCCTGAGACCATTAATGACCATTTATCTCGCCGAGTCAAAGCCCGGGCCCGGGAGTACGGCCCCGCCGCGCGCGGCGGCCCGGGTCAGAGGCGGATGCCCAGCAGCGCGTCCACCGCCGCGGCCACCAGTCCCGGCGCCGCGGCGTCCGGGCCGCCGTAATCCAACGCCTGCTGCGCCCAACTGTCCACCGCGGCAAGGGCTTTCGGGGTATCGAGGTCGTCGGCCAGATGCCGGCGCAGCCGCGCCACCGTGTCCTGCGCGGCCGGGCCCGACGCCAGCGCCACCGCGCGCTGCCAGCGGTCCAGCCGCGCCAGCGCCTCGGCCAGCACCTGATCGTTCCACTCCCGGTCCTGCCGGTAGTGCCCGGCGAACAGGCCCAGCCGGATCGCCGCGGGATCCACCCCCGCACGCCGCAGCCGCGACACGAACACCAGATTGCCGCGCGACTTCGACATCTTCTCCCCCTCCAGCGCGATCAGGCCCGCATGCACGTAATGGCGCGCGAACCGCCGGCCCGCCACCAGCGCCTCGGCGTGCGCGGCCGAATACTCGTGATGCGGATACATCAGGTCGCTGCCGCCGCCCTGGATGTCGAACTCCGGCCCGATCCGGTTCAGCGCGATCGCCGCGCACTCGATATGCCAGCCCGGCCGCCCCGCCCCGAACGGCGCCGGCCACGACGGCTCACCCGGGCGCGCCATCCGCCACAACAGGGCATCGATCGGATCGCGTTTGCCCGGCCGCGCCGGATCACCGCCGCGCTCGGCGAACAACCGCGCCATCGTCTCCCGGTCGTAGCCCGACTCGTAGCCGAACTGCTCGGTCGCGTCGTGACGGAAATACACATCCGGATATTCGGCGTCCTCGACGACATACGCCGCCCCCGACGCGAGCAGCTTGTCCACCAGCTCCACCACTTCGCCGATCGACTCCACCGCGCCGATGTAGTCGCGCGGCGGCACCACCCGCAGCGCCGCCATGTCCTCGCGGAACAACGCGATCTCGCGAGCGCCCAGCTCCCGCCAGTCCAGGCCGTCGCGGTCGGCGCGCTCGAACAACGGATCGTCCACATCGGTGACGTTCTGCACGTAATGCACCCGATGCCCGCTATCGCGCAGCACCCGGTGCACCAGATCGAACGTCAGATACGTCGCGGCGTGACCGAGATGGGTCGCGTCATAGGGCGTGATGCCGCAGACGTACATGGTGGCGGTCGCGCCCGGCGTCACCGGGCGCACCTGCCGATCGGCGGTGTCGAACAACCGCAACGGCGGTCCGGATCCGGGAACGGCGGGCACATCGATATCGGACCAGGACTGCATGATTCGAGAGTAAAGGTGCCCGCCCCCGGCCCCGGCGGCGACCCCGCGCCGCGCTCGCCCGCGACACCCCCGCACACCCGGCACGACCTGCGCCGACGCGGCCGCTGCCAAAAGTCAACGGTTGCAATGAGGCAGCGTGGAACGCGCGGTCAGAACGCCGGCCACGGAATCGGGCGCGCGCTCACCGGCAACGGCATCACCGGATCGGTCAGCAACCGCCGCCCGCGCGCGGCCAGCGCCTCGATCTCCGCGTCGGTCAGATGCGCCGACAGCTCATCGCCCAGCTCACCCGGCAGCGCCTTGACGAACGTGCCGATATCGTCCAGCAACTCCGCCTCCACCGGCTCCCCGGCCCACCCCCACAGCACCGTGCGCAACTTCGGCTCGGCGTGCAGGCAGATCCCGTGATCGACCCCGTACACGCCGCCGTCGACCCCCTCGAGGGCGTGCCCGCCCTTGCGGTCGGCGTTGTTGAGCAGCACATCCAGCACCGCCATGCGCCGCAGCCGCGGATCGTCGGCATGCACCAGCGACACCTCCTCGCCGGTGCCGTCGACCGCGCGCAACACCTCCCGGAACCCGGCGGGCACCGCGTCCGGCGGCACCAGATCCACCAGATCCGGCCGCCCCGACCCGCCGTACTGGGTATCCACCGACTCCACCCAGCGCTGCACCATGCCCGGACCCAGCGGGCCCTCCCGCAGAATCGTCTCCGGGATCACCCCCCAGCCCAGCGCCTGCGACACCCGATACGACGCCACCTCGCGCCCGGCCAGCGTGCCGTCCGGGAAATCCCACAGCGGCCGCTCCCCGCGCACCGGTTTGTACACCACGCGCAACGACGCATCGACTGCCGCGAGATGCTCCGAGGCCGTGCGCCCGTCGGTGCGCACCGAACCGTCGGCGCCGATCTCGCACACCAAGGTCAGGTTACTGGCGGTGCTCACCCGCCCCAGTACCGACAGATCACCGGTGTGGAACGGGTCGCCGGCGCCACCGTCGGTACTCACCGGCTCATTCCTCCAGATCCGCCGCGCCGAAGATGTCGCCGCGCTTGTAGCCGTTGGTGCGTACGCACATGTGCCCCTTGGTCGACAGCGGTTCCCCGCACAGCGGGCACGGCGGCCGGCCGGCGGCGATCACCTTCGTCGACCGCAACGCGAATTCCCGCGCCTGGGAAGGCGTGAGGAACACCCGCACCGCGTCCGGGCCTTCCTCGGTGTCGTCGAGCACCACCGACTCGTCGACCTCGGTCTCGGTGATCGCCAGCAACTCCACCACCACCGCGCCCGCGTCGGCGTCCCAGCCCAGACCCATTGTGCCGACCCGGAATTCGGCGTCCAGCGGCATCTGCAACGGGTCGGTGTCGTTGACCTCGGCCGCCTGCGGCGGCACCTCGGCGCCGAACCGCCGCGCCACCTCGTCCAGTAACAGCCCCATCCGATCGGCGAGCACCTTGACCTGCTGCTTCTCCAGCAGCACGCTCACCACCCGGGGCTCCTCCACGGCTTGCAGGTAGAAGGAGCGATCGCCTGGCTCACCGACTGTTCCGGCCACGAAACGGTCGGGGGTGCGAAACACATGGATTGCTCGGGCCATCTGCACCTCCTGAAACCGACTGCACTACTCACTACGAGAATCGGGGGCTCCCGCATTCCCATTATCCGTACTCGCCGCGGTCGCGCCCGTCGCGTCGACGGGCCCGACCTCGCCGCCGGGCACCGGACCCGCCCGCTCACTCGCTCGTTGCTCCACTGTTGCCGCCAGCGCCGACAGATCGGTGCCGGTGTCGTTGACCCGCCACACGTAGGGCGCGGCGGGCGTATAACGCACCACGCTCAGCGACGCGGGTTCAACCACGATGCGCTGGAACCCGTCCAGATGGATCCCGAACGCGTCGGCCAGCACCGACTTGATCACGTCGCCGTGCGTACACGCCACCCACAGCACGTCGCGCCCGTGTTGCTCGGCGAGGGCGCGGTCGTGCTCGCGAACGGCGGCCACGGCACGATACTGCACCTGCGCCAGCCCCTCTCCGGCGGGGAACACCGCGCCGGAGGCATGCCGCTGCACCACCTTCCACAGCGGCTCGGACACCAGCTCGGCGATCTTGCGGCCGGTCCACTCGCCGTAATCGACCTCGAGCAGCCGCGGCTCGGCCACCGGCTCCAGGCCCAGCTTCTCCGCCAGCGGCGCCACCGTCCGCTCACAGCGCAACAGCGGCGAATGCACCACGCGGGCGATCGGCAGCGCCGCCAGCCGCTGCGCCACGCCCTGGGCCTGCTCGCGGCCCCGGTCGGTGAGATCGACACCCGGGCTGCGACCGGCCAGGGTCGCGGCGGTATTCGAGGTCGACACGCCGTGCCGCAGCAGGATCACCGTCATGTAATCCAGCCTAGTGGTGCGCGCGGGCGGGCCGCGCGCGGTGAGCGGACGGTCACGTCGCCGACACCACGCCCCCGGCCAGCAGGCCCAGCAGCACCAGCCCCAGCACGATCCGGTAGCCGACGAACCAGTTCAGCGAATGCCGGGCCACGAACTTCAGCAGCCACGCCACCGACGCGTAGCCCAGCACGAACGACACCACCGTCGCCACCAGCAACTGCGGGCCCGACGCGGTGAGTCCCTCCCCGGCCGGTTCGAACGCGTCGGGCAGGCTGAACAACCCCGACGCCACCACCGCCGGAATCGCCAGCAGGAACGAGAACCGCACCGCCGCCTCCCGGGTCAGGCCGATGAACAGCCCCGCCGAGGACGTCGCCCCCGACCGCGACACCCCCGGGATCAGCGCCAGGCACTGCGCGAAACCCATCACCAGCCCGTCGCGGGTCGTGAGCTGCTCGAGCGGGCGGCGCTGGCTGCTGTAATACTCCGCGGCCGCGATCACCAGCGCGAACACGATCAGCATCGTCGAGATCAGCCACAGGTTGCGCGCGCCGGTGCGGATCGCGTCCTTGAACACGAAACCCAGCACCCCGATCGGGATCGTCGCGATGATCACATACCAGCCGATGCGGTAATCCAGTTCGCGCTGCGCGTCCGGATCGAGCACCGGCGCGGGCGGCGGCCCCCCGGCGTAGACCGGCAGCTGCGTGGTGACCTGCTCGGCCAGTGGCACCCGCTGCTCGGCGCGGCCGGTGACCCGCAGATACACCGTGCCGAACCAGGCGCACAGGATGCGCCAGATGTCCTTGGCGAAATACACCAGCACCGCGGCCTCGGTGCCCAGCTGGGTCACCGCGGTGAACGACGCGCCCGCGTCGTCGCCGAAGAACACCCCCGACACGATGCGCATATGCGCCGACGACGAGATCGGCAGGAACTCCGTCAGCCCCTGCACCGCGCCCAGTATCAGCGCCTGCACCCACGTCATCGACGCGCCCACGCCACCTCCATCACGACCGGATCCGTTGCCGCCGGGCGTGATCGGTGCCCGGCGAAGTCCGGCAGCGACCCTACCCGCCGCCGCGCCCGCTGTCCGAGCTGGTGTCGTGCGCGCTGCTCGCGACCGGTGCCCGCGGCACGGCGCGGCGGTTCGGGGTGCCGTACCCGGACTCGAAGCGGTTGGGGCCCTAGGCTCTTGCGTGTGAAGGAAGCACGGGCACTGTGATGGAACAGCGGGCGGTGGGGCGCAGCGGCTTACGGGTCTCCCGGATGGGACTGGCCACGCACACCTGGGGCAAGGAGACCGACGCCGACGAGGCGGCGGTGCAGCTGGTGGCGTTCGTCGAGGCGGGCGGCACCCTCGTCGACACCTCACCGGCCTACCACGGCGGCGGCGCGCAACGCGTCCTCGGCGGGCTCGTCGGCGAACTGGTCCCGCGCGACGACCTGGTCCTGAGCGGCTGTGCCGGGCTGGCCGCGGTGACCGGCGCGACCGACCCCGCCGGCGCGCCCGCCACCGAGGTGCGCTGGACCGTCGACGCGTCGCGGCGCACCCTCATGCGCCAGCTCGACCGCACCCTCGCCGACCTCGGCACCGACTACCTCGACCTGTGGAGCGTCGCGGCCTGGGACCCGCGCACCCCGCTCGAGGAGATCGCCACCACCGTCGAATACGCGGTGCGCTCCGGGCGGGTGCGCTATGCCGGAGTGCGCGGCCACAACGCCTGGCAGCTCGCCACCCTGGCGTCGGCGGCGCCGATCACCGCCGCGCAACTGCCGTACTCGCTGCTGGCCCGCGGCCTCGAACACGACGTCGTGCCCGCCGCCGGACATCACGGGATCGGGCTGATCGCGTCCGCGCCGCTGGCCGGGGGCATCCTCACCGGCAAATACCGCGACGGCGTGCCCGCCGACTCGCGCGGCGCCGACGAGGACACCGCCGCGGAGATCCGCGAGCGTCTCGATGACCACGCCGCCCGCGTCGTCGACGCCCTCGTCACCGCCGGCGACGGGCTGGGCACCTCGCCGCTGGCGGTGGCGCTGGCCTGGATCCGCGACCGGCCCGGCGTCGCCAGCATGGTCGTCGGCGCCCGCGACATCGCCCAGCTCACCGGCATTCTCGCCGCCGAGACCCTGGAACTGCCGCGCGCCATCGCCGCGGCCCTCGACGACGTCAGCGGCGGCTGAGCGGCGGCCCGATCACACCCGCCGCCCGGCACCTCTTAGGCTTGCCTACATGAGCAGCCCCGACCGACCGGCTCGCACCACCGCCGCCCGCGCGGCGGCATTCGCCGGTGCGCCGCGGCTCCCCGCGCGGCGCGCTCCGGCGGCCCGGATCCTGCTGGCCGTGCTCGCCCTCGCGCTGACCGCCGGGGTCACCGCGTGCGCGGGCACCACCACCGGCACCGGGCACGGCCCCGCCACCGCGACCCTGGACCAGCTGGACCCCGTGCCGATCGGTCCCGCGCCCGCCCCCGTCCTGCCCGCGACGGTGCGGTCGTTCGACGGCAGCGACGTGACCGTCACCGACGCCTCCCGCATCGTCGCCGTCGACCGTTACGGCACCCTCGCCCAGACCGTGTGGGCGCTGGGCCTGGGCGCGAATCTGGTCGGGCGCTCCACCACCGCGTCGTTCCCCGCCGTGCGGCAGGTGCCCAACGTCGCCGGCGGCAGCGGCAGCATCAACGTGGAAGCCGTTGCCGCACAACGGCCCACGGTGTTTCTCACCGACACCGTCAGCGCCACGCCCACCATGCGTGATCAGCTCAAAGCGCTCGGCATCACCGTCGTCTACTTCGACCCCGACCGCGGCCTCGACGATGTCGGGCCGCAGATCGAGGCCGTCGCCGCCGCGCTCGGCGTCCCCGAGCCAGGCCGCCGGCTCGCCCAGCGCACCGCCGACGAGATCGCCGCCGCCACCGCGTCGGTGCCGCACCAGGATCCGCCGCTGAAAATGGCGTTCCTATATCTGCGCAGCACCGCGATCACCATGATGGCCGGGCCCGGGTCGGGCGCCGACACACTGGTCACCGCACTGGGCGGCACAGACGCCGGGACCGCCGCGGGACTGACAGAACCCTTCACCGCCATCACCAGCGAGGCCATGATCGCCGCCTCGCCCGACGTGTTCCTGGTCATGACCGACGGGCTGAAATCCATCGGCGGCGTCGACGGGCTCACCAAGCTTCCCGGCGTCGCCCAGACCCCCGCCGGGCGCGACCAGCGCGTCGTCGACATGTCCGACGCCGCCCTGCTCAGCTTCGGGCCCAACACCGGCCACGTCCTCGCCGCCCTGCGCGACGCGATCTACTCCCCGCACGCCGCATGAGCGGCTCTGGCACACCCGTCGGCGAGGGAGCGGACGAGCCGGACAATCCCGCCGCCACCTCGACGGACACGCCCGCCCAGGACATGAACGAGCCTGCCCAGGACCCGACCGACCGCAGCCGTGCCGCCGGAATCGCTGCGCCAGCGAGCAATTCGAACGGCACCGTCTCCGGCGCTCCACCGGCTACAGCGCGCGCAGTACCCGCGGCACCGGACATCGCGGACCGCGACGCCGCGCCGACCGGCCCGTCGATCACCGCGTCCACCCAGCGATGCAGCCGTGACTCGAAGTCGGAATCCGGTTCCTCCCAGGAGGACTGGGTGCCCGCCGCGTCAACGACCGGACGCCAACCGGGCACCGCAGTGCCCGCCAGCACCGCAGCGGCGGCCGGAGCCGGAGCAGCGGCCGGAGCCGGAGCAGCGGGCGGAGCCGGAGCAGCGGGCGGAACTGGGGCGACGGGCGGAGCCGGGCCTCGCACGCGGCGATGGTCGAAGATCTCGATCGTGTTCACCGTGTCGGTGGTGCTGCTGGTCCTGCTCGCCATGTACTCCGCCGCGGTCGGGCAGGTGCCGACCACACCCCTGGAAGTGGCGGGCAGCGTGCTGCACAAGATCGGCCTGGAGTGGGGCCCGCTCCCGGCGCATCCCGCCGGCGAGGTGACGCTGTGGCAGGTGCGGTTCCCGCGCGTGGTGATGGCCGCGCTCGTCGGGGCCGCGCTGGCCACCGCCGGGGCGCTACTCCAGGGAGTGTTCGCCAACCCGCTCGCCGAACCCGGCGTGATCGGCGTGTCGGCCGGTGCGGCGGTCGGGGCGGGCATCGTCATCGTCGCGGGCGGGGCGTTCGCGGCGGCGTGGTCGGTGGCCGGGGGTGCGTTCGTCGCCGGGCTGGGCACGACACTGCTGGTGTATCTGCTGTCGCGGTCGGGCGGGCGCACCGAGACCGTCACCCTCGTGCTCACCGGCGTCGCGGTCAACGCGTTCGCCGGTGGACTGATGGCGTTCCTGCTGTTCACCGCCTCCCCGCAGGCACGAGACCAGATCGTGTTCTGGCAATTGGGCAGCCTCAACGGCGCCACCTGGCAGTCGGTGGCCGTGGTCGCGCCGCTCACCGCGCTCGGTCTCGCCGCCGCCGTGGCGATGGCGCCCCGGCTGGACCTGCTCGCACTCGGCGAATCCGCCGCCCGCCACCTCGGCGTGGACGTGGAACGGCTGCGCCGCAACGTCATCGTCGCCGTCGCGATCCTCGCCACCGCCGGCGTCGCGTTCACCGGCATCATCCTGTTCGTCGGCCTCATCGTGCCGCACCTGGTCCGCATGCTCGTCGGCCCCGCCCACCGCGTCCTGATCCCCCTGTCCGCGCTGATCGGCGCGATCATCCTGCTGGCCGCCGACGTCGGCGCCCGCACCCTCGTCACCAACGCCGACCTCCCCCTGGGCATCCTCACCTCCCTCATCGGCGGCCCCTTCTTCTTCTGGCTCCTACGCCGCACCCGCGCCCGCGCAGGAGGCTGGGCATGAACACCATCGACGCGTCGAGTGGGTGCGGGGTCGTCGGCGCAACCACCACCGGCAGCGCACTGGACCCGACCCTTGCGGTCGGGGCAGGCGGCAAGTGGGCGGGAGGGGTGCTGTGACCGGGGTAATGCGCAGTGTGGCAAAGGTTTTCGTGCGGGAGCACGGGATGCCGAAGGTGCCGGGGGCGGGGGCGGTCACGCTGCGGGCGCGGCAGGTCGGTGTCGAGCGCGGGGGTGGGCGGCGCGTGCTCGACGAGGTGGATCTGGATGTGGTGGCCGGGCAGATCCTGGCGTTGGTCGGGCCGAACGGGGCGGGGAAGTCGACGTTGCTCGGGGCATTGTCCGGGGAACTCGAACTCGCCGACGGCACTGTGGAACTCGACGGACGGCCGGTCGCGCGCTGGGCGCCGGTCGACATGGCCCGCCGCCGCGCCGTGCTGCCGCAGACCCACACCGTCGGCTTCCCGTTCACCGCCCGCGAGGTCGTCGCCATGGGCCGGGCGCCGTGGGCGCGCACCCTCCGCCAGGACGACGACGAGGCCGCGATCACCGCCGCGCTGGCCGCCACCGACACCGAACACCTTGCCGCACGGCCCTTCCCGGCCCTGTCCGGCGGCGAACGCGCCCGCGTCGCGCTGGCCCGCGTCCTGGCCCAGGACACCCCCACCCTGCTGCTCGACGAACCCACCGCGGCCCTGGACCTCGGCCACCAGGAACAGATCCTGCGCCTAGCCCGTACCCGTGCCCGCGACGGCGCCGCGGTCGTGATCGTCCTGCACGACCTCGGCATCGCCGCCGCCTACGCCGACCGCGTCGCCGTCCTGGAATCCGGCCGCCTCGCCGCCTGCGGCCCCCCACGCGACATCCTCACCACCCCCCTGCTCTCCCGCGTCTACCAACACCCGGTCGAAGTCTTCGATCACCCCCGCACCGGCGCCCAACTAGTCCTACCCGCCCGCGGCTGACCCCTCTCCCGCGCGCCGACCGGTCTCCGGCGCTGTCCCGTACGGGTGGATTCGTCTGCGAAGCCACAGGTAGCCGACGGCCACGGCGGCGAGAACGACGACATGGAACACGACGTCGTCGGTCCGTCCGCCATTGGCGACGAGGAAGAGGCCGAACAGCCACAACGCCAGCACGGCCCCGAGACAACCGTTCAGCCGATGCCGCCGGCTCCAGCCCGGTCGCGCCACCCACCGGCGCATGATCCCGGCGACAGCGGCGGCGAACACCAGTGCGGCAAGCGTCCACACCACAAACGGGGCCGCGCTCCCGATGAAAGCGACCACATACAGCATCAGCCACGCCAATCCCGCGCCGAATCCGACCACGCCGACAGTCGCAGGTTCGGGGCACCGACCCCTCGACGTGGTGGCCCACGGTCGCCGGCAGCCGGTGGCCGACCAGACCAGGGCGATCACCGCTAGGACAGCGCCGATGATCTGCACGGCAGAAAGGCGGAAGTCGGATCGAACGAGCGAGATGAAGACGAACAACACGAAGCCGACGGCGAAGACACCCCCGAAGACGCCCAGCATCGGACGCGAGAGCCAGACAATGTGTTGCTTCGCGGGAAAGAGCAGGTGCGTCAGCACGATCGGTATGACGATGCTCCACACCGCGTGGTATCCGGTGACCACGACCGCCCACATCCAGTTCACTTCGAATGCCCGCCCGTACACGGTCTCGCCGTCCATGCCTTGCGGATTGAAGATGGTCTGTAGCCCGAGCCCTTCCTCTAGTACGGCGAAGGCGAGGGCGAGCAACAACAGTCCCCAGCCGTTGAGGCCACGGCGTTGCACCGCTTCCCGCACCAACACCGCACCCGCACCGTAGAAACAGAGGATCGCAGCGACCCGCAGCGGCTGGGTGAGATAGCTGAATCGCAGTGCCGCCCCGACGATTTCGCCGATCAGCGGTGACAACATGAACAGCACCGAGACCGGCCACGCTGTCCCCGCTACCTTGGATGAGGGCCGGGGGTGGGCACGCTGGTCCGCGGATCGGCCACTACTCATCACCCTGATCGTCACCCTTGCATCATCAGAATTTCAATCGAAGCGTCAGGATCGGCGTGATCGAGCCCTTCCGCCGTCCGGCCGGCGACAGCACTGTGGGCGGGGCATGGGGCTGCCCCGCCCACAGGCGGCGTGTAAAGGGTTGTGCGGCTGGGTGTTTCGGCTCGCCTACTGGTCGGGCTGGTCGTCTTCCTCGTCCGGGCGGGCATGATCGGCGACGCCGGGGTTCGGATCCCGGGCGAGATCGATCAGCGGATGCACGCCGGCGCCCTCCGGCGCCGCGTGTTTGCCCTGGCTCGTCGGCTGCTGCGTATCCCCGTCGTTGGTCACGCTGTTCAGGTTAACGGAGCACCGTGCTCCGGTTGCAACACGCCACGCGATCATCGCCACACCAGCTTGAGCACCGCCGGGGTCAGCAGCATGCGAATCACGGTGGCGTCCAGCACCAATGCCGCGATCATCCCGTAGGCGATGTATTTCATCAGCACCAGATCCGAGAACCCGAACGCCCCGGTGACCACGATCAGGATCGCCGCGGCCGAGGTGATCACCCCGCCGGTGTGGGCGATGCCGTACCGGATCGCCTCCGCCGGCGCCGCGCCGTTGGCCCGCGCCTCGGCCATCCGCGACTGCAGGAACACCTCGTAGTCGGTGGACAGCCCGAACAGCACCGTCACGATCAGCACCAGCACCGCGAACATCAGCGGCCCGGGCGTGAAATGAAACAGCCCCGCCCCGTGCCCCTCCACGAAGATCCACGTCAAAATGCCCAGGGTCGCCCCGAGACTCAGCGCGCTGAGCACCACCGCCTTCACCGCCAGCACCAGCGACCGGAACGCCGCGTACATCAGCGCCACCGCGGCGAGCACCAGAATCGCCGCCAGCAGCGGCAGGCCGTCGATGAGACCGCGGATGGCGTCGCGTTCCAGCGCCGGCACGCCCGCGACCATCACCCGCACCCCCGGCGGTTCGTCGATCGCGCGCAGCGCCGCGATCGCCGCGTCGGCGTCGCGCTCGTCCACCAGCCCGGTGGCCAGCACGTTCACCCCGTTGGTGGTCGGCGCGGTCGCCTCGAACGGCCCGGTCAGGCCCGGCACGAAATTGGCCTGGAACCGGATATCGGACAGCTGCTGGGCATCGGCGCCCACCACCACCAATTTCAGTGGCTCGGTACGGAATTCGGGGAACAGGGCGTCGAACTTCTCCTGTGCCACCCGTGCCGGGGCGTCCTCGGCCAGATAGCGTTCGCTCAACCCGCCGAAGGCGATGTGGCGGAACGGGATCAGCAGCGCGAGCAATGCCAGCACCACCGGCACGATCACCCGCGCCGGGCGGCGCATCGCGAAACTCGCCAGCCGCGAGAAGAATCCGTCGTCGACCTGCTCGGCGGTGCGGATGCCGGCGAACCGGCCCCACCCCCACAGATCGATGCGCCGCCCCACGATGCTCAGCGCCGCCGGCAGCGCCGTCACCGACAGCAGCGCCGCCAGCAGCACCGAGCTGATGCCGCCGTAGGGCACCGAGCGCAGCACCCCGTTCGGGTAGATGAACAGCGCGCCCAGGCTCACCGCGATGATCGCCGCCGAGAACAGCACCGTGCGTCCCGCGGTGGCGACCGTGCGGGCGGTGGCGTCCTCCACGCTGCGGCCCGCCGCCAACTCCTCCCGGAACCGGGTCACCGCGAACAGCCCGTAATCGATGGCCAGGCCCAGGCTGACCAGGGTCACCACCGCGCTGGCGAACACGTTGACGTCGATGTAGCCGGTCAGCAGCCGCATCATGCCCTGGCTGCCCAGGATCGTCATGCCGCCGATCAGCACCGGCAGCAGCGCCCCCACCACGCCGCCGAACACGAAATACAGCAGCACCGCCACCAGCGGCAGCGCGATCAGCTCGGCGCGGTGGATGTCGCGCTGCATGCCGATATTGATGCCCTCCACCACCGGTTGCAGGCCCGCCAGCTGCACCGTCGTCCCGCCCGGCCCGCCGCCGTCGACCCCGGCCGCCAGATCGTCCTGGACGGCGAGATAGTTGTTCACCGATTCGGTGTCCTCGCCGCGCAGCCCGATGCTGGCGAAGGCGTGCGTGCGGGAGGCGTCGGCGAACTGGCCCATCATCGAGCCGTCGAAGTAGCTGTCGATCTTCTGGATGCGGTCGGGGTACGTCGCCTGCAGCCGCGCCAGCGCCGTCGTGACCGCGGCGCGCACCGGCGGGTCGTCGACGGTGTGGCCGGGCGGGGCGGTGTAGAGGACGATGATGTCGGCGTCGCGGTCGCGGCCGAAGGTCTCGTCGGCGATCTTGGAGGCCACCACCGATTCGCTGTGCTCGTCGAACCAGCCGCCCTGGGTCAGCCGCTCGCCCAGGTCGCGGCCGAACCACCCCGACAGCGCGACCACGACGATCGCGACGGCCAGCACCACATACCGGTGACGGTGCACGAACCGGCCCCACCGCATCGAGAACTGCTGCGCCACAGCCGGACTCAGCCGCAGGCCGCGGTCTTGTAGTCCGCCGAGCGCAGGATTCCGCACAGGTCGGTGCGGGAGATCTTCCAGGCGCCGTCCTTGTCGACGAAATGCACGATGGTGGTGCGCACGTTGGCGCCGGTGCCGTCCTTGTCCAGGCGCATGGTGGCGGTGAGGGTGCCGTCGCGGTTGTCGAACACCGGGTCGGTGACGCCGTAGACGGCGTGCGGGTTGTCCTGCATCGCGCGGTACATGTCGGGGATGGCGTCCTTGAACGCCTCGCCGTCCTCGATCAGGGCGGTGCGGTCGCTGTCGGGCAGTGACGGGTCCAGCGCGCGCTTGATCTGCGTGTCGAGTTCGGCGGCGGTGGGAATCGGCGGGCGCAGGGCACGGCTGGTCGCGGCGGCCTGCGACGACGAGGTCAGGGCGGCGTAGGCGGAGGACCGCGCCGCGGCGACCGAGTCCTCGTCCGTGTCGTTACCGCACGCCCCCGCCAGCACGGTCAGTGCCACCAGCGGCAGCAGCGCCGCTGCCGATCGTCGCAATGCCATCTGCATCCTCACCGTCGTCGAAAGTTACCGGTAGTTCTCCTACAGTCTGTCATGCGCCGCGCCAGGCACCGCGCATCTCGGGCCCGCCGACGGAAGGTGTTGGCGCGCAAGGAGTTACCGGCCGTCGAGGGCGGCGCCGAGGCGGCCGAGCAGCGCGCGGACGGTGGTGGCGGCGCGGTCGGCGGCAGGTGCCGGGGTGGCGGTGGCGATCAGGTCGCGCACCGCGGCGACGACGCTGCGCTCGTCACCGAGGTCGATATCGGTGACGCCCGCCGCGGCGACGGCCACCACGTCCTCCGGGCCGGGAACCGTAGTGGCGCGGGCGGAGTCGGCGCGGTAGATCTCGAGAGACAGGGTGGCCCCGACCGTGCGGAAGGCGAACGAGCGCCCGTCGCCGGTCACGCCGAACCCGTGCGCGAACGGACCGACGGTAACGTCTTCGACGATGAATCCAGACATATGGTCTGTTTTCAACGCGGTCTCCCTGGCTCGGCGGCGATGCACTGTCCACGGTAACCCGCCGGTACGACAGAATGGCACGGCCGTCCCTGACGTGTCGCCGAAAGGCGATGCCCGGGAAAGACCCCGGCGCGCGGCGGCCGTCCGCGACCATGGTCAGATGAGGACGCACGCATGAATCGTCGGTAGTCGGTGCGAGTGAGGAGTTCGGGGCATGGGTGGTGGCGGCAACCGGCCGGCCGGTGGGATGTGGCGGGGAGGGCCCGTGGCGCTCGCCGCCGCCGTCGCGGTGGCCGCCGTCGCGGGCTGCTCGTCCGCGGGCGAGGACAAGGCCGCCAC
>NZ_JARWOP010000289.1 GCF_029868745.1 Nocardia wallacei | reverse complement strand
CCCCCCCCCCCCCCCCCCCGCCGCCCCCCCCCGCGGCCCCCCCCCGGGCCCCCCCCCCCCCCCCGCGGGGGCCGCCCCCCAAACCCCCCCCCCCCCCCCCCCCCCCCCCCGCCGCGGGGGCCCCCCCCCCCCTCGGCGGTGCTCAGGACCATCTCCGGGATGGTCTGCCAGCTCATACCTTCAGCAACCGCGCCAGATTGCCGCCCATGATCTTGGCCTGTTTCTCCTCGGGCATGTCCTTGATCTCGTGGATGTAGCGCGCCGGCTCGGCCAGGCCCTCCGGATGCGGCCAGTCCGAACCGAACAGCACGTGGTCGGCGCCCATGACCTGCGACAGCCGCTCCAGGTCCTCCTCCCAGAACGGGCTGACGTAGAGGCTCCGCTTGATGGTCTCGACCGGGTCGCGGAAACCGAAGCCCTCCGGCGCCTTCTTGTACACGTCGGTCAGCTGCTGCAGCAGCGGCTCCAGCCAGGCCGAGCCGTTCTCGATGACCGCGATCTTCAAGTCCGGGAACCGATTCAGCGCACCGTGGCACACCCAGGACGCGACCGCGTCGGTGACCGGCCGCCACTGGTTGGTCATGGCGAACGTGTTGGTCTTGAACGGCAGCATCTCCAGGCTGTTGCCCTCCCACTCCGCGTCGTAGCGGGAGTAGCCGCTGTCCGAGGAGTGCATGGTGACCAGCACGTCCAGCTCCACGACCCGCTTCCAGAACGGATCGAACTCCGGCAGCGCGAACGAGCGCAGGCCCTTGAAGCCGGGCACCGGAGCCGGGCGCACCAGGATGGCCTTGGCGCCGTGTTCCACGACGGCCCAGTTCAATTCGGCGATCGCGCGCTCGACGATCGGCAGCGTGATCACCGGGACGGTGAAGATGCGGCCGGAGTGCACGAAACTGCCGTCCTGGCCCCAGTCGTCCAGCATCCAGCGGTTCAGCGATTCGACCACCGCGTGGATCAGCTCGGGGTGGTGGCGCATGCGCTCCTCGACCAGGCTGGCCAGGGTCGGGAACATGAGCGCGCGCTGCAGCTGCAGGTCGTCCATGACCTTCAGCCGCGCCTCCGGATTGCGGAAGGCGTCGATCGCCTTCATCGACTTGCCGAAGATCTCCCGCCGGCTCTTGCCCTCGGGGTTGCCGTGCTTGAAGTACTCCTCCATCGCGCCGGGGCGAGCCACGACCTCGAAGGTGGGGTTGGGGATGTACTCGCTGATCTGGCCGAGCACCGCGATCTTGGTGCGGCCGTTGATCTCGACGTACTGGATCGTTCCCTCGTACTCCTTCGGCAGATGCCGGGTGAGGGCTTCCTTCGTCTCGTAGAGATGGTTGTCCGCGTCGAAGAGCTGGTAGGGCAGCTCGACCTTCGTCATGGAATCCTCCTTGTCGTTCTATGAGAATGTTATTCTCTTCACTGGTGAGCCGCAATGCCCTCGCGGCGCGCGGCCGCCAGGTCGCGGCGAACCACGAACTTCTGGATCTTGCCGCTGGCCGTGCGCGGGAAATCCGCGACGACGTGCACTTCCTCTGGCCACTTCTGTTTGGCGGGACCGGCCGCGGCGAAGTGGGCGCGCAACTGGTCCAAGGAGGGCGCGGTGTGCCCGGGGAGCAGGCGCAGCACCGCGGCCGTGCGCTCGCCCAGCCGCTCGTCGGGAACGGCCACCGCGATCGCCTCGGCCACGCCGGGCAGCGTCAGCAGCACCTCCTCGACCTCGAGCGCGCTGATGTTCTCGCCGCCGCGAATGATCATGTCGGACTTGCGATCCGTGATGGTCAGGTAGCCGTCCGCGTCGAGGGCGCCGATGTCGCCGGTGTGGTACCAGCCGTCCGCGTCGAAGGCGGCGGCGGTGAGTTCGGGATCGGTGTAGCCGAGGCAGAGATCCGGTCCGCGGCTGAGGATTTCGCCGTCCTCGGCCAGCCGCACCTCGACTCCCGGCAGCGCCCGGCCGTCGGTGAACAGCCGCTTGTCCTCCGGGGCGGTGTGGTGCGAGCCGGTGATCGAGGGATGCTCGGTGCTGCCGTAGGAGCGGTAGACCACGATGCCCAGCCGCGCGAGCCGGGTGGTCACCGCCGCGGGGACCGGCGCGCCGCCGAGTCCGGCGTAGCGCAGGTAGGGCAGGTGCTCGGGGGTGCAGTCGGGATGGTCGAGCAGGCTGGTCATGTAGTACGGCACGCCGCCGCCGACGGTCAGTCGCCGCGCGGTCATCAGGCCGAGGATCGCGGCCGGATCCCAGGCGTCGGCGAGATTGATCGGCACCCGGTCCAGGACCGGGATCAGCAGCGCGTTGATCATGCCGATGAAATGGCCGACCGGCGCCGCGGTGAGCTGGTCGCCGCGGTCGGCCGGATACATGCCGGCCAGCTGCCGGGTCTCGTAGACCAGGGTGCGGTGGGTGTGCACCACGCCCTTCGGTGCGCGAGTGGTGCCGGAGGTGTAAGCGATCAGGGCGGGATCGGCGGGGTCGACCCGCGCCGTGCCCGGCATCGGCTCGGCGTCGAGCAGCTCCTCGAAGTCCCGCCCGACCACCGCGACGACGGGGACGCGCTCGCGCAATGCGGCGCTGTCGGGACGGTCGGTGGTGACGAAGACCTGCGGCCGGGCCGCGTCGAGGATGTAGGTGAGTTCCTTGCGCCCGTAGAAGTGCACGATCGGGACCACCACGGCGCCCAGGAACGCCGCCGCCCAGAAGACCGCCGCGGCCTCCATCGAATTGGGCAGCTGGAAGGCGATGGTGTCGCCGGGCGCCACGCCGCGACGGCGCAGTCCGGCGGCCAGTCGCCGAGCCACCCGTTCCACCTCGCCGAACGTGCCCGACCACGGCCGCGTGGCCGAGTGGATGCGGAACTCGGTGCCGGGCGAGGCGGTCAGCCCGGCCGACAGCAGATCGCCGATCGTCTCGTCGGTCCACCAGCCCTCCGCCTGATAACGCCGGATCAGATCGAGGGGGATCGTGCGCATGGTCGAACTCCCGTCGGGGCAGGGGGACTCAACACCCGTTACGCTATTCTCTCATTAAGAGAACCACATTTCCCCAGGGGAGAACAAGACATGGTAGAGCTCGAGCTGGACGACGGTCTGGCGGTGGTGACCATCAATCGCCCGCATGCCCGCAATGCCATCGCGCCCGACACGATGGATCAGCTGGACAAGGCGATCGATGCCGCCGCCGGGGCCCGGGCGCTGGTGCTCACGGGAGCGGGTGACCGTGCCTTCGTCTCCGGCGGCGACCTCAAGGAACTGGCCGCGCTGCGGACCGAGGCGCAGGCGGCCGAGATGGCCTGGCGGATGCGCGGCATCTGTGATCGGCTCGCGGCCTTCCCGGGCCCGGTGGTCGCGGCGCTGAACGGGCATGCGCTCGGCGGCGGGGCGGAGGTCGCGGTGGCCGCCGATATCCGAATCGCGGCCGACGACATCAAGATCGGGTTCAATCAGGTGTCGCTGGCGATCATGCCCGCCTGGGGCGGCGCCGAGCGGCTGGCCGCGCTGGTCGGTCGCAGCCGGGCGCTGCTGCTCGCGGGTTCCGGGGCGATTCTCGACGCCGCGGCCGCCGAGCGGGCCGGGCTCGTCGACCGGGTGCTGCCCCGCGCCGAGTTCGACCAGGGCTGGCGCGCGCTGGCGCGCTCGCTGGCGACGGCGCCCGCGGCCGATATCAAGCGCGTGATCGGGGGAGTGCCGCCCGCCGAGGCCGTCGCGGCGTTCGCGCGGCTGTGGGTCGCCGACGAGCACTGGGTGGCCGCGGATCGAGTGATGAACCGCGCCAAGTGATTTCGTCCCATGAATGCGCGCGTACGGGGCATTGTACCGGCAGTCGGGGGCGGCGGTAGGCATGTTGCATAATCTCGTTTCAGAGTGACATAGATCACAAAACCACTCGAGTGAGGTCTGCATCGCAGCACGGGTAACCGGGTTACCGTGTTGATCGGTAGATTCCCCCCGTGGACGACGCGGCACTGGTCACCGGCCCTGACCCGTCGCACGTCCACCGGAGCGAACGTCGGCTCTTTCCGGTGAGCCCGCCGCCTGGAAACGGCGGCTCACCGAGCCGGCCGACCGCCGGACGGCGGGGTGCCCGTACAGTGGCCCGGCCGTTGGACCTGCCGCGATCTTCATATTCGAGAGGCGGGATGAGAACCATGGCTACACGATCCGTCGACCCCATCGAACAAGGCGTCCGGGTATTGGATTCGGCCGCGCGCTGGCGAGCACACGCGCGACGGCGACCCCTGCGCCACAGACTGGCGGTCGTCGCACCGAGTGCCGAGGATGTCATCCGCCATGTCGGGGGCTGGGTGTTCGACCGGACCTACGCGGGCTGGGAGGTGACGGTTCTGGTGTCCGACTGCGCGAATGTCCGTCCGCTGAGCATCCTCGGCGCGGAGGTGCTCGATCTGGAACAGTCGCTGGCCGCGCCGCTGCACGACACCTGGCCCAACGCCGTCGCGGTGGCGGCGCAGACCTACCGATCCGACGGCCGCGTGCGGGCCGGTGTGCTGGAATGCCTGGATCGCGGCCTGGTCGAGGTCGCGGTCTGGGGTGACGGGCTGCCCGCCGAGCTGGACGACCGGATCGCGCCCGTGCAGCACCGGGTGAGCGTGGCGGCCCGGGCGTTCAAGGCGTGTGCGTTGGCCGCCGCCGGTTTCCCGGCGGAGCAGGTCGCGGTGTCCGAAGCGTTCCACACCGGCGAACTGCCGTCGGACTGCCGGCGGGCGGGCGATCTCGTGTCGGCCCGGCCGGTCGCGGGAGTCTGATTCCGCCATAGTCGCGCGGTGACGGCGGCGATACCGGGTGTCTCCCGGTCATCGCCGCCGTCACCGTGTCCGGGTGCTGTTCGCGCGGTGCCGGAATCCGCGCCGCACCCATGCCCCGCCAGGGTCGCATAGATGATTGCGCAAGTCTGAGAATGATATTCCCGGTCTCCGGTAACTGTGTTACCGTCCGTAGTGGTTGCCTCGATCAACGCCAGGAGTTCTCCGCATGACTGATTTCGATTCGGTGGACTACTTCACCGATCCCTCGCTCGTTCCCGACCCGCACCCGTACTTCGACCATCTGCGGTCGAAATGCCCGGTGACGCGGGAATCGCAGCACGGCGTGTACGCGGTCACCGGATACGAGGAGTCGGTGGAGGTCCTGAAGGACGCCGACCTGTTCTCGTCGGTGATCGCGGTGGGCGGTCCGTTCCCGCCGTTGCCGTTCGAGGTGGAGGGCGACGACATCGGCGCCCTCATCGAACAGCACCGCACCCAGATGCCGATGTTCGAGCACATGGTGACGATGGACCCGCCCGACCACACCTACGCGCGTTCGCTGCTGGCCCGGCTGCTGACCCCGGCCAGGCTGAAGGAGAACGAGGACTTCATGTGGCGGCTGGCGGACCGCCAGCTCGACGAATTCCTCGAGCAAGGCAAGTGCGAGTTCCTCACCGAATACGCCAAGCCGTTCTCGCTGCTGGTGGTCGCGGACGTGCTGGGCGTGCCGGAGGAGGACCATCAGCAGTTCCGCACGGTGCTCGGCGCCGACCGGCCCGGCGCCCGCGTCGGGTCCCTCGACGACGAGGTGCTCGTGTCCAACCCGCTGGAATGGCTGGACGACAAGTTCGTCTCGTATATCAGTGAGCGCCGGGAGAATCCGCGCGACGACGTACTGACGTCGCTGGCGCTGGCGAAGTATCCCGACGGTTCCACGCCCGAGGTCATCGACGTGGTGCGGTCGGCGACATTCCTGTTCGCCGCAGGGCAGGAGACCACCGCCAAGCTGCTCAGCGCGGCGCTGCGTGTGCTCGGCGACCACCCGGAGGTGCAGCAGCAACTGCGCGAGGACCGCAGCAAGATCCCGGCCTTCATCGAGGAGACGCTGCGCATGGACTCGCCCGTCAAGAGCGGGTTCCGGCTGGCGAAGCGCGGGTCGACCGTCGGCGATGTCGAGATTCCGGTGGGATCGACGGTGATGGTCTGCCCCGGCGCGGCCAACCGCGATCCCCGCCGCTTCGAGCAGCCGCACGAATTCCGCTTGGACCGCAAGAACTTCCGCGAGCACATGGCGTTCGGCCGCGGCGTGCACACCTGCCCCGGCAGCCCGCTGGCGCGTGCCGAGGGCCGGGTGTCGATCGAGCGGATCCTGGACCGGATGCTCGACATCCGGATCGACGAGGAGCGGCACGGCCCCGCGGGCGACCGGCGCTACGACTACGAGCCGACCTACATCCTGCGCGGGCTGTCGAACCTGCACATCACCTTCACACCCAACCCCTGAGCGGAACGCCCGCGCTGCGGTGCAACAACGAAACGAGGTAACCATGACCGGACGGGTCGACGGGAAGGTCGCATTCATCACCGGCGCGGCGCGCGGCCAGGGCCGCAGCCACGCCGTGCGGTTGGCGCAGGAGGGCGCCGACATCATCGCGGTCGACGTCTGTAAACCGGTCAGCGGCACCGACCTGATCCCCGCCTCCACGCCGGAGGATCTGGCCGAGACCGCCGACCTGGTCAAGGGGCTGGGCCGCCGGATCGTGACGGCCGAGGTGGACGTGCGCGAGTACGACGCGCTGCAAGCGGCCGTCGACAGCGGCGTGGAGCAGCTGGGCCGGTTGGACATCGTCGTGGCCAACGCCGGCATCGGCAACGGCGGCGAGACGCTGGACAAGACCAGTGAAGAAGACTGGCAGACGATGATCGACATCAACCTGGGCGGTGTCTGGAAGGCCGCGAAAGCCGGTGTGCCACACCTGATCGCGGCCGGCGGCGGTTCGATCATCCTCACCAGTTCGGTGGGCGGGCTCAAGGCATACCCGAACACCGGGCACTACGTCGCCGCCAAGCACGGCGTGGTCGGCCTGATGCGGGCGTTCGCCGTCGAGCTGGGCCAGCATTCCATCCGGGTCAACTCGGTGCATCCGACGAACGTGAACACCCCGATGTTCATGAACGAGGGCACGATGAAGTTGTTCCGGCCGGATCTGGAGAACCCGACCAAGGAGGACTTCGCCCCGGTGGCGCAGTTCATGCACACCCTGCCGGTCGGCTGGGTGGAGCCGGTCGACATCAGCAACGCGGTGCTGTACCTGGCGTCCGACGAGGCGCGTTACGTCACCGGCGTCACGCTGCCGGTCGACGCGGGCAGCCTGCTCAAGTAGCGCTCGTTCCAGCCGTCAGGCCCGCCGGAGATCCGGCGGGCCTGACGGTTTTTCCGCGTGATCGACGATGTCGGCCCGGCGGGCACGCGTGGCGCCCGCAACCGGTGTCAATCGATCGTGCAGCCCGGGAGCGGTGCAACGGCGAACCGATCCGGTGGACGGTGGGACACCAGCACGGTAACACTGTTACCGGGCGTCACGACCTGTGAGTTGTCACAGCGGTTCACCGTCGCCGGTGTTGTTCGGGCCCGGCTCGTAGGGCGAGATGAAGGAGGGGCGCAGCACCAGCGTGGGCGCCTCGCCGGGCTGCGGGCGCTGGGCGGCGGCGGGCGCGGCGAGCGGTTCGTTGTTGGTGGTCAGCCGGTAGACGATGCGCTCGAGCGCGGGCAGGATCTCGGTGATCTCCAGCGAGCCGGCGGCGAACCGGCCGATGAGGGCGTAGGTCATGTTGGTCAGCACCATCCCGATGTCCGCCACATAGTCGGGGTCGATGTCGTCGAACAGCGCGCTGGCGGACGGGAGGATGGCGTCGAAGCCCTGCTCGTCGAGCAGGTGGCCGCGCGGGCCGGACCGCGCCTGGAAGTACGCCTCGAGCATGCGCGGATGGTGTTCCCACGGCCCGAACACACCGCGCAGCAGGCGGACGATGCCGTCGCGCAGGGACTCGCCCTCGGGCGCCTCGGTCAGCATGCCGTAGGTGTTGGTGGCCAGCCACTGTTGTACGGCGGCCAGCATCAGGTCGTCCCGCGTCGGGTACAGCTTGTAGACCGTCGTCAGTGAAACCCGTGCCCGCCGGGCCACTTCGCGTAACTGGACCGCGTCGTACCCCTCGGTTTCGAGCAGTGCCAGCACAGTGTCGATGATCTTGGCGGCCGAATCCTGGTTGCCCGTCCTGTCCACGAAACAACAGTAACGTAGTTATTTCAGTAACTTGATTACTCGAGTTGCTCCGGAACTCTTGACACCGTTGATCTACGGTGTCTAAATTGCGAATACCGCCCCGGGACCAGGGTTTTCAGCGTGCAGTCGCCGAGTGGTCCCCCTGGTAGCCGGTGCCGACCGGCCGTGAGCGCGATGTCCCCGGCGTCATCCGCGCGGGGTGTGTTCCGTCTGCGTTCTGGAGGTCGTTCGTGTCTGCATTCACCCGCCGTTCCTTTCTGGCCGGGACCATCGCGGCGGGGGCGGCGGTGGCGACCCCCGGCCTCGCGCGTGCCGGGATCGGAGCGGACGTGCGGCGCGTGCGCGCCGTGCGCGAGGACCATCGGGTGGTTGTGATCGGCTCGGGTTTCGGCGGCGGGGTCACCGCGCTGCGCCTGGCCGAGGCCGGCGTCCCGGTTCTGGTGCTCGAGCGCGGGCGGCGCTGGCCGACGGGGCCGAACGCGGAGACATTCCCGCACGCGACGGCGCCGGACAAGCGCATTCTCTGGTACCGGTCCGCGCCGCAGCTGTTCGGCGTCCCGGTGGCGTTCGAGCCGTACGCCGGTCTGGTCGAGGCAGTGCCGGGGGAGAACATGACGGCGCTGTGCGCGGCCGGCGTCGGCGGCGGATCGCTGGTGTACCAAGGCATGTCGCTGCAACCGGCCGAGGACGTGTTCAACACGCACTTCCCCGAGGACCTGGATTGGGCGACGATGAACCGGGTCCACTACCCGCGCGTCGCGCGCATGCTGCAACTCGCCACCGCCCCGGACGAGTTGATCGATACGCCGAACTATCGGGCCGCGCGGGTCTTCGCCGAGCACGTCCAGCGCGCCGGGCTGCCGCTGTCGAAGATCCCGATGCCGATCGACTGGAACTACGCGCTCGACGAACTGCGCGGCCGGATGAAGCCGTCCTACACCAACGGCGACGGCGCGATGGGTGTGAACAACGGCGGCAAGCACTCGGTCGATGTCACCTACCTCGCCGCGGCGGAGGCGACCGGCAAGGTCACCGTGGCGCCGCTGCATCACGTCACCGACATCGAGCGCGGCAAGGACGGGCGGTGGACGGTGTACGTCGACCGCATCGACACCTCGGGCACGGTGGTGGAGAACAAGATTCTCACCACCGACACGCTGGTGCTGTCGGCCGGCAGTCTCAACACCACCCGGCTGCTGGTCCGTGCGGCGGCCAAGGGCCAGATCCCCGACCTGCCCGACGAATTGGGCGGGGGCTGGGGCACCAACGCCGACCGCATCTACGCGTGGACCTGCTTCGGCGACAATGTCGGCGCGGCGCAGGGCGGGCCCGTCGTCTACGGCAGTCTGAACTGGAGTGATCCCGCGAAGGCGGGCACGGTGATCCAGGCGTCGATTCCGCCGCTGCAACTCGACGCGCACAGCACGATGCTCGTCGGCTACGGCGTCAGCGCCGCGCGGGGGCGGTTCGTCTACGACTCGGCCACCGACGACGCCCGGCTGCACTGGCCCGCGGCGGGCGACGAGATCGCGCAGAACGGCACCATCGGCCCGCTGGTCGAGCGCATCGCGGGCTCGGCGAGCGTGCTCACCGATACCAACGCGATCTTCCCCTCCACCTGGCATCCGCTCGGCGGCGCGAGCATGGGGACGGTCTGCGATCTGAACGGCCGCGTGCTCGGCCAGCGCGGCCTCTACGTCCTCGACGGCGCGCTGATGCCGGGCAACTCCGCCGCCTGCAATCCCTCCATGACCATCGCGGCGGTCGCCGAACGCGCACTGGATCACCTGGTCCGCGAGGACGTCGGCAGCGTCATCTGAGCGTTGTCGCCCCCGGCGTGCCCATGCTAGTGTTCGGACAGGTGTCCGGCCATGTGTTTCAGTGAGAGGGCAAGCCATGCCACGTTTCGAGCCGAATCCCGCTCGCCGTCCCGTGCTGATCGCGGGAGCGTCCTCGGGGATCGGTGGGGCCCGCGCCCTCGCCCAGGCCCCCCACCGCCCACCCGGCGCCCGGGGGGCCCCGCCCCGCGGCCCCGGGGCAAAGCGGGCGGAGAAAATTAACCCCCCCCGGGGGGCGGGGCTACCCCCCCCCCACGACCGAACCCCC
>NZ_JARWOP010000288.1 GCF_029868745.1 Nocardia wallacei | reverse complement strand
ACAAGTGGATGAACTACTACAACACTATCCGGCGGCACTCCGCGATCGGGAACCAAAGCCCCGACGACTACGAGCGTTCACTTCGAACCACTGCCGCCTGAATCTGCAAGCCCCCTGTCCACCATTCGGGGTGAACCTCAGTCGAGTCTGGCGAGTGTGGACGCGGCCGTGCATGCGATGGCGATGCCGCAGGTGGTGCGGGGATTCGAAATGGGTTCGGGGGCTGCCGGTTCGGCCTCGTGGATCGGGAGTGCGGTGACGGTGGCGTTGCTGCTGGGGGCGGGTGCGCACGGCGATCGCATCGGGCGGCGGTCCCTTCTGATCGCGGGTGGGATCGGCGTCGTGATCGGTTGTCTGGTCAGCACTTTCGCTGCCGATGAGTGGATCTTCCTCGGTGGCCGCGTGGTGACGGGGATGGCTACTGCGGCCATTGTGGTGACGACATTGTCGGTGTTGCCGGGATTGTTCTTCGCGTCCGAATTGCCTGCTGTGGTGGGGATGTGGCTGGCGGTGCAGTCGGCGGCGGTACTGGCCGGTGCGCTGTGCGGCGGGGTGCTGGTTACCGAAATCGGATGGCGTACAGGGTATTTGATGACGGCTGGTATGGCGACGGTCGTACTGGGGCTGGGATGGCTGGTGGTGCCCGCCGCCGAGCGCAGGCCGGATCGGCGTGTCGACACCGTCGGCGCGCTGCTGGCCGGGGCGGCGCTCGCCGTGCTGTTGGTCGGGGTCGGGTCGGCCGTCGAAATTGGCTGGCGCAGTGCGGTCGTGGTCGGTTCGATAGCCGTGGCGGCCGGGCTGGCGGCGCTGTTCGTGTGGTGGGAGTGCCGCCGTCCCGACCCGGCATTGCCGATGCGACTGATGCGATCGACGCCGTTCGCCGCGGCGTGTGTGGCGGGAATCGCGAACGAGGTCGCCGCGGCCGTCTACCTGTTGCCGATCGTCGCGCTACTGAGCAGTCCGGCGGAGCCCACCCTGACCGCGCTGGTGCTCGCCGTTCCGATGTTTCTCGGCATGATCATCGGCGCTGTGCTGTCGGGATCCGCACGGCAACAGCGGGTGTCGCTGCGGGCGCTGCTCGTGTCCGGCCTGCTGTGCTGTGCGTGCGGTGCGCTGCTCGGTGCGTGTGTCGATGTGCGGAACGAATCCTGGCTGTACGCGACGGCTGGAACAGTTGTCGGTTTCGGCGTGATGTGGACGCGCGTGCCGCAGGCGTCCGTGATTATCGCGGCGGTCTCGCCGGAACACGCCGGATCCGCGGCCGCTGTACAGGCTGCGGCCCTGCGGATCGGTCTGGTGCTCGGCCCCGCGGCGCTGGGACCCCTCGTGGTCGTGTTCGGTGGTGACGGCCCGGCCGCGTTCTTCCACGGATTTCCCGCGGCGCTGCGGGTGACGGCGGTGGTACTCGCCGCCGCGGCGGCCGCCATCGGTGTCCTCATGTACAACCATCGAGCGCGCACGACGGTCGAGGCCGCCAATTATTGCCGCTACCGCGCCGGACAGGGCCGCCGGGCGCGACGCGGCTCGGCGGCTCTGCGATACGCGACGTAATGGAGCGTGGTGCGCTGCGAGCGATCACGCTGGACGGTGAGAACGTTGACACCGGGATCTACTTCGCACCGATGTTTCGGCTCGTACCCCTACCCCGG
The DNA here is from genome assembly GCF_029868745.1 of Nocardia wallacei. GTDB lineage: Bacteria > Actinomycetota > Actinomycetes > Mycobacteriales > Mycobacteriaceae > Nocardia > Nocardia wallacei_B. Next base: position 1,914 of record NZ_JARWOP010000288.1, on the reverse strand, counting down.
AATGACGTACTCCACCCGCACCGAATCGGGAGAATGCACGAATTCCTTTGTGGTGACCGTCAACTCGACATGCCCCGGCCCCGACGGAATGCGCGCGGAGTTGTACCACGACCCGACCAGCTTCACGGTGGTGTCGCCGCGCGCCCCGGTGTCGATGTTGTGCCAGGACACGTACGCGGTGGTGGCGCACGTACCGATGCCCTGGAACGCGCTGGTCAGGTGGATGGATGAGGACGAGTCCTGGTCCACGTTCCCGCGAATCGTGCCGTAGCAGAGGCCCGCTTCGGTCGCGGAGGTTTCGAGGACCGGGATCTCCGCTGCCGCGGCCGCGGCGGGTCCGGCGACGAGCAGGGCCGGAATACCGGCGAACGCGGCGGCCACGGCTACGGCCGACTTGCGCACAGGACGCATGAAAGTTCCCTTCGATACGTCGGAGCCGGTGAACCGGCCCGAATACCCCAATAGCGTCGGCGTCGCGGCGGTCGTTACGTGTCGACCCCGCGAGGTGTCGTTCGCCCACCCGAAACCCTTGCGGCGTGAGCTGATCGGTCGCTCGAGGCGAGGAACGAGAACTCCACACCCCGATTCGCTGTGAGATCTACGTCACAGCAATAACATCTTCCTATGTCAGCCCTGCGGAACGGATCAATGGCGATCGAGGGCCGGGTCGAGCGCGTGCCGACGGACGCGCCGAAGGTGACTTTTCGGGCCGGAACGGGAGAGGTACTGGCGATCGCGATACGCGCGGCCGCCGGCCCGGGCGGTCGACTGGCGAGTCTGCTCGGGTCCGGTCGCGAACGGTATCGAATCGACTACCCGGACCGGTCCGAGGTGTGGGTGGAGCCGAAGGACTCCGCGTCCACCTCGGTGCACCGCGCGGATGGCGCGGTTGTCGGGACCATTTTGCGCGCGACATCGGCCACCGCGGTCGCCGCGACGGGCGGCACCCTGTTCCATTTCGTCCGCGACCCGGGCACGCCGCGCACACCGGAACTCGCGCGCCTGCTGGTGCTCGACCGATCCGGCGGCGAACTCGGCTGTGTGGACATCGGATACGCCGGATCGGACCCGCACCCCGACCGGATCGCTGTCCGCGGTCTAATCCTCCGCGACCGGGTCGAGCAGGACATGCTGCTCGGCGCCTGCGTGGACATGACGCTCGGCCTGCGACCCTATTGCGTCGAAAGGGAACAGGGTGCCGGCCACCCGATACCCTTACCGGAATGACCGAGTTTGCTCCCGATACGCTGCGCGTGGGCTACGTCCCCGGCGTGACCGTGGCCAAGTGGGCACGCCGATGGAGCGAACGATTCCCGGACAGTCCCATGGAATTGATCGGCGTACCGCAGGCCGAACAGGACGCGGCGCTGCGCGACGGCCGGGTCGACATGTGCTTCGTGCGTCTGCCGATGGACCGCGAGGGCATGCACGCCATTCCGCTCTACCGCGAACTGCCGGTCGTGGTCGTGCCCAAGGACCATCCGATCTCGTTGTTCGACGAGGTGACCGCGGCGGATCTGGCCGACGAGCGGATGCAGGACGCCGGTGACATCGACGCGTTGGCGGGCACGGTCGAACTCGTCGCGGCGGTCGGCGGCGCCGCCGTCATGCCGCAGTCGCTGGCCCGGCTGCATCACCGGCGCGACCTCGTCTTCCGCGCCGTCACCGACCTGCCGGATACCGAGGTAGCCCTGGCGTGGCCGGTCGAGCGGACCACCGAGACGGTCGAGGAATTCATCGGGATCGTGCGCGGCCGCACCGAGCGCAGCTCACGCTCGCCCTCGGGTCGCGCGAAAGACGCTGTGGCCGAACGCGTCACACCGCGAAAGGATCCGGGCAAACAAACGTGCCGCCGGCGGGGGGGCGCCCGGCGCCGGGGTTGCCGGCCCCCGGAGCCAGCACCCCCCCCCGCGG
>NZ_JARWOP010000287.1 GCF_029868745.1 Nocardia wallacei | reverse complement strand
GGCTCCGCCGTCGCGGGTTGGGGGGGGGGGGGGGGGGGCTAGTATGAGAAGACCCCCCGGCGCTCCGGGAGCCCCGCGCCCGGGGGGCGCAGGATAGCGGGGGGGCGGCGGGAGGGGGGGGGGGGGGTGGGTGGGGGTGGTTGTTCTTTGATCGCCCCTGTGGGGCCCGCCAACCCGCGACGGCGGAGCCGTCGCAAATCACCTCAGCGGCGAGTCCGTGACCGGTGGCAACCCCCGTTCCGGCAATTCGGCGAGTAGTTCGGTAGTGGCTGCCGCGACGGCCGCGACCGCCTTGTCGAAGGCCGGCTTGGTGGTGGTCGACAGGCCGGACAGGCCACCGACCTTGCGCACGTATTCCTGTGCGGCCGCGTATATTTCCTGCTCGGTCGCAGGGGGCTCGAGCCCACGCAGGACGGTGATGTTTCCACTCATGGCCAGAGATTAGCGTCCGGTACCGGACCGCGACAGGGCAAGAATGTACTGATGTGAAAATTGTGTGTTGCGCATGTCGGCTACTTCGCAGGCGCGTCGTGGCGAACACGCGACGCCGGAGGCAGCGCAATTGCGCGCCGTGGGACACAATCGGAGGCATGGCTGCCCGCGACGTGCCGACGCTGACCACCTTTCCCTACGAGGAGCTGGACCGGCGCGAGGAAGATCACTGGTCCGGTGCGCAGGTTTCCGACGACGAGCTGCGCGCGCTGTCGCTGGGCGCGTTCTACTCGGCCCGCTGGGACGCCTTCCACGACGCGCTGCTCCTCGGTCCGGAGCGTGAGCATCCGATGGGCGACCGCCGTGAGCTGGCCATCGACACACTGACCGGCGCGTGGGGCATCACCGACGGCACGGAGGCGATGGCCTCGATGGAACAGCTGCTCGACGGCATGCACTCCCCGCTGTACGCGCTGGTGCACCCGCTGGTCACCACGGCGATCAATTCGCCCGAACGGGACCGTTTCGGTGAGCGCGCCGATCGGCATCGGGCTTTTCTGCGGCAGGTGGGCGCGTTTCGCGGGATGGACAATCCCGAGGCGCTGGTGCGCGATTACGACATCTGGTCGCAGGCGATCAAGCTGGGTCTCATCGACCATCTGGTGCAGCCGCTGCCGTCCGATATCGAGGCGTGGGATCTGGCCCGCGTGGTGGCGGTGGCGCGGATGGCTTTCACGGCCGGATATCTCGACGCGGATGTCGCCTGGGATTACGTGATGCGGGCGTTGCCGTCGGCGCAGCGCCGCTATCGCAATTGGCGTCAGTTCGGTGATTCGTTCATCACGGGCTGGACTTACTGGCAGGCGTGCGAGGATCTGGCCGAGCTGAAATCCGGCGGGGTCGACCGGCGCCTGGAACTGGTCCGCCTGTGGTTGCGGCCGACCAGCCCCTGGCGCCGAATCTCGTTGCAGTCCAACGACGAATGAGGGCCGCCGCCCGGAATGTCCGGCACTTCAGCGTGCCGCCGGGGCGGTGTCAGTCGGGCAGGGAGCGGAGGATCCCGCGGCCGTAACGCTGGAACTGCGCGTCGTCGACCATGCCGAGCGAGTGCCGCTCGACCAGTAGCTCCCACTCCGAATACAGTTGCGCCACACCGGGATCCGGGGGCGCGACGGCGCCGTCGGCGGCTTCGCGCTGGATCGCGAAGGTGAGTGCGCCGACCACGCGGTCGGTATCGGCGCGGTCGTATCCGGTGAAGCGCAGCGTGGTGTTGCCGTCGGTCACCTCGATGCCGTACTCGCCGGTGTGGCCGGGGTCGTCGGTCAATCGCGCCGACAGCAGGGCCTGGACGGGCATCTCGTAGGCGGCGCGGCTACCGGCCGCGGTCGAGACGAAGAGCATGCGGGTGGTGGTGACCGCGAGCAGCCCGCGGCCGCGCCCAGCCGGTGGTTCCGCCCCGGCCAGCGCCGCTTCCAGCGCGAATTCCTCGGGGGTGACCAGCTTGTGTAAGTCCGCGATCGCCGCGCGGGCCTCGCGCCGCGGCGCCATCCGGCGGACGGCCCGGTCCACGTCGGCCCGGATCGGGCCGGCCTTGCCCCACGCGGGGGCGGGCGGGGTGAGGTCGGGCACGGACATGTCGATGCGCTGCGTCGCCACGATCTGGGCGTTGATCCGCTCCACGATCACGGTGGCGGCCGGCACGTCGTGCTCCGCGATCAGCACCGGAAGCGGGGTGCGGTCGGCGGGTATGCCGGTCAGCAGCGAGGTGGGGTACCGCAGGTAGATCTCGATGACGACGGCGTCGTCGCTGCGCCGGTTCAGCCGGACCTTGAGCAGATCGGAGATCGGCACGTCGAGCACGCGCTCGCCGTCGGTCCCGCCGGGGCGCAGCACCTGCAGGCGCCCGCCGCCGTGACGCAGAATCGCTGTGGGTGTCCGTAGCTCGACTATGTCCATACCCCCTGCGCTCTTGTTGTGTTGTGCCTCACAATAGGACGTGCATGCCATGATTGTTGCCACTTGGGAAGACACTCACCGGTGTCCACCCGATAGGCCGGGAACCACCTGCGTTCTCCGACCGTTCATCAGTTGAACTGCATCAGCTGCCGAACTGCGCGATGTAACGAGTAGACCGTACGCGGTAACGTGGCTTGTCCGCATCCGTTCCGCCGGACCCGGCCGGGATTCGGAACGGTTACGGAACGCCCGAACGCATCGTAGGCACGCACCCGGATACACCGGAAAGGACTGGCCAGCCGGCCGACGCTCTATGAACCGCAAGACAGTGTTTCGCAACCTGGCCATAGTCGCGGGCATCCTGCTCGTGATCTATCTGGTCAGCTACTTCAGCAACGACACGCGCGGCTGGAAGAACGTCGATACCTCGGTGGCGCTCACCCAACTGCAGGACAAGCCCAATGTCGAGCAGGTCCAGATCGATGACAAGGAACAGCAGCTGCGCATCACCCTGAAGAAGGGCAACGATGCGACCGGCGGCCAGAACCAGATCATCGCCAAGTACCCCGGCGGCAGCGAGGTGTCCTCGCAGATCCTGAAGGACGTGCAGGCCTCGGGCGCGCCGTACAACACGAGCGTCAAACAGGACAGCTGGTTCACCCAGATCCTGCTGTTCGTGCTGCCGATGGTGATCCTGCTCGGCCTGTTCGTCTTCGTGATGGCCCGCATGCAGGGCGGTGGTCGCGGCGGCATGATGGGCTTCGGCAAATCGAAGGCCAAACAGCTGTCCAAGGACATGCCCAAGACCACGTTCGCGGACGTGGCGGGCGCCGACGAGGCCGTCGAAGAGCTGTACGAGATCAAGGACTTCCTCCAGAATCCCGCTCGCTACCAGGCGTTGGGCGCCAAGATCCCGAAGGGCGTGCTGCTGTACGGGCCGCCCGGCACCGGTAAGACGCTGCTGGCACGCGCCGTGGCGGGCGAGGCCGGGGTTCCGTTCTTCACCATCTCCGGCTCGGACTTCGTCGAGATGTTCGTCGGTGTCGGCGCGTCGCGCGTGCGTGACCTGTTCGACCAGGCCAAGCAGAACAGCCCCTGCATCATCTTCGTCGACGAGATCGACGCGGTCGGCCGCCAGCGCGGCGCGGGCCTCGGCGGCGGTCACGACGAGCGTGAGCAGACGCTGAATCAGTTGCTGGTCGAGATGGACGGCTTCGGCGACCGCACCGGTGTGATCATCATCGCGGCCACCAACCGCCCCGACATCCTGGATCCGGCGCTGCTGCGCCCGGGCCGTTTCGACCGTCAGATCCCGGTCTCCAACCCGGATTTGGCCGGGCGTCGCGCCATTCTGCGGGTGCATTCGCAGGGCAAGCCGATCGCCTCCGACGCCGACCTGGACGGTCTGGCCAAGCGCACCGTCGGCATGTCCGGCGCCGATCTGGCCAACGTCATCAACGAGGCCGCGCTGCTGACCGCCCGCGAGCACGGCAATGTCATCACCGGGCCCGCGCTGGAGGAATCGGTCGACCGCGTAATCGGCGGTCCGCGGCGCAAGAGCCGGATCATCAGCGAGCACGAGAAGAAGATCACCGCGTACCACGAGGGCGGCCACACCCTGGCCGCGTGGGCGATGCCCGATATCGAGCCGGTCTACAAGGTGACGATCCTGGCCCGCGGCCGCACCGGCGGCCACGCCATGACCGTGCCCGAGGACGACAAGGGCCTGATGACCCGCTCGGAGATGATCGCCCGGCTGGTGATGGCGATGGGCGGCCGCGCGGCCGAGGAACTGGTGTTCCACGAGCCCACTACCGGCGCCTCCTCCGATATCGACCAGGCCACCAAGATCGCCCGCGCGATGGTCACCGAGTACGGCATGAGTGCACGGCTGGGCGCGGTGCGCTACGGCCAGGAACAGGGCGACCCGTTCCTCGGCCGCACCATGGGCACGGCCTCGGACTATTCGCACGAGGTCGCCCGCGAGATCGACGAGGAGGTGCGCAACCTCATCGAGGCCGCGCACACCGAGGCGTGGGCGATCCTCAACGACTACCGCGACGAACTCGACGCGTTGGCCACCGCCCTGCTCGAACGAGAAACCTTGCACCGCAAGGATCTCGAACAGGTCCTGAGCACCGTCGACAAGCGGCCGCGCATCACCGCGTTCAACGATTTCGGTGAGCGCGTCCCGTCGGACCGGCCGCCGGTGAAGACCCCGCGCGAGCTGGCCGCCGAGCGCGGCGAGCCGTGGCCGGACGAGCAGGAGCAGGCGGTCCGGCGGGCCGCGGCCCAGCCGGTCCCCGCCAACGGCTACCCGCCGGAGCGTCCGGCGGCGTCGCAGCCGGGCTACCGGCCCGCGCCGCAGCCCGGCGGTTATCCACAGCCTGGTGGCGGTGCGCCCGCGTACCCGCGGCAGGGTGGCGGCACGCACGGTTCGCGACCGGATTACGGCGCTCCGGCCGGTTGGTCGGCGCCCGGCTGGCCGCCGCAGGAGGACGCACAGCCGGATCGCCCGCAGGGTTCCGGCGCCACGGGCTACGGCGGATCGCAGCAGAGCGGCGGCTGGGCGCCCGCGGGCGGTCAGCGCTACGGCCGTCCCGGCTGGAACCAGCCCGGCGACCAGGAGGGCTCGGGCTACCAGCGGCCCAACGGCGAGAGCGAGAGCGGCGATTGGGACGGACCGAACGGCCGCCACTGATCTTCGGTGATTAGGCTCGATACCCGGGATGCCGAGGAATTACCGGTAGCCCGGTCGCGTTCGAGGCTGGAGGGCCGTGTCCCGCGCAGTCGGGCGCGACATGTTCTCGAGTTGTGGAGGTGTCCCCGAGTGTCGGTCAACAACCGTGCCGTAGCGGAGTCCGACGCGTTGTCGGCGCGTTCCGCGGCCGCCGAGGATACCGCCGTCGTGGCCTTGGAGACGGGTCGCCCGTTCGATCAGGACCGCGCCGAGGCGGCGGTCCGGGAATTGCTGATCGCCGTCGGCGAGGATCCGGATCGGCCGGGTCTGGCCGAGACTCCCGCCCGGGTGGCGCGGGCCTATCGCGAGATGTTCGCGGGCCTCTACACCGAGCCGGACGCGGTGCTCAACACCACCTTCGATGAAGGGCACCAGGAATTGGTGCTGGTCCGCGACATCCCGCTCTACTCCACCTGCGAGCACCACCTGGTCTCGTTCCACGGTGTGGCGCACGTGGGCTACATTCCCGGCCCGCACGGCCGGGTCACCGGGTTGTCGAAACTGGCCCGTGTGGTGGATCTGTACGCCAAGCGTCCGCAGGTGCAGGAACGGCTGACCAGCCAGATCGCCGACGCCGTGATGCGCAAGCTGGACCCCCGCGGCGCGATCGTGGTGGTGGAGGCCGAGCATCTGTGCATGGCGATGCGCGGCATCCGCAAACCGGGCGCCAGCACCACCACCTCCGCGGTGCGCGGAATGCTGCAGACCAGCGCGTCCTCGCGCGCCGAGGCCCTCGATCTGATCCTGCGGAAGTGAGCGGGCGTGTGGTGTCCGAACTGACGCAGCTCATCACTCCGCGCGGGGGACGTTCCTGTGTGGTGATGGGTGTCGTCAATGTCACCAGCGACTCGTTCTCCGACGGTGGCCGCTATCTGGACCCGGAACTGGCTGTCGCGCACGGTGTTCGGCTGTTCGAGGCGGGCGCGGACATCATCGACGTGGGCGGGGAATCGACGCGACCCGGCGCGGGGGGGCGCCCACACCCCCGGGCGGGGGGCGCGCGGGCGCCCCCGGGGGGGCGGGCGGGGGCGCGCGGCGGGG
>NZ_JARWOP010000286.1 GCF_029868745.1 Nocardia wallacei | reverse complement strand
GAGGGTGCCGAAGTCCGTCAGTTCATCGAGGAAGTATTCGAGGAATATATTTCGTGGGCTCGCCGAACGCCGGTGACGATGCTGCCGCGCGATACCACCGGTAGCTTGCCGGGTGACTTCGCGTCGACCTACGAAAAGGATGGCTTGCGGATCGGATTTGTCGGTGTCAACACGGCTTTTCGTCATATCTCGGATTGGGCGCAGGAAGGTGTGCTGAGTGTACCGCCCGCGCTGGTGCAGTCCGCCTGCGGCGGCAACCTTCCGAAATGGTCACAGCATAACGACGTGTCGATACTGCTCACGCACCACCCGTTGAGCTGGTTGTCGAATGCCGCCGAGGTGCGCGACGTGGTTTTCAACGGCGCCACTACCGTGCGGCTGCATCTGTGCGGGCATCTGCATCTCGAGAAATATCGATTGGAAGGAGTGCAGACCGAAGCTCAGCATTTCATCCATCAGGGCCAGTCGCTCTTCGGCGCCGAGTGGGATAACTCGAACAACAAGTACAGTCGTGAACACGGCTACGCTGTGATAACCATCAGGAAAGACATTTCCGGAGTCACGGCGCGGATATGGCCGAGAAGTATCTCCACCACGCAGATCGGTACGTCGCAATTCGATCGAAGTCCTACCTTCGGGCTGAAGCCGGGTGAGATATCCACACGCGCGCACAACCTCACAATTGCGAATCCGCGATCGGCCTCGACGCCACATCCGACGGGCAGGCCGACGCCGCTGAAGCCTGTGAAAGAGCTGGCGGCGAGCGACGGATACAGTAGAGAAGAAGTGCAGAAACGTTTCTTCGAAACGGTGCGTTCCGGCGGAATGACGGCGGTGCTCGGTGATATCGCCGCTATCGACGGAGAGGGTGCGGAGACGCCGTTCAAAGCCTTTCGGTCGGAGGCGTCGAGTAATCTGGGTCTCGGCAATGTGGACGATGACCATGCATCATCGCAGATGCTGTTTCACACCCTTAAAGGTAAGGACGCCGCCACCGCACGGGCCTTGTTGCGAAAACACTTCGGGCAGCCGTCGGACGCCATGGTGAGTTTGACTCACCGCGTACTGTCCGGACCGTGGGCCGCCGTCCTGAATCTGTCTCCGCTCGCTGCGGTGGACAAACTACGGTCGGTCCCGGGCTTGAAGCCGCTGGACTACAGCGTCGTCGACGCCACGACGGCGCCCTATCGATTGCCGGGTGTGACGGACAGATTCCTCTACCACATGAACGGAGTGGTCGCCGATGACGGGACGGGTGATATCAGGTTCGGCACGGAAGCTCCGGCATCCGAACATTACGGGGCCTGGACCAGATTCTCCGCACAGCTACTGGCGCGATCCACCGTCGTATTCCTGACGGATTCGATCGCATACACCGACCTGTGGGCCTATATAACCCGGCGCAGCGCAACCAACGACAGAATCAGGCCTGCGGCGTTTCTGGTGTGTCCGAACCTACCCAAGGTCTACGAGGCGGCGCTGTCGACCTATGGCGTTCAATGGATCCGATCCTCCGTCGCAGAGTTCGCCAATTCCTGCCTGTCCACATCGAATCAGAAAGTATCCGAGGGACTCGACAGAATCTCACGACGACGTAGCCGCCAGAGTGCGGGGATCGATCTGTCGGTGCGGGCGAAAACGCTGCACGCGGGCCCGGGGCGGCGCGAATATCTACGGGGTCTGGAGCCCAAGTGGGGCGACGTGGTGGACAGGATACCGGCGGAGTTGTCGGTACTGGACAGGCTCGAGGAGAGAATCGATAAATGCAGTCCGGGTGACATACTGGTGGTGTCCGGAACGGCCGGGTCGGGCCGTACGACAACCCTGATGCAAATCGCGCTCCGACTGGTTGCTAAGGGCGTCGCGGTCGGGTGGGTAGGGTCACGGTCGGGGCAGCAGATAAGTCGAATTTCCAGCATAGTCGACAAGGTGGACGCCGATGTCTACGAGGTGATAATCGTCGACGACGCCGACGGCTTCGGTGATTGGGCGGAGCGGCTGCTGAGCGATCTGGCCAAATACCGGAAGAAGCGCAGAATCGTCATCGCCGGCGTTAGATCGGTCTGGTACAACATGATAGAAACGGTGCCCGGCCTCAAACGCTTCGACGACAGAAATCTCACGGTGGGTGATGCGGCCCGGCTCGTCGCGAAACTCCGTGACCATAATATGGTGCCCAACCGGCGCTGGTCCGATCGAGACCTGAGCGACATGCTGATGAAGGATTCCGAAGGTCAGCTGCTCGTCGGAATGATGCAGATAACTTACGGTCTCTCCCTCGCCAAGAGAATATCCAGTGAATGTGATTCGCTCGTCGATCTGGACCTGAGCATTTACGGCGCGGCCGCATTGGCTACCGCGGAGAGCGGTGTGATCACTCCGGATATCGCCATGGAATCGGCGGACGGTGACCCCAATCTGAAATGGGAGGCGCTGAATCGTCTGGAGGACAGCGGACTGATGCAGAGCGTCGACGGCGGAATATACTACGCCGTGCGCCACCGGGTCATTGCCGAGGAGGTGCGGAAGTACCTGCAGAAACGCGGGATCTTCTCGTCGGTGCTGGCCGGAACATTGCGTGCTTACGCCGCAGCGGCCAGCGACCGCCCCGACAATTCCCTGCCGGAGCGCCGAGTGCTCATCGCGCTCATGAACCATTCCTACATGATCCGTATGAGGTTGTCGGTACAGGATGTCAGGGATATCTATGAGAGTGTCGAATATCTGCTGGACAACGACTTTCACTACTGGCTGCAGCGGGGCTCTTACGAACTCGAGAAAGGCGCTCCGGCCCTCGCGCTGAACGCGTTGATGACGGCCCGCACGCTCGAGGGTGGAGAAGACGACAGCAAGGTCCTGACGACGTTCGCCCGTGTCCGTCTCCAGATGGCGAGAAAGAGCCGGTCGCTGGAGTCGGCCGCCTTGGCCGTGGATGCCGTCCAAGACCTGTTCAAGGTGATCGCGATCGACGGTGTACTGGCGCCGCACACCTTTGTGATCCTCGCCGATGAAGCGGTCCCATGGCTGGTGGAGGCGCATATCGGCCGGACGGAGCTGATGGCGTTGGCACGAAAGGCAATGGAGCTCCTCGACTTCGCGAAGCGTCTCGACGAATCCAACATGGATGTGATGCGCGCTCGTCGAAAGGCTCTTGCAGATCTGGGACGGTTGATCAACGAACTGGAGAAGTAGCCTGCGACCCTCGGTGTCTCAGGCCGGGCGGGCCAAGGGGCGGACCGGGGCGCCGAAGAGTTGGGCGTCGGCGTGGGCGCGCTTGAAGTAGAGATGGGCCTCGTGTTCCCAGGTGATGGCGATGCCGCCGTGCATCTGGACCATCTCGCCGGTGACCGCGCTGTAGGCGTGGGAGCAGTGGATGCGGGCGGCGGCGAGGTCGAGGGCCGCGTCGGGGTGCACGGGCGCCGGTGCCGTCGCGCCGGTGCGTTCGGGCAGCCCGGCGATGGCGGCGTAGGCGGCCGAGCGGGCCGACTCCACCAGCACGTACATGTCGGCCATGCGGTGCTTGAGGGCCTGGAAGCTGCCGATCGGGCGGCCGAACTGCACGCGGGACCGGGTGTAGTCGACGGTCAGCTGCAAACACTGGTCCGCGGCCCCGACCTGCTCGGCGGCCACCGCCGCCCAGGCGATGTCGCGCAGCAGGGTCGTCACGGTGGCCGGGTCGCCGCCGAGCGCGCGGCCGGGGGCGCCGTCGAAGGTGATCTCGGTGAGCTTGCGGGTCGGGTCCATCGTCGGCGCGGTCGCGCGGGTGATTTCGGTTGCCGCGGCGTCGATTTCGTACAGTCCGGCGGAGGTGAGCACGATCAGCGTGTCTGCGGCGAGCCCGTCGAGTACGTAATGCGCTGTGCCGGTGAGCTTTCCGTTATCCACTCGGACGCCGAAGTCGTCCCAGCCGCGCGGACCGGCCCAGCACAGTGCGAGCGTGCGGGCGCCCTCGGCCACTTCGGGCAGCAGTCGTTCGCAGGCCTCGGCATTGCCGGACCACAGCAGGGCCTGCGTTCCGAGCACCGCCGAGCCGAGCATGGGCGGCGCGTGCAGGGTGCGGCCCAGCTCCTCGACCACGACCAGCGCGGCCCCGACCCCCGCGCCGATACCGCCGTATTCCTCCGGAATCGCCAGTGCCGCTACACCGACCTGCTCGCACAGCAGCTGCCACAGCCGCTCGTCGTAACCGCGCTCGCTGTCGATCGCGCGCCGCAGCACGTCCCGGTCCCCGTGCTTGGCCAGCACGGCCCGCACCGTCGCGGCGAGTTCCTGCAACTCCGCTGCGCTGCTCATACCCGGCTCCCCGTCTCTTCCCGCAGTGCCGCACCGACTCGGGCGCGATGGAATTCCGCTGTGCCCCAGGCGGACCGGAGCGCGGTGACCTTCGTCAGCCACAGCGACAGATCGAACTCGGCGGTGTAGCCGATGGCGCCGTGCACCTGCAATGCGATGCGGGCCGTGCGGTAGGCCGCGTCGGCGCAGGCCAGCTTGGCCGCCGACACGTCGCGGGCGCGGTCCGGTGAATCTAGGCTCAGCGCGGCGCGATACAGCAGCGGCTCGGCCATCTCCAGGCCGATCAGCGCATTCGCCAGATGATGCTTGATCGCCTGGTACTGCCCGATCGGCTTACCGAATTGGTGCCGCTGCTTGACGTAGGCCACGCTCGTCTCCAGCAGTGTCCGCCCCGCGCCGAGGACCTGCGCCGCGGCGGCGAGCGCCCCGGCGTCGAACGCGGCGTCGATGGCCGCGCGCACCGTATCGCCCTCGGCCACAACGTCATCCGCCACCACGGTGAACAACCGCCGCGCCGCGTCGACCGAGCGGACGTGGTCTGCCCGGTGCCCCACCAACAGCCGGTCACCGTCGGCGACCAGCACCACCTCGGCGGTGTCGGCGTCCACCGCGGGTGCGTCCGGGGACAGCGCGATCGTGCCGAGCGCCTGGCCCTCGGCGAAGGCGGGCAGCCACCGCCGGGCCAGCGCGGTATCCGGAAGCGCTTGCAGCAGTGTGGGAATCACCGCCGCCGTCTCCACCAGCGGACCGGGCACGGCCGCCCGGCCGAGTTCCTGCAGCGCCACCACCAGGTCGATCGGCTCGGCGCCCATGCCGCCGTGGTCCTCGTCGACGGCCAGTCCCAGCGCGCCCGCCCCGGCCAGCTGGCGGATCAGCCCGCGGCCGCCGCGGTGGTCACCACCGCTCCAGGCGCGAATGATCCGGGGCGTCCCGGCCGCGTCGCACATCTTGCGCAGGCTGTCGGCGAAGTCCCGTTGTTCGGGGGAGAGGGCGAATCTCATCGAGCGGTCCAATCGAAGGGCGGGTGGTACTGGGTGGTTCGAGTGCGCATGCGTCGTGCACCCCTACCGCGGCAGGCCGAGCAGCCGCTCGGCGATGATGTTGCGCTGAATCTCGTTGGTGCCCGCGTAGATCGGGCCCGCCAGCGAGAACAGGTAACCGTCGGTCCAGCCGCTGCTCTGCTCGGCGGCGGGGCCGAGCAGGTCCAGGGCGGTCTCGTGCATGGCGATGTCGAGTTCGGACCAGAACAGCTTGTTCACCGAGGACTCCGCGCCGAGCTTGCCGCCCTCGGTCAGCCGGGTGACCGTCGCCAGGGTGTTCAGCCGGTAGGCCTCCGCGCCGACCCAGGCGTCCACCACGCGGTCGCGCGCCGCGGTGTCGGCCGCGTCGGAGGTGTTGCGCCACAGCTCGATCAGCCGCCGCGCGGTCGCGTTGAACCGGCCCGGACTGCGCAGCGAGAGTCCGCGCTCGTTGCTGGAGGTGCTCATCGCCACCCGCCAGCCCTCGTTCGGCGTGCCGATCACATCGCGATCCGGGACGAACACGTTGTCCAGGAAGATCTCCGCGAATCCGGGTTCCCCGTCGAGTTGCGGGATGGGCCGCACCGTGACGCCGTCCGCGGACAGCGGGAACATCACATAGGTGAGGCCGCGATGCCGCTCGGCCTCGGGATCGCTGCGGAACAATCCGAACGCCCAATCCGCGTACGCCGCACGCGAACTCCACGTCTTCTGCCCGTTGAGCACCCAGCCGCCGTTGGCGCGCCGGGCGGTCGACCGAATGCCCGCGAGGTCGCTGCCGGCCTCCGGTTCCGACCACGCCTGCGCCCAGATGTCGTCGCCGCGGGCCATGCGCGGCAGGATGCGCGCCAGCTGCTCCGGTGTGCCGTGCTCGAACAGCGTCGGCGCGAGCAGGAAGATGCCGTTCTGGCTGACCCGTCCGGGCGCGCCGGCGGCGTAGTACTCCTCCTCGAAGAGCACCCACTCCAGCAGCGACGCGTCGCGGCCGCCGTGCTCGCGCGGCCACGACACCACCGACAGCCGAGCGTCGGCCAGGGTGCGCTCCCAGGCGCGGTGCGCCTCGAACCCGGCGCGGGTGTCCATCGACGGCAGCGGCGCGGCGGGGACGTTGGCGCGCAGGAACTCCCGGACCTCGAGCCGGAACTCCTCGACAGCGACGTCGTAGTCCAGATCCATCTACTTCATCCCGTTCTGCTCGGTGTGGTCGGCGGTCGCACTCGCCTTCATCGACTCGGCGGTCATGCCGCCCAGCGAGTCCGTGCCGACCTCGGCGTTGTGCGCGTGCGCGAAGTGGTGCAGGCCGAACACCGCGTCCATGCCCGCGCGCATCCCCATCAGGTCCTCGCACTGGTTGACGGCCTTCTTGGTCAGCGCCAGCCCGAATTGCGGCATGGCCGAGATCTTCTCGGCCAGCTCCAGGGCGTGCGTCAGCAACTCCTCGCGCGGCACAACGCGATTCACCATGCCCCACTCGTAAGCCTGTGCGGCGGTGAACCGGTCGCCGGTGTACAGCATCTCCTTGGCGCGGCGCGGGCCGAGCATCCAAGGATGGGCGAAGTACTCCACACCCGGAATCCCCATGCGCACCACGGGATCGGCGAAGAAGGCGTCCTCGGCGGCCACGATCAGATCGCAGGACCAGGCCAGCATCAGCCCGCCGGCGATGCAGGCGCCCTGCACGACCGCGAGGGTGGGCTTGGGGATCTCGCGCCAGCGACGGCACATCCCGAGGTACACCTCGGACTCCCGGGCGAAGCGCTGGTCGCCGCCGGCCCGGTCGACGTGGTCCCACCACAGCACGGCCTTGTTGTCGTAGTGCGCCCGGTGGTCGCGGCCCGGGGTGCCGATGTCGTGCCCGGCGGAGAAGTGTTCGCCGTTGCCCGCCAGGATGATCGCCTTCACCTCGGCGTCGGCCACGGCACGCGCGAAGGCCGCGTCGAGGGCGTAGGTCATCACCGAGTTCTGCGCGTTGCGGTACCGCGGCCGGTTCATCGTGACGACGGCGACCGGTCCGCGGCGCTCGTAGGTGACGACCTCGCCCTCGTCGGGGCCGTCTCCACTCGGCTGCACACCATCGGTTGTCACGAAATCTCCTCACGTAGTTGCCGTTTGAGCACTTTCCCGGCGGCGCTGTAGGGCAGCTGGTCGCGGAACTCGACGTAACGCGGCACCTTGAAATTCGCCAGCGTGCGTTTGGCGTGGTCGAGCACGTCGTCCGCGGTGAGTGTGGCGCCGGACCGGCGCACGATGTAGGCCTTGCCGACCTCGCCCATCCGCTCGTCCGGCACGCCGATGACCGCGGATTCGGCGACGCCGTCCAGCCGGGCCAGCGCCTGCTCCACCTCGGCCGGATAGACGTTGAAGCCACCGGCGATGTACATGTCCTTGAGCCGGTCGGTGATCTTCAGGTAGCCGCGGTCGTCGAGCACGCCGACGTCGCCGGTGTGCAGCCAGCCGTCGGCGTCGATGGTCTCGGCGGTGTGCTCGGGATCGTCGAGATAGCCGAGCATGACGTTGGGGCCGCGCAGCAGCACCTCGCCGTTGTCGGCGATGCGCAGCTCGAATCCGGCGATCGGTCCGCCGGAGGTGTTGGCGATGGTCTCGGCGTCGTCGTCGGGGCGGCACATGGTGCCGAAGCCGGCCGACTCGGACAGGCCGTACGCCGTCACCACGACATCGAATTGCAGGTCGGTGCGCATTCTTTCGACCAGCACCACCGGCACGGTCGCGGCGCCGGTGACGGCGACCCGCAGGCTGCTCAGGTCGGACGTGGCGCGGGCCGGGTGGTCCAGGATGGTCTGGTAGATCGTCGGCGGTCCGGTCAGCACGGTGATGCGCTGCTCGTGCACCAGGCGCATCGTCTCCGGCACGTCGAAGGTGGCCTGCGGCACGATCGTCGCACCGGTGACCACGCAGGCCAGCATGGCCGCCTTGTAGCCGAAGTTGTGGAAGAACGGCGGGATCACCAGATAGCGGTCGGAACTGTTCAGCGTGGCGCACTCCACCCATGCCCGCACCACGTCCAGGGCCTGGCGATGTGCGACCAGCGTGCCCTTGCTGCGCCCGGTCGTGCCGGAGGTGAACAGGATGTCCGAAATATCCTCGGGGTCAACGGATTCCGCGCGTGCGATCACCTCGTCGGGTGAGACCTGAGCGGCGAGTCCCGCCAGCTCCGCCCATCGGACGACAGCAGCCGTGTGACTCTGATCCGTCCCCCCGTCATCCCGGCGTGGAACTGTTCCCTCGTCATCCCGGCGTGCTTTTGGCCGGTATCCATATGTGGATCCCGGCAAAAAGCGTGCCGGAATGACGAGGGCGGTGTCGACGAGGGCGGTGTCGACGGGGGCGGTGTCGACGGGGGCGGTGTCGACCGAGGTGGTGTCGACGGACATGTCCGAGTCGGTGTCCCCCGGCATCACGATCACCGTATCGATCACCAGACTCGGTGCCGCCGAACGCAATTCCGCCGCGCGATCGCGCCCGAGGAACGGCCCCGTGACGAACAGCGCCTTCGCGTGCACCCGGCCCAGCACATCGGCCGCCTCTTCGGCGACGTAGCGGGTGTTCAGCGGCACCAGGGCGGCGCCGGCGTAGTGCGCGGCCAGCGCGGCCACCACCCAGTGGAACGTATTGGGCGCCCAGATGGCGACCCGGTCGCCGGGCTCGACGCCGCGGGCCAGCAGCGCCCCGGCCGTCCGCCGGACCGCGTCGAGCAGCTGCGTCCAGCTCAGGCGCACGTCGCCGTCGATGACCGCGGTCGCGGCACCGTGCCGGCGGGCCGCCTCGTGCAGGGCGAGGGGAGTGGTCTGCGCAGGGGTTGTCACGGTCGTCCTCCCGCGGCGAGCCGCGAAGTCGGAAATCTGTCGGTTAACAAGCAAGTGCTTGGTAGGTTACTCTACCGGAGTGAGTGTGATCCAGACCCACGATTCGGGTACCGCGGCGGAATCCTCCCAGGATGCCGAATTCCGCGCCGACGTGCGCGAATGGCTGGCCGAGAAGCTGCACGGGGAGTTTCGCGAACTGCGCGGCCTGGGCGGGCCCGGTCGCGAGCACGAGGCCTTCGACGAGCGGCTGGAGTGGGATCGCCACCTCGCCGCGGCCGGCTGGACCTGCCTCGGCTGGCCCCGGCAGTACGGCGGCCGCGAGGCCACGCTGCGCCAGCAGGTGATCTTCCACGAGGAGTACGCCAAGGCCGACGCGCCGAGCCGGGTCTCGCACCTGGGCGAGGAACTGCTGGGCCCGACACTGCTGGCCTTCGGCACCGAGGAGCAGAAGCAGCGCTTCCTGCCCGGCATCAAGACCGTCACCGAGCTGTGGTGCCAGGGCTACTCCGAGCCCGGCGCCGGGTCCGACCTGGCGGCCGTCACCACCTCGGCGCGGCGCGACGGCGACGAGTGGGCGATCAACGGCCAGAAGATCTGGACCTCGTTGGCGCACGTCGCCGACTGGTGCTTCGCGATCTGCCGCACCGAGCCCGGCTCGTCCCGGCACCAGGGGCTGTCCTACCTGCTCGTGCCGATGAAACAGCCCGGTGTCGAGGTGCGGCCGATCATCCAGCTCACCGGCACCGCGGAATTCAACGAGGTGTTCTTCGACAACGCCCGTACCGCGGCCGATCTGGTGGTCGGCGAGCCTGGCGAGGGCTGGCGGGTCGCGATGGGCACGCTGACCTTCGAACGCGGCATCTCCACCGTCGGCCAGCAGATCCGGTTCGCGCGCGAGTTGGCCGATCTGGAAGCGATGGCGAAAGACAATGGCGCGCTGGACGATCCGGTGCTCGCCGAGCGGATCGATCAGGCGTGGGTGGGTCTGCGGGTGCTGCGCGCGCACGCGCTGCGCACCCTCGAATCGGCGCACGACACCGTCGACGCGCGGACCGCGGCGGGCCAGGCGTCGGTGTCGAAGCTGTTGTGGGCCAACTGGCATCGCGGTCTGGGCGAACTCGCCATGGACGTATTGGGCGCGCCCGGCCTCATCGCCCTGCCCGACGATCTGAACGAATGGCAGCGGCTGTTCCTGTTCAGCCGCGCCGACACCATCTACGGCGGTTCGAACGAAGTGCAGCGCAACATCATCTCCGAACGCGTGCTCGGCCTGCCGCGTGAGGCTCGCTAGGAAGGACCATCCTGTGACAGACCTTTCCGTTGCGCCCCAGCCGGTTTCCGGCCACGGCCTGCTCGCCGGGCGGACCGCGGTGGTGACCGCCGCCGCGGGCACCGGCATCGGTTCGGCGACCGCGCGGCGCCTGCTCGACGAGGGCGCCGACGTCGTCGTCTCCGACTGGCACGAGCGGCGATTGAAGCAGACCGAGGAAGAACTGGCCGCCGCCCACCCGGACCGCCGGGTGGCCGCGGTGGTCTGCGACGTCACCAGCACCGAGCAGGTCGACGAGCTGATCCGCGCGGCCGCGGAACGCTTGGGCCGCATCGACATTCTGGTCAACAACGCCGGATTGGGCGGCGAGACACCGGTGGTCGACATGACCGACGAGCAGTGGGACCGCGTCCTCGACATCACCCTCAACGGCACCTTCCGCTGTACTCGCGCGGCGCTGAACTACTTCCGCTCCGCGGGCCACGGCGGCGTCATCGTGAACAACGCCAGCGTGCTCGGCTGGCGCGCCCAGCACGGCCAGGCCCACTACGCCGCCGCCAAGGCGGGCGTGATGGCGCTGACCCGCTGCAGCGCGGTGGAGGCCGCGGAACTCGGGGTGCGCATCAACGCGGTCGCGCCGAGCATCGCCCGGCATCCGTTCCTGGACAAGGTCACCTCCGCCGACCTGCTGGACCGGCTGGCGGCCGGTGAGGCGTTCGGGCGCGCGGCCGAGCCGTGGGAGGTGGCGGCCACCATCGCCATGCTCGCCAGCGACTACACCTCGTACCTCACCGGCGAGGTGGTCTCGGTGAGCAGCCAGCGCGCCTGACGAGCGTCCGCGGCGACCACGGAAAATGGGTGGCGCCGACCAGGCCCGGGTGTGCAATCCTGAGGGAGGCCGGTTCCTAATTTCTCGAAGGGACCACCATCCATGGGACTGGACCGTCGTCAGGAAGACAACGAAGAAACCGAAGTCGAGCTGGTGCGTGAGGCAGTGCTGGCCCGGCGGCGGCTGGACAGTGTCGTGCTGGCCGCACTCACTCTCGGCGCCGAACTTCTCGACCACACCTCCGAATACGCGACCGCGATGCGGGCCGCGCAGATTCTCGCGGCGTACTCGGTGGACGAGGCCGACGTCGCTCGGGATCCGCAGGCTGCGCTGCGCTCGGACATGACACGCGACCGGTTGCGCGCCCAGCGCATCGGCCTGTTGCCGCCCGGCGTGGACGACACCGACTCGGCCCGGCGCCGGCGCAAACAGACCGCGCTGCTCTGCGAGGTGCGCTCGGATCTACTCGCGGTGGTGCGGCGCTGCCGGGGGCTCAGCTTCGACCGCGACGCGTTCGCCGACGGCATCGCCGAGGGGCTGTGTGCCGCGACCGACAAGCTGGTGGTCGGCGCCGATATGGAGACCTACCGCGCGTGGCAGCGCGGCATGGTGCTGAAGATCAGCGAGGTGCCCACGCCGGGCGGTCCGCCGCGGGCGATGGCGACCGTCGACGCGGGGCCGGGCCGGGGTCCGCTCACGGTCGAATGGGACAGCTGCGAGCGGCGGCTGGCGTTGGTCGCGCGGATGGCGCGGGCCGGTGTGTCGCCGGTGGCAATCTGCGATCGGCTGCTCGCGGACCTGTCGGTGTCCTCGCCGCTGCGCTTCTCGATCCGCTGAGCGTGCGGTGGTCCGAGCCCGGAGCGCGGTGGAGCATGTCGCTGAGCGCGATGGACCAAGCAAACGCTTGGTTGTACGATGGGCGGGTGCCCGTAGCTGACGCATCCAAATCCGCACGTCGCAACGAACTGCTCGCCCTGGCGGCCGGTCTGTTCGCCGAACGCGGGCTGCGTGCGACCACGGTCCGGGACATCGCCGACGCGGCCGGGATTCTATCCGGCAGTCTCTACCACCACTTCGACTCCAAGGAATCGATGGTGGACGAGATCCTGCGCGGCTTCCTGGACGACCTGTTCGGCCGCTATCGCGAGATCGCCGCCTCGGGCCTGCCGGCGCGAGACACGCTGGAGGCGTTGGTGATCGCGTCCTACGAATCCTTCGACCGCTGGCACGCCGCCGTGGCCATCTACCAAGCCGAGGCCAAAAGGCTCAGCGGCACACCACGTTTCGAGTACATCGAACAGTACAACAAGGAATTCCGCGAGCTGTGGCACCAGGTGCTCAGCCGCGGTGTCGGCGACGGCAGCTTCCGCCCCGAACTGGATATCGAACTGGCATACCGCTTTCTGCGCGACACCGTGTGGGTGGCCGTGCGCTGGTACCAGCCCGGTGGCCGGATCACCGTGGACAACCTCGCCAAGCAATACCTCACCATCGTGCTGGACGGACTCACCAATCCCGAAGCGCAACTCGAGTAGGAGTCGTCAGATATGTCTGCACCGTCTGCCCGCCGTCGGTACGCACCTCTGCGGGAGGCGTACGTCATCGATGCCGTGCGCACTCCGATCGGCAAGCGCGGCGGCGCGCTCGCCGGCGTGCACCCGGCCGACCTGGGCGCGGCCGCCCTGCAGGGGCTGCTGGGCCGCAACGCGATCGACCCGATCCAGGTCGACGACGTGATCCTGGGCTGTGTCGACGCGATCGGCCCGCAGGCCGGCAATATCGCGCGCACCGCCTGGCTGGCCGCCGGTTACCCCGAGGCCGTTCCGGGTGTCACCGTGGACCGGCAGTGCGGATCGAGTCAGCAGGCCGTGAATTTCGGCGCGCAGGCCATCATGAGCGGCACCGCGGAGGTGATCGTCGCGGGCGGCGTGCAGAACATGAGCGCCATCCCGATCTCGGCGGCGATGCTGGCCGGCAAGGAGTACGGCTTCGAATCGCCGTTCGTCGGCGCGCAGGGCTGGGACCACCGCTACGGCACCGGTGAGGTGTCGCAGTTCCACGGCGCGCAGCTGATCGCCGAGAAGTGGGACATCAGCCGCGAGGACATGGAGCGCTGGGCGTTGCGCAGCCACGAACGCGCCCGCAAGGCCATCGCCGAGGGCAAGTTCGACCGCGAGATCGTGCCGGTCGGCGACTTCTGGATCGACGAGGGCCCGCGCGAGACCAGCCTGGAGAAGATGGCCGGACTGAAGCCGCTGAGCGAGGGCAGCCGCCTCACCGCGGCCGTCGCGAGCCAGATCTCCGACGGCGCCAGCGCGACGCTGCTGGCCTCGGACTGGGCGGTCGAGGAGTTCGGGCTGCGGCCGCGGGCGCGCATCCATCACGTGAGCGCGCGCGGCGCCGACCCGATCTACATGCTCACGGCCCCGATCCCCGCGACCAAGTGGGCGCTGGAGAAGACGGGCCTGACGATCGACGACATCGACGTCGTGGAGATCAACGAGGCCTTCGCCCCCGTGGTGCTGGCCTGGCTGAAGGAGACCGGCGCCGACCCGGACAAGGTCAACGTCAACGGCGGCGCCATCGCCCTCGGCCACCCCCTGGGCGCGACGGGCGCGAAGCTGTTCGCCACCCTGCTCAACGAGTTGGAGCGGGTCAACGGCCGCTACGGCCTGCTCACCATCTGCGAGGGTGGCGGCACCGCCAACGTCACCATCATCGAGCGCCTGAGCTGACTCGCGGACAGACCCCTACCATCGGTGGGGTGAAGGTGCTGGGTGCGTGCCCGCTGGACTGCCCCGACGCGTGCTCCTGGGTGGTGACCGTCGAGGACGGCCGGGCGGTCGGTCTGCGGGGCAACCGGGAACATCCGGTGACCCGCGGCGCGCTGTGCGTGAAGGTGAACCGGTATCTCGAGCAGTTGCACGCGCCGGGTCGGATCACGTATCCGATGCGGCGCGTCGGTGCCAAGGGCGAGGGCCGATTCGAGCGGATCAGCTGGGACGAGGCGCTCGACGAGATCGCCACGCGGCTGGGCGGGATCATCGACGAGTACGGCGGCGAGGCCATCTGGCCGTTCCACGGCACCGGTAGCCTCGGCTATATCCAAGGGCTGGAAGGCTTTTCGGGGCGGCGGTTCTTCAATGTGCTGGGCTCGTCGCTGCACGACCCGACCATCTGCTCGATCTCGGGAACGCTGGGGATGAAATACACGCTCGGCACCTCGGGCGGGATGGACCCGGAGGATTTCGCGCGCTCGAAGCTGATCCTGCTGTGGGGCACCAACCCCCTCACCTCCGGCCACCACGTCTGGAAGTTCATCCAGGACAGCGGCGCCTACACCGTCGCGATCGATCCGGTCCGCACCCGCACCGCCGAACGCTGTGACGAGCACCTCGCGCCGCTGCCCGGCACCGACGCCGCGCTGGCACTCGGCCTGATGCACGTGATCGTGTCGATGGGCGCGCACGACACCGGTTTCCTCGCCGCACACACCGAGGGCTGGGTTGAATTCCGCACCCGCATAGCCGAATTCACGCCGGAGCGGGTCGCGGAGATCACCGGCCTGCCGCAGCAGCGGATCGAGGCGCTCGGCGAGCGGATCGCCCGCACCCGGCCCACCGCGATCCGCGCCTCCCAGGGCATCCAGCGGCATGCGGGTGGCGGCATGGCGCTGCGCACCCTGGCCTGTCTGCCGGGCGTCACCGGCGACTGGGCGATTCCCGGTGGCGGACTGCACTATTCGACTACCGGCCACTTCAAGCTGAACCTGCCGGAGCTGGTGCGGTTCGACCTGTTGCCGAAACCGGTGCGGATGCTGTCGCAGACGCGGATCGGCGACGGCCTGCTCACGGTCGACGACCCACCGGTCAAGGCGCTGTTCGTGATCGCCGCCAACCCGGTCGGCTCCAACCCGGACCAGGGCCGGGTGATCGCGGGACTGTCTCGCGAGGACCTGTTCACCGTTGTGCTGGAACACTTTCCGACCGATACCGTGGACTACGCCGACATCGTGCTGCCCGCCACCATGCAGCCCGAACATCTGGACGTGCTGGCCGCCTACGGGAACATGTACCTGGTGTGGAACGAGCCGGCGGTGGCGCCGCCCGGCGAATGCCTGTCCACCACAGAGACATTCCGCCGCCTGGCCCGGCGGATGAACCTGGACGAGCCGTCCCTCTACGATTCCGACGAGGACCTGGCTCGGCTGCTGCTGAAGGATTTCGATGTCGAGCGACTGCGCGCGGACGGCTTCCTGCGCGTCGAGCCGGGCCCGGTGCCCGCGGACAAGCTGAACTTCCGCTCCGCGCGTGCGGAAATGGCGGGCCACGATCCCTTACCCGGCTACACGCCGCCTGCGGAGCTGGTCGGCCGGGATTTGTTGGCGAGTGATACGCCACCTGCGGATGCGGGAGATGGGCTCGTCCTGATTTCCGCGGCCTCCCACTACTTCCTGAACACCACGTTCGGAAACAACCCCGAACTGCGCCGCCGCGCGGGCGATTCCCGCATCACCCTGCATCCCGAGGACGCGGCCGCCCGCGATATCTCCGACGGCACACCGGTTCTCGTGTCGAACGCGCGCGGCGCCTTCGAGGCGACGGCCGAGATCTCCGACCGTGTCCGCCCTGGCGTCGCCGCCACCACCAAGGGCCGCTGGGCCAAGTTCACCGGCGGCGCCACCGTCAATGCCACCATCGCCGAACGCGACTCCGACTTCGGCGGCGGCGCCGTCTTCCACGACAACCGGGTGCGGGTCACCCCGCGTCAGGACGCCGGTGCGCCGGCGGCCGAACCGATTCGGCGGAACACCGCGTCGGCGGGCGAGCCGGGATCGGCGCAGTAGAGGATCATGCGCTGGTCGGTGTCGGAGATGTGCAGGACCTGGCATTCGAATTCCAGCGGGCCGAACACCGGGTGCCGCACGTTCTTGCGGTGGCCGCGCCGCACCTCGACCTCGTGCTCGGACCACATCCGGGCGAAACGCGGTGCGGTGCCGAGCAATTCGGTGACCAGCTCGGCCAGTGCGCGATTGCCGGGATAGCGCGCGTAGGCGGCGCAGATCGGCGACGGCGGACCGTCGAGCAGGGCGCGGAGCCGATCGTGCACCTGGCCGCGCTGCCCGAGGACGGGCCGACCGGGCAGCTCTGGGGACATCTGGGGTGCGGCGGACGGTGACGAGTACGGCGTGCTGCCCTGGTGATCGAGCACCCTCGCCACGTCCGGGGTCTACGACCCGGGTGCCGCGTTCGCGCCGTCGCGCAGCGCGGCGAGCGCATCGATGCGCGCCGCCGCGTCGCCGACTATGCGATCGATGAGTTCCCGCACCGTGGGCAGGTCCTCGATGACGCCGGTGACCTGTCCGGCCGCCAGCACACCCGCCTGGGTGTTGCCCTCGACCAGCCCGGCCTTCAGCAGCATCGGGGTGTTGGCGGCCATGACCACCTGAGACCAGCTGAGGTCCTTGGCCTTTCGCATGGCCAGGCCGTCGCGGACGATGGTCGACCACTTCATCCCGGTCATGCTCTTGAACTTGGTGGCGTTCGATACCGCGGCCGCCAGCCCGCGCCACCGGCCCGAATGTTCCAGCCGGTCCACGAGTTCGGTGTTCAGTACCCGGTGCGGCATGCCGTCCACCTTCAGCGACACCACGGTGTCCTGCAGTCCGCGCCGCAGGTACTCCCGCTTCACCGCGTCCGGCACCGTGCTCTCCTGGGTGAGCAGGAACCGCGTGCCCATCGCGACTCCGGCCGCGCCGTAGGCCAGCGCGGCGGCCAGCCCGCGACCGTCGAAGAAGCCGCCGGCCGCCACCACCGGGATGTCCACGGCGTCGAGCACGGACGGCAGCAGCAGCGTGGTGGCGACCGGCCCGGTGTGCCCGCCGCCCTCGCCGCCCTGCACGATCACCGCGTCGGCGCCCCAGGAGGCGACCTTCACCGCGTGTTTGGCCGCACCGATCGACGGCACCACCACCACACCGGCGTCCTTGAGCCGCGCGATGAGTTCCCGCTTCGGCGCCAGTGCGAACGACGCCACCCGGACCTGCTCGCGGATCAGCAGTTCGATCCGCTCGGGGGCATCGGTGGCGTCGGCGCGGATGTTGACGCCGAATGGTTTGTCGGTGTGCGCCTTGGTTTTCGCGATCGCCGCCTCGAGTTCCGCGAAGGTCATCGTGGCCGACGCCAGGATGCCGAGCCCGCCCGCGTCGGCGGTGGCGGCGACCAGGCGTGGTCCGGCCACCCAGCCCATGCCGGTCTGTACGACCGGATGTTCGATGCCGACCAGGTCGGTGAGCGCGGTCCTGATCCGGGCGGTCATCGGACCTCCTTGTCCCGAATGCCCTTGGGGTCCAGCACGGTTCGGATGATCCGCAGTTCCTCGTCGGTGGGCCACCTGGTGACCGGCGCGGATTCCAGCTCGGCCACCTCGAACGAGGTGTTCTCCGCGACCTCGTCGGCGGTCACGCCCGGGTGCAGCGACAGCGCCCGCAACGTGTGGCCGGGGCCGCCGAAGTCGAACACACCGAGGTTGCTCACCACGCGGTGCAGGTGATGGAACCGGAACGCCGGATTCTCGGGGTCGATGCGGTCGTAACCGACACCGCACACGATGTCGACCTGCTCGCAGAACACCCGCTTGCCGTGCCGCGGTACGAAGTAGCTGGTGGCGTGGTTGATGGTATTGCCGGGCGCGCCACGCACGCCGAACATCTGGCGATTCGGCTGCTGCAGCGGACCGAACGCCGACAGGTTCTGATTGCCGAACCGATCGATCTGGTTGGCGCCCATGACGACGTGCCGTCGCCCGGAGGCCACCACGTCGAAGACCTTGCCGAACGGAATCCAGCCCTCCGCAGGGGCTTTCGCGCCCAGTGCGGGGGTCTCGGCGAGCAGCACCGACTCACCGTCGGAGATCAGCAGATCCGGTTCGAAGGTCAGCCGTGCCAGTCGCGCGCCGATCGTCGGCGTGGGCGACATCGGGCTGGCCATGATTTCCCCTGCGCCACGGAAGATCTCGGCGCACGCGACCGCGCACACCTCGGCCCGGGTCGCGGTGGTGGTGTCGGTCATCGGCGCTCCTCTGCGAATTCGCGGACCGCGGCCTGGTATTCGTCCTCGGTGACGTCCAGGTACCGGGATTTGAACGCGGCCCAGGTCTCGGGCTCCCCGGCCGCCTCGACGTAGTGCCGCTGGAACCGCTCGTCGCGGCCGTAGCTGCCGGAGAAGGTGAAGTGTGCGCCGCCCGGGGCCTCGACCACGCCGTCGACCATCATCCGGTTGAGGATGATCGCCTGCTGCGGAACGGCTTTCACCAGTTCCTCGGTATCCACCAGCCGGTCCACCGACAGGAAGCGGCGCTCGGCGGCCAGGCAGTACAGATCGTCCATGTAGGGGTCGACGCCGGTGTAGGCGGCGTTGCCGTGTCGGTCACCGAGGTCCAGGTGCACGAAGGCGGCGTCCAGCGTCAGGGCGGGCATGGCGACGAGCGTCTCGGTGCGGCCGTCGGCGTCGGGGTACGGCGAGGACACCGTGCGCAGGTCGCCCTCCCAGAACTTCAGGACGTCCGAGCCCAGCCCGGCGCGGATCGGCAGAAACGGCAGCCGGGCCGCCGCGGCCTGCAAACCGCACTTCACCATGCCCTCGTCCATCTCGCGGACCACGATCTCGCCGCCGGTGCGCGCCTTGGCGAACCACGGATCGTAGAACGGCGCCGAGTCCAGCGACACGAAGCCGTAGTAGGCCTTGCGCACCTTGCCCGCCGAACACAACAGCCCCAGATCCGGCCCGCCGTAGGTGACCACGGTCAGATCGGTGACGTCGGAACGCAACAGCGCGCGCACGAAGGCCAGCGGCTTGCGCCGGGAGCCCCAGCCGCCGATGCCGATCGTCATGCCGCTGCGCAGCTGCCCGACCGCCTCGTCGAGCGTTGTTCGCTTGTCGCGCATCAATTTCCACCCCGTTTCGCCGCCAGGTCCTCGTCGAACTTGGCGCGGATCTCGTCGGACACTCCGGCCAGGTTCAGCTCGAAGGTGAAGCCCTGCTCGTACCGGTAGCTGCGGTGCACGTCCTGCACGTCGATGCCGTTGAGGGCGCGCTTGGCGGCCCGGATGACCCGGCCGTCCTTCGCGGCGATACTCTTGGCGACTTCCAGTGCGGCCGAGTCCAATTCGGTGCGCGGCACCACCTTGTGCACCGACCCGAAGTGATGCAGCTGCTGCGCGGTGACCGTGCTCGCGGTGTAGAACAGCGTCCGCATCATGTGCTGCGGCACCAGCCGGGCCAGATGGGTGGCCGCGCCCAGCGCGCCGCGCTCCACCTCGGGCAGTCCGAAGGTGGCGTCGTCGGAGGCGACGATGACGTCGGCATTGCCCACCAGGCCGATGCCGCCGCCGAGACAGAATCCGTTGACCGCCGCGATCACCGGTACCTGGCAGTCGTACACCGCGCCGAACGCCGCGTAGCAGCCGTGATTGGCATCGATGAGGGTCTGGTGGCCCGGATTGCGCTGGATCTCCTTGATATCCACGCCCGCGTTGAAGCCGCGGCCCTCGGCGCGCAGCACCACCACCTTGGTCTCCGGATCGCGCCCGGCCGCCGTGACGGCGTCGGCCAGATCGAACCAACCGGCCGTGGGCAGCGCGTTGACCGGCGGATAGTCGATCGTGACGACCTCGATGCCCGAGGTCTCGGTGTGACGGTTGATCCCCATCGCATGTCCATTCGTTGGCCAAACAAGCAAGTGCTTGGTAGGTTATCACGGTGGCAATCGAAGTGGACCTGTCCGGATCCGTCGCCCTGGTCACCGGCGGCGTGCGGGGAGTGGGCGCCGGTATCAGCCGGGTATTCCTGGATGCGGGCGCGACCGTGGTGACCTGCGCGCGCCGCCCCGCCGACACCCCCGTCACCAGCTCCGGCCGCACGGCGGAGTTCCTGCCGTGCGACGTGCGCGACGGCGACTCGGTGCGGACCCTGATCGATACCGTCGTGGAGCGGTACGGCCGCCTCGATCACGTGGTCAACAACGCCGGCGGGGCGCCGTTCGCGCTCGCCGCCGAGGCCAGCGACAACTTTCATTCGAAGATCGTAGAGCTGAATCTGCTTGCGCCACTGTTGGTTTCGCGTGCGGCCAATGCGGTGATGCAGGAGCAGCCCGGCGGCGGTTCGATCGTGATGGTCTCCAGTGTGAGCGGCTTCCGGCCCTCGCCCGGCACCGCCGCCTACGGTGCGGCCAAGGCCGGGATCAACCACCTCGTCGCCTCGCTGGCGGTGGAGTGGGCGCCGAAGGTGCGGGTCAATTCGATGATCGTGGGCATGGTGCGCACCGAATCCAGCCACCTGCACTACGGCGACGAGGCGGGGATCGCCGCGGTCGGCGCGACCGTCCCGCTGGGGCGGCTGGCCGCGCCCGAGGAGATCGGCAAGGTGGCCCTGTTCCTGGCCTCGCCGCTGGCCGGTTACGTCAGCGGCGGGTCGCTGCTGGTGCACGGCGGCGGCGAACGGCCGGCGTTCCTGGCCGCGGCCACGGCCAACGACGCGTCGAAAACCCACGCAGCACAATCGAAATGAGAGCGACGAACATGGCAGACAACACCGACCGGATCTGTGCGGGCCGCACCGTCATCGTGACGGGTGCGGGCGGGGGCATCGGCCGCGCGCACGCGCTCGCCTTCGCCGCCGCCGGCGCCAATGTGGTGGTCAACGACCTCGGCGCGGAATTGGACGGCACGCCCCGGGCGGATTCCCCGGCGGCCCAGGTCGTAGAGGAGATCCTCGAACTCGGCGGCAAGGCGGTGGTCAACGGGGACGACGTCGCCGATTGGGCAGGTGCGCAGCGGCTGATCGATCAGGCCGTGCAGACCTTCGGCGGCCTGGACGTGCTGGTCAACAATGCCGGGATCGTTCGCGACCGGATGCTGGTGAACCTGTCCGAGGAGGAGTGGGACGCGGTCGTGCGGGTGCACCTCAAGGGCCACTTCGCCACCATGCGGCATGCCGCGCAGTACTGGCGCGCGGAGTCGAAGGCCGGACGCCCGGTCGACGCCCGCATCGTCAACACCAGCTCGGGGGCCGGTCTCCAGGGCAGCGTCGGCCAGGGCAACTACGGCGCCGCCAAGGCGGGGATCGCGGCGCTGACCATCACCGCGGCCGCGGAGTTCGCGCGCTACGGGGTCACGGTGAACGCCATCGCGCCGAGCGCCCGGACCCGGATGACCGAGACGGTCTTCGCCGACATGATGGCCAAGCCCGAGGACGGCTTCGACGCGATGGCCCCGGAGAACATCTCGCCGCTGGTGGTCTGGCTGGGCAGCCCGGATTCGGCGGGTGTGACCGGCCGCATGTTCGAGGTGGAGGGCGGCAAGGTGGCCCTGGCCGACGGCTGGCGGCACGGTTCGCCGGTGGATCGCGGCGCCCGCTGGGAGCCCGCGGAGCTGGGCGCAGTGGTGCGCGAGCTGATTGCCAAGGCGACGCCGCCGGAGCCGGTGTACGGCGCCTGATCCTTCCCCTGCCCGACACGAACGACCGAATCGCACGACGCGCCGCACCCTTCCCCGCGGTTTCGATCCGGCGCCCGGTCGGTGTCGAATGACCTTGTGCGAGTTGTGAGGAACCGGGTGTGGCCCGGCTGTTGCCGAGGTCCGAGCCTCGGCGCGGCGGGCGCATCCGGCTCGTCGTTCCCGCCCGGGCCGTCCCGGCGGGGTCGATAGACGTGCATACCCGGTGGTGGGGCACGTCACACGATCCCACTGCGGGAGCAAACACCCGGCAGTTATGATGATCGGCGTCCGTTGTATTCCCGGATGTAGAGGCGACCGGGTTGAAGATCTGCGCTGAACGATGAGGGGAAGGCAAGCGCATGACCGTTGGTCGCATAGCGCGCGTAGCGGCAGTTGCCGGAATAGTCGCCGGTTGCGGCCTGCTGGGGCCCCTCGCGGCGCAGGCACAGCCCAATGGCGGCTGTCCGCAGTGCGCCCCCTTCGGCTCGGGCGATGGTGACAGCGGCGCGCCCCTGAGCATTCCCGGGCGATCCGGCGCGGGCGATCCACCCCGATACCAGGGGCCGCAGGGCCAGTCCTCGCAGGATCGAGCCCCGCAATACCAGTCTTCGCAGGATCAAGCCTCGCAGGGCCCGATGTCGCGGGACGGCGTCGCACAGGCCCCGTCCTCGCCGGGATCTCCGAACTCGTCGCGGCAGTCACCCTCGGCCGATCCGACCGCTCGGGACGCGGCCGCGGGTATCGGGCTGCTGGAGCTGCCGTCGCTGCTCGGTACGGGTTCCGCCAGTATTCTCGGCACCGGTTCGGCGGCGGTGGGTTCGGCCGCGGCCACCGGATCCGCGGCGGTCGGTGGAACCGGTTCCGCCGCAGTGGGTTCCGCGGGAGCGGCCACCGGTTCGGCGGTCCTCGGCACGGGCTCCGCGGCGGTGGACACCGGCTCGGCCGCGCTCGGTTCCGCGGTGGGCGGGACGGGCTCGGCACTGGCCGGCGCCGGTTCGGTAGTCGGCCCCGCACTCGCGGGCACCGGCTCCGCCACCGCGTCCGCACTGGGCGCCCTCTTCAGCACCGGTTCCGCCGCAACAAGTTCCGCGGCCGTGGGGCCCCGCCGGCGGCATGCCGCCCGGCGCCGCACCCGCTCGGCCCCCCCCCGGACCCCCCCCCCGGGGACCGGGAGGGGGGTTGACCCCAAGCCCGGGCACCGGTTCACCCTTGGCATTCGTGGACCGGACCAGCAACTCGAT